>JAAYBJ010000328.1 GCA_012730105.1 Candidatus Hydrogenedentota bacterium
CGCCACTTCAGTGGCGGGTGAATCCGATGTACCGTTCTGTGTTGAGTCCTGTAGGGACGATTGAATTCGTTTTCTGTTCAACCGTCCCTACAGGACTGACTCAAAGGGGTGCCGAACCGTCCCCGCCGCTGAAGAAGCGGGCTACCCTCAACCGTTCCTGCGGGACTAAAACCGGTTGCGTCAGTGGCCAGAAAACGTTTTTCGAAAATTCTATGACGATCGCGGCGGCCCATTTCCGAAAGTAGTTCGTTCGCAGCGTCAGACAAAGGCGGGTTTCGCTTTGCCGGATAGGCCTATCAAGGTTTCCCCGCATTATCGGTACCGGCTTCGGCTGTTAAATGGTCATACATGGTTCCGCTCTACCCGGCCTACGAAAAAGTCCCCGGGATTCGGAATAAGCGGTTCTCATCAATCAGTCGTTGAACATCCGATTGTGCTTCAGGCACGCGCAGAGTTCCGCATACACCGCGTGGAGGGATGACCGGCCCCGCTGTTGAAGGGCCTGGGTAATGCGCCGGGCGAGGCAGCCTTTCTCGAAAATGAGATTCAGGGCAGGGGAGGCAAGGGGAAGGGTTCGCGCCGCGAGTTGTTGCCAGGCTTCGCCCAGGGTTTGGCGGGTTTCGGGCAACCCAAGGCATCGTGCGAGGGGCGGGCATTCCAGAAGAGCCGTGTCGCCGTCACGGATGGCCTCCCTGAGCACCCCGGCCAACAGCTCCGTGGACAAGGCTTCCTGTTCCGCAATCGTGGAAAAGCGTTCCTCCGCAAGGGCCTTGATCACGGCGCACACCAGTGCCGCGATGGCGAGGTCCGCCTTCGGGCATTCCTGGATGTCGAGCAGGCGTATTTCAATGGCCCCCCGGTCAAAACGGGCGATGGCGCCTCGGGCATTGGCCCATTCATGGCGCAGAATGCCCTCCGGATCCAGGGGCGCCAGGGCCTGATAGATGGGGTGGAGAATACGGTTCTCGTATTCCTGACGTCCGCGCACGGTTTCGGGAATCACGCTGCCGGTGATTTGCGGGATACGGGCGCAGTTATTTTGATAGACGGCCAGCCGGTTGTCCATGCAGCCGGTCAGCGTGCCGTCCATGACAGGGGAACTGGCCGCCAGGGCGGGGAGCAGGGGCAGAACGGTGCGTATGGCGGCATGCAGTCGCCGGAACTCCGCATCATTCGCAAAAGGCAGGTTGATATGAACGCTCTGGAGGTTGGCCCAGCCGTGTCCCCTGCAGTTAAAGATACGGTTAAAGCTTTCATAGATGTCACGGCTGCCGTGGGGCCAGAGCTGCGTTTCCGTATGCGGGTTCATCCACGGGTGCATGGCGGTCGGCATGAGCCGGGCGTTCCATTGAGACAGCATCGCGTCCGCATGGGCCACCTGTGCCAGGAACAGGGCGTCCAATCCCTCCAGGGAGGCCACGGGCGCCGGCGTCTTGAATTCCACCACATGCAGCACCAGTTCATTGGACCAGGCCGCCGGACCGTTTTCGCCTTCCGGGTAGACTTCGTTGTCCAGCACGCCTCCGGCGGCCTGAAGCAGCCGGTCGCACAGGGGCCGCACGGACAGGGAATCCCGGTCCACAATCATGTACTCGAGTTCCATGCCGACGGCTTGAAAAAGCGAGAGGGGATAGTCGGGAGAGGCCAAAAAATCAGGATTTGCCATGGCTCAAATCCAGGCGTCGCACAAACTCGAGGATAACCCGGTCGTACAATTCGTCCTTCAATACTTCATCTTCGATGCCGGCGTCGATATTGGGATTGTCGTTGATCTCGATAACACAAGGCCGGCCGTTGATTTCCTTGATATCCACGCCGTACAGGCCGTAGCCGATGGTGCCGGCGGCGCGCAAGGCCGCGGCGATAATCTTCTTCGGTGCGTCCCCGACGGCAAGGGTGTCCGCCATACCGCAATCGGTGCCGTTCGGCGTATGGTGATTATAAATCTGCCAGTGTTTCTCCGCCATATAATACCGGCACACGAACAGGGGCTGTCGGTTCAGCACCCCCACCCGCCAATCGAACTCCGTGGGGATAAATTCCTGGGCCAGCAGAAGTTCGGAATCTTTGAAATAGGTCTCCACGGCGCTTTTGAATTCGTCCTGGGTATTGAACTTGTACACCCCCAGGGAGAAGGAACTGTCCGGAATCTTCAGCACACAGGGAAAGCCGATGAGTTCCTTCACCTTGTGGGCGGTATGCCTGCCGATAATCAGCGACTTGGGCGTGGCGATGCCGTGACGGCGCATCAGTTCCGCCAGGAAAATCTTGTTGGCACAACGCAGAATGGACAGGGAATCATCAATAACGGGAATGCCGACAGACTCCGCGCGCCGGGCGAAGCGGTAGGTATAGTGGTTCACGGCCGTGGTATCCCGGATAAAGAGGGCATCGTAGCGGTCCAACTGGGCGTAATCATAGCGGTTGATGATTTCCACGCCCACGCCGTTGCGTTCGGCCGACCGACAGAATTTCTGTATGGCCTGGGCGTTGGAAGGCGGGGTAGGATCTTCGGGGCTGTGCAAGATGGCCATTTCGTAGTGATACAGCTGCTTCTTTCCGCGCCGCTTCCAGACATGCCGGCCGACGTACTGGGAGATCTGTTCCATGACAAAGGGATGGTGGTGCTCCGGGATATCGCGCGCCGCAATTACCCGAACATCATCCAGCAGCCATTCCCCCTTTTCCCGGATAAAAAAAGCCCGGAAAAAGGGGAGAGGGAACAAATTGAAGAGCATCTTGGAGAGCGTGTTATACCGGTGCGCCACATTTTTGCCGAAGTAGATGCTCAGTTCGAAGGTATCGCCGTGCATGCCCTTGAAACTGCGCTGAATCTGCATGGTGAGATTATGGGAGGCGCGGCGGATAACCACATTGTGGCGCATGTCCTGCAGGGCCTGCACGGACGGCATGGGGTAATGCCCGCGCGCGGCCGCCACCAGCGACACGTAATAGCCGGTGGACTGGTAATGGTAGTAGTAGCAGCAATTCAGCACCTTTACGGTGCCCGGTTCGCTGTACCGTTCATCGGCCAGGTAGTCCCTGGCTTTTACGACTTCCACGCCGGGAACCTTGAGGTTCCAGCGCTTGGGGTCCTCGACAACAATGTAGGTTTTCATAACTTCCCGAAAACGGCCCTGTTCAACACGCCGGTGAGGCGCACCGAACACAATGGTAGTGTGATAATAAGAGAGGCAGGGGGAAAAACATTCATTTCAATCGGCGTTTGCATTTCGCACGCTTTGCCGCAAAAGCATAAGACCATGAGGAAGGCGCTTGGGAACGGCAAAAAACGGGCTGAAACAAGCGATACTCTACAACTTGCCAAACAGGAATGCAACTTATCCTACCCTGAGAAAAAAGCCCTTTGTCGGCGCTGTCTTTTACGCGTATAATAGATTTACCTATACAACCCTTACGGAGGATTTCCCATGCACAAGGCTTTCGTTGCCCTTCTGGCTGCCTGCTTTTCATTTGCCGCCCCGGTCCTGGCGGTGCCCGATTCCCTGACCCTGTATGTGTCCCCCGCCGGAAATGACGGCTGGTCGGGAACGCTGGCGGAGCCGGACGTGTCCGGAAGCGACGGCCCGCTGGCCACCATCGCCGGGGCGCGGGATCGGCTGCGCGCCCTGCGCACGGAAGGCGGCGGCCTGCCCGGCGTGCCTGTTACGGTGCTGGTGCGCGGGGGCGAATATCCCCTTGCCGAAGCGCTGGTGTTTGAACCGCAGGATTCGGGAACGGCGGAAGCGCCGGTGGTCTATGCCGCCGCGCCGGGCGAGCATCCCGTGCTGCACGGGGGACGGCGCATCACGGACTGGCGCGTTGAAAACGGTGTCTGGAAGGCCGATGTTCCCGAGGCGAAGTCGGAAGACGGTACCGTGGGCGCGTTTTGGGTCAACGGCGAACGCCGCGATCCCGCGCGCTACCCCAAGGCGGCCCACACCGCGGGAGACTACCCGGCGGAAACGGATTTCTTTTATGGCGACGGCCCGGTCATGGAAACGAAATCCGACACGGGCGAAGAGGTGAAGAGCAGCACCCGTTTCCGTTTCCGCGAGGGCGACGTCAAGCAATGGGAACACCTGGACGACGCGGTTTTCGTGGTCTTTCATTCCTGGGCCACCTCGCTGCACCGGGTCAAAGCGCTTGACTTGGAACAGCGGATTGTGGAATTCACGGGTCCGGCCCGCTGGCATTTCACCTACTGGAAGAACGACCAGTGGTATTTCGTGGAACACCTGCTGGACGCACTGGAACTGCCGGGAGAATGGTGCCTGAGCCGCCGGGACGGCGTGCTGCACTACCTGCCCAAACCCGGGGAAAGCCCTGAAACTGTCGAAGCGGTCATTCCCAGGCTCCGTCAGTTCCTCCTGCTTCAGGGGAAACCCGAAGAGGAGGCCTTTGTTTCCCACCTGCATTTCAAGGGATTGTCCATGCGATACGGCGACTGGCCGGTGGGGCCGTCAGGCCACAGTGACGGGCAGGCGGAATACAGCGTGGAAGCAGCCATACAAACAGTGGGCGCACGGAACTGCGTGTTCGAAGATTGCGAAGTCGCCCATGTGGGCGGCTACGGCGTTTGGTTCCGGGCCGGCAGCCAGAACAACCGGCTGCAGCGCTGCGCCTTGACCGACCTGGGCGCGGGCGGCGTGCGCATCGGCGAAGGAGGCGACCCGCCGACACCCGCCCATGAAACATCCCACAATGTGGTGGACAACTGCCTGCTCCACGATGGCGGGCGTATTTACCGCAGCGCGGTGGGCGTTTGGATAGGGCGCAGTTCCCACAACACCATCTCCCACAACGAGATCTGTGACTTCCGCTATTCCGGTGTGTCGGTCGGCTGGTCCTGGGGCTACGCGCCCTCTTCGGCCAACCACAACGTCATCGAATACAACCATATCCACAACCTGGGCAAGGGCCAGTTAAGCGACATGGGCGGCATCTATACGCTGGGCATTTCTCCCGGCACCGTTCTGCGCAACAACTATATCCACGATATCCTGTCGAACGGGAACATATCCGGCGGCTGGGGCCTCTACACGGACGAGGGCAGTTCGGAAATCCTGCTCACCAATAACGTGGTGTACAACACCCGAACGGGGGGCTTCCACCAGCACTATGGCCGGGAGAACCGCGTGGTGAATAATATCTTCGCCTTTTCCCAGCGCGACCAGATCATACGCTCCCGGGACGAGGAGCATCTTTCCTTATTCTTTGAAAACAACATTGTCTATTTCAGCCGGGGCAATCTCCTGGGCAGCACCTGGAAGAACGGCAAGTATGCCATGGACAAGAACTGTTATTGGGACGCCTCGGGCCGCGAAATTAGCTTTGCCGGAAAACCTTTCGCCGAATGGCAGCAGGCCGGGTATGACGTCCATTCCGTGATTGCCGACCCGGGTTTTGCCGATATCGAAAACCGGGACTTTGCACTATCTCCGGATTCCCCGGCTGTCAAACTGGGATTTCAGCCCATTGACCTTTCCACGGTGGGCTTGTATGGAGACGAAGCGTGGGTCGCCCGGGCGAAAAACGCTGTCCGTGTTCCCGCGCCCCCCAAGGATGAATAGCACCGTCCAGACAGCGTCCTGCGCGATTTACGCCTCCGGGCGGCGTCGCGTCCAATAGAAATAAAAGGGCCAGCCGGTAAAGATCAGCACCAGGCCGATAATGGCCTCGCGCGGCTGCTGGATGATCGTCACGATCACGAGCGCAAAGCAGAACAGCACGAAGATGGCTGGCACAAAAGGATACCCGTGTACCCGATAGGGACGATGTGCGTCCCTCATAGACCGGCGCAGCACGAACACGCCAAAGGCGCTGGCCCCGTAGAAAATGAAGGAGGCGAAGATCACCGTATCAGTAAGCTGGTCGAAGGTGCCCGTCAACACCAGGAAGGACGCCCAGCAGCCCTGCATGAGCAATGCCGTGGAAGGAGTGTGATATTTCGGGTGGCACTTCGCCGCTGCCTTGAAAAAGAGGCCATCGTTCGCCATGGTGAAATACATGCGCGACGGCGTCATCAGCTGGCAGTTCATGGCGCCGAAGGTGGACAATAGTATCAGGATGGCGACGAATTGGGCCGCGCCGTTTCCAAAGGCCTTGCGCATGACTTCCACGCCGATAATGCTGTTGTCCGAAGCGGCAAGCGCCTTCATTTCATCCACAGGCATGACATAGGCGTAGGCGAAGTTGACAAGCATATAGACCCCTACGACGCCCGCCACGCCGATCACCAGCGCCAGGGGAATGTTCCGCTTCGGGTTGCGCACCTCGCCCCCGAGGCTGATGGCGTTGTTCCAGCCGTCGTAGGCCCAGAAAGCGCCCAGGAGCGCGGCAAACATCGCCCCGAACAGGCCCAGGTCGCCATACTCCGCACCGGAAGCCGGGCCCAGCGGCAGGATATTGTCCATGGAGCCATTGCCTGCGGCCAGCCCCAGCACGATGAGCACGCCGATGCCCAGTAGTTTCAGCATGGTGGAAATGTTGGCGATGATACCGCCGAAGATCACACCGAAATAGTTCGCCATCGTCACGCACAACAAGGTGCAGATGGTAAACACCTTGACACCGAAGTTCTCGAAGGGAAAGAACACGCCGAAGATGGAGATGCTCTCCCAGGACGCGCTCAGGCGGGGCAGGCCTAAGAGGGTATTTGCGGACTGGCCGAACACATACGCGATGGAGGCGATGGAGGCCGATTGGAGTACCGAAAAACTGGACCAGCAGAACAGGAAGGCGAAGGCGCGTCCGTACATTTTTTTGAAAAACGCGTAAAATCCCCCCGGCCCGGCGATCAACCCGGACACCTCGGCGTTGGACAAGGCGCCAAACAGGCTTATGATCCCCGCTATCAACCAGCAGAGGAGCATTAGTCCCGCCGACTGGACGCTTGCCGACATGGGCGCCGCCTTTTTGAACACCCCGGACCCGATCATGTTGCCCATGATCACCATGATCGCGGTCATCAGGCCAAGCCTGGGCAAAAGACCGCCGTTCCAAATCGGTTCCGTATCATGTTGATGTTTTTCGTTTTTCACTGGCTGACCATCCCGTTAAATTCCTGACCCTGTTTGGAACGCTGAGTGTATGCAATCAGGACCCGCAAATCAACTTGTCCAGCGCATAACCGGCATGGCCACCACGGTATTCCGGGTGGAGTGCGCCGACAGCTGGGCGGGAGAGAATGTATCTCTTTGATTGGATGTGCGGATTGAATTGGCGCAATAAGGGGGCTACAATCTGGCATAACACACGCTGCTACTAAGGAAATACCGTGATTCCCATGTTTGCGGGAGGATCAAGGCACCTCTATGAACACACGACACAATCATGGACACGACGAAAGGACAGGAAAGCGGATGCAGACATCAACGGCCCATTCACAGGGCAAGCCCATACACATCGTGTTGGTAACGGCCTGTCTGTTATTTGTCGCAGCCTCGCTCCAAGCGCTCGAAGCGGAGGTAAAGCCCTATCTCGGATCCCCCATGATTCATGTGAACGGTGTTCCCGTCAGCCCGTTGACCTTTTTCGGGTGGGAGTCCGGGGGAGCGCAACCCACCGACGTGAAGTTGGGCACGGAATGGCGCGAATATAGCATTACCGTGATCGCCCCGGAAAACACCGACGGCGCCAGCGGCATTCATTTCCGCATGGGGGGCGAAGGACCCGGGACTGTGTGGGTGGACAACATCCGCGTGTATCCGGGTGTGAAAGCAGATACGCCTTCGGTAAACTGGGCTAGAGGGGGTGATTTTGAAGGCACGCACGCGGATATTGAACGCGACTGGCGTCTGTATACGACAAGCGGGGCGGAATGCGACTGGTCGCCCGACCCGGAGACAAAAGTCAGCGGCGCCCAGAGTTTGCGCGTGGATATCCGCAATGCGGGCGCCGACCATATGCACATCCACTGGTACCAGGACGGTTACAGCGTCACAACGGGACAGACCTACACCTATTCCCTATGGATGAAAGCGGACAAGGCACGCACCGTGGATTTCATGATGCTCCACATCAATGAACCCTGGACCATTTATCCCGTGGAATACCCCGACACTCCTTATGTGCGACAGGTGCGCCTGGCACGCGATGCGGGCGTTCACATCTACAGTTTCGGCATCCCCATGCCCTGGCCTAAACCGGGCAACGCTCCCGACTTCAGCGAGGTGGACCGTTGCCTGGCGACCACCCTTCGGGAGGATCCGCAGGCCTTGCTGCTTCCCCGCTTTGATATGGCGCCGCCCGGATGGTGGCTGGAAGAACATCCGGACGACAACATGCTTTTTGACGACGGCAAAACATTCTCCATGTCCGTGGCATCGGAGCCGTGGCGGTCGGAAATGCAGACACATCTGCGCGCGCTTATCAAGCATTGTGAGTCAACTTATGGAGACAGCATGCTGGGCTATCATCCCTGCGGCCAGCATACCGGCGAATGGTTCTATGAACGATCCTGGGAACCGCGCTTTTCCGATTTCTCCCCGGCAATGAACGCCGGTTTCCGCCGATGGACTCAGCAACGGTACGGCACCCTCGACGCCTTGCGAAAAGCCTGGAATGACCCTGACATCACCTTCGAGTCCGTGCAGGTTCCATCTGCCGACCACCAGCGCACCACGACACTCGGGTTGTTCCGCGATCCGTTAACGGAACGCCCGGTCATCGATTATTTTAGCTACAAGCAAGTCACCATGGTGGAACCCCTTGAAATGATGGCGCGGGTCATCAAAGAAGAAACACGCGGTAAAAAACTCGCCTGCTTCTTCTACGGGTATCTGTTTGACATGCACGGCATTCCCATGGGCCCGCAGAACAGCGGCCATCTCGCCATGTCCCGCATGCTTCAATGCCCTGATATCGACATTCTCTGTTCACCGATTTCCTATCTCGACCGCGAACTGGGCGGGGCAGGCATGTTCATGAGCGCCGTGGACAGCGTGCGCGGCCACGGGAAACTCTGGCTGAATGAAGACGACACGCGCACCTGGTTGACTCCGCCCGACTCCGGATACGGTCGCGTGGACACACCACAGGGTACCTTCTGGGTGCACCAGCGCAACTTCGCCCAGATTTGGCCCCGCCGCCTGGCAGCCTGGTACATGGACCTGGGCGGTATCGGATGGCTCGATGGCAAGGAGATCTGGGACAACATCAGCCGTCTACAGCGTTTTTACTTGGAAAACCTGAAGGAACCGCAGCGCTGGGTGCCGGAAGTGGCGCTGATTGTCGATGAAGAAAGCCCCGTGTACTCGGCCTGCACGTCCCAATTGCACAGCCCCCTGGTTTATGAAATGCGCAGCCAGTATTTTCGCATGGGCGCACCCTTTGACATTTACCTGTTAAGCGATCTTGTGGACGGAAACGTCCCTCCGGTAAAGGTGTATTTTTTCACCAACTGTTACCACTTAAATGACCATCAGCGTGAACGGATAGCGGAGGCCACACGGGGGAAGAGCGCCGTATGGTTTTACGGAGGTGGGTTCTTGGGCGATGCGGCCAACGACGCTCAGCTGGAGCAAATGACCGGCCTGCACGTAAAACGAATCGCGCCGGAAAGTGGCAGGGTGCTCCCGGAGGCCTCCGCTGAGGGACTTGCGGTCGGCCTGACGACTCCTTTCGGTACGGAAACCCCGCTGGATCCCCTGTGGGCGATAGACGACCCCGAGGCGGAGCGTATCGGCCGCTATGCTTCCGGAAACACCGCCGCCGCCTTCAAGCAAACGCCGGACGGACTGCGCGTGTACATCGGCGCGCTGCACTGCCCCGCCAGGTTACTGCGCAATATTCTGAAAGATTCCGGTGTGCACCTGTACTGTGACACGGACGATGTTGTGCTGACGGACGGGAAATTTTTCAGCCTGACGGCGACCAGCGCGGGGCGGAAAAGCATGACCTTTCCCCAACCCTGTTCTGTCGTGGACCTTATTGACAATTCGATAGTGGCGGAAAATACGGACACCTTGGACTTGGAGTTCGCCCTTGGAGAAACAAGGCTGTTCCTGCTTAACTAACGTGGGCAAGGCCCACGTTAGAATAGATTGGCTGCTGGTCGGACAAACGTTTCTATATAAATTGATTTCGTTCGTGTACTAACGCCCTCTTGGGAAAGATGTACGCAAAAATCAGACTATCTCCGATTATACATCCCCCGGCGCTTCGCGCCTCCCCCTTCAAAGGGGGACCTTTCGGACGCTGACAGATTCTCGGTAAAGAAACAATTTTCCTGTCACAACAAGACTTTATTAAAAAGCATGAATCAATGCATAACGCCAAAGGCATGCAAGAATAAGTCCCCCTTTGAAGGGGGAGGCGCGAAGCGCCGGGGGATGTATCGTGCATGAACCACCCTCTTACCCGGAATTACACTCCCCTTACCAACAGTCCACTGAACATATGTCGGTCTGTTACAATCCGTGTGTTAACGATTTTGAGCCTGTCAAATCGATCGGTTACTATACGACGGTAATTCAACGGGGTCGCCCTATAACGCCTTTATAAGAACGCCGAAAATATCCAATCTTCTCAATGTGAACAAAGGAATCCCATAAATATGAGGAACGCCACCACAATCCTCCTGCTGAGCGCGATGGCATCACTACTTGTCGCTAAGGGGGCGGAGGGCGCACCAGACATTCTGATCGAAGACTTTGAAAAGGCCGATTACGGCGCCTGGCATACTGAAGGCGAAGCCTTCGGACCGGGCCCGGCCGAAGGCACGTTGCCCGACCAGATGCGCGTGTACGGCTTCAGCGGGAAGCGCCTGGTGAACAGTTATTACGGCGGCGACGGCGCCACAGGCACGTTGACTTCTCCGCCTTTCAAGGTGAAACGGCCTTACATCAACTTTCAGATCGGCGGCGGCGGTCACGGCAGTAATACCTCCGTGGCGCTGCTGCTTGACGGCAAGACTGTGCGCGTGTCTTCCGGATCGAACACGGAACCGGGCGGAAGGGAAGAACTCAAGTGGACACATTGGGAGGTCAGCGAATTCATGGATAAAGAAGTGCAGATTCAGATCACGGACCAGCAGGCCGGCACCTGGGGCCACATCAATGCCGACCACTTCGTGCAAAGCGACGCACCCTGTGTTTCCGAGAAAACGCGGACCATCGATGTACAACACCGTTATCTCAATATACCGGTGAAAAATGGCGCGACAAAGCTGTGCATGCGCCTTCTTCAGGAGGGGGAGATTGCGCGAGAATTCGAGGTGGAACTTGCCCCGGCGGACCCGGATTTCTGGGTGTTTCTCGACCTGACGCCGTTCCAGGGGAAAAGCCTGACCCTTTGGGCGGACGCCGTGGAACGCGACAACAAGGGCTTCGACGCCATTCAGCAAGCCGATGAGATTATTGGCGGCGAAGATCTATACCGCGAAAAATACCGGCCGCAATTTCATTTCTCTTCAAAACGGGGCTGGAACAACGATCCGAACGGCCTGGTCTATTACGCCGGCGAGTATCATCTCTTTTATCAACACAATCCTTACGGGTGGAACTGGGGCAACATGACCTGGGGCCACGCGGTGAGCAAGGACCTGGTCCGCTGGGAAGAACTGGGCGACGCGATTCACCCGGACGCGCTGGGCACCATTTTTTCGGGTTCCGCTGTGATGGATGAACAGAACACCGCCGGTTTCCAGCAGGGCAATGAAAAAACGCTGGTGGCCGCCTATACCTACGCGGGTGATACCAGCCGCTGGTCGGAAGGGGCGAAATTCACCCAGGCCATCGCCTACAGCAACGACCGGGGACGCACCTGGACAAAATATGAAGGCAACCCGGTGCTGGGACACATCGTAGGCGGCAACCGGGATCCGAAGGTCATCTGGCACGAACCGTCGAAACACTGGGTCATGGTGCTGTATCTTGATGACAACCACATGGGATTCTTTAGTTCCAAGGATTTAAAGGTCTGGGAACGCCAAAGCGAGTTGAAGTGCTTTTATGAATGCCCGGAACTCTTCCCACTGCCCGTGGACAATGACGTAAACAAGATGAAATGGGTGTTGTACGGGGCCTCGGGGGAATACTACCTCGGTGAATTTGACGGCAAAACCTTTACCCCGGACGGTGAAGCGTTGCCCTTCAATTACGGGAACTGCTTCTACGCCTCCCAGACTTTCAATAATATTCCCTCTGAAGACGGACGCCGCATCCAGATTGCCTGGGGATCGGCAGGGCACAAGGACATGCCCTTCAATCAGATGATGAATTTCCCCGTGGAGCTAAGCTTGCGAACCACGGAAAGGGGAGCACGCCTGTTCGCCCGGCCTGTGCGGGAAATTGAAACACTTTACACAAACAGCGCCGCCTTGCCGGATACGATACTTCGGGATGCCTCCCAGAAACTGGAGTATACGGGCAGCGGTCTGATGGACATAAGCCTTGTATTTGAAAACGATTCGGCCGCCGAATTCGGTGTTATTGTCCAAGGGTTGACCGTTACCTACGATGCCGGGATGGGGGAATTGCGCTGTGATGACAAAAAAGCCCCGCTCGCACCGCAGGACGGCAAGATAACACTGCGCCTGCTGTTGGACCGCCTGTCCGTGGAAATTTTTGCCAACGACGGACAGGTGTATATGCCCATGAAACAGGTGCAGGAAGGGGACGCTGTCGCCGTGGAAGTGTTTGCAAAAGGTGGCGGGGCCGTTGTCACGGGAATTACGGTGAACGAACTGTCTTCCGCCTGGGAAGCCGACCAATAAGGAATCGGGATCATGGAAGCATCAAAAACTACCGTGCAAGCCCCTTCACCCGCACCATTTTCCCTCTATCTGTTCTGGAGTTCTCTGGTGGCGGCCTTGGGAGGTTTTCTCTTCGGGTTCGACACGGCGGTCATTTCCGGCACGACGGACGCGCTCACAAAAGTCTTTTTGCTGGACAGCGGTGCGTTGGGATTCACCGTGGCCAGCGCGCTGCTGGGCACCATTGTCGGCGCCCTGGTCGCGGGGATGCCCGCGGACCGGTACGGGCGGCGGGCCAGCCTCTTTGTCATCGCCATTCTCTATTTCATCTCCGCCGTGGGCACAGCTTTCGCCTTTGACTGGTATTCCTTCCTGTTTTTCCGTTTCTTGGGCGGCCTGGGCGTGGGCGGCGCGTCGGTCATTTCGCCCCTGTATATCGCGGAAATCGCCCCGGCCCGGTATCGCGGGCGGCTGGTCGCCATCACCCAGTTCAATATCGTGTTCGGCATCCTGATGGCCTTCTTCTCCAACTATGTGATCGCGTCGCTGGACGTTGGCGAAACCGCGTGGCGCTGGATGTTCGGCATGGAAGCGTTCCCGGCATTCGCCTTTTATTTCCTGCTCTTTATGACCCCCCGGAGTCCGCGCTGGCTGATGGCCAAGGACCTTGCCGACGAGGCACGGGCGGTGCTCCTGAAACTGGGCAGGAGCGGGGGAGAGGTGGACGCTGAAATTGCGGACATCCGCGAGTCCCTGGACCTGCAACGCCACCAGGCGAACGAACCCCTGTTTAGCGCCGCCTACAGGGGGCCCATCCTGCTGGCCGTTGCCATCGCCATGTTCAACCAATTGTCGGGGATCAACGCACTTATGTATTACGCGCCCCACATCTTCAGCATGGCGGGCGCGGGTGAAGGTTCCGCGCTGTTGCAGACGGTCGCCGTGGGCGGCACGAACCTGATATTTACCATGGCGGCCCTGCTTATCATTGACCATTTTGGCAGGAAACGACTCATGCTGGTGGGATCCGTCGGGTATATCCTGAGCCTCTCCGCCACGGCCTGGGCCTTTTACACGTACGGCACGGACTTCGACAAGACCGGCGGCATCATCGTTCTGATCAGCCTGCTGGTTTTTATCGCCTCCCACGCCTTTGGCCAGGGGGCCGTCATCTGGGTCTATATCGGTGAAGTGTTCCCGAACCGGGTGCGCGCCCGGGGCCAGGCCCTCGGCAGTTTCACCCACTGGATCATGGCGGCGGCCATCTCCTGGACTTTCCCGATGATCGCCGAATACTCGGGCGGCCACACCTTCGCCTTTTACGCGGCCATGATGGTATTGCAGCTGCTCTGGGTCATCTTCATTATGCCGGAGACCAAGGGCATCTCCCTTGAAGCGCTGCAGAAGAAAATGGGCATCGAATAGGGGAATCCCCCTCCCGAAGATGTTCTCCGCACCTCCGCCAGGTAATCCGGTCAACATTCAGATCAAGCGGGTGCGGAGGCCTCTTTGACGGGTTCGGGTTCCAGCCGTTCAAGTTGCTCCGCCCGAAGCCCCCGGGTCAGTGTCACCGCGCAGGCATCCACCCGGGCATACAGGTATTCGCCTACGAGACCCAGGAAGTACCACGTCGGTATGAATGCCGCGGCGATCTGGCCGTGCAGGTTATACGGCAGGTCGCTGTAATCCCAGACCCAGATCCCCATGCCGAAATGGAAGATGCAACCTGACGCGTACTCCACAAAGAAAATCATCAGCATGTACACAAAAGCGCGCACGGGCAGGGGAATGCCCCAGCGTTTTAACGGGTTTGCGACCGGCATCAGGATCAGCCCGAACAGGCCGTAGTCAAACATCATCCAGGGCGAGGTGGATCCCCGCAAATCCCAGTCAAGCGCCTTCAGATCATGAAACGCCCCGCCGAATACTTCCAAAAGCAGTCCCATCATGGCAAAAATGAGGAATCGAATCAGCGCCCGTTTGAACTGCATGCTTTCTCTCCAGATAGGTTGGAACGGAATAAGAACGCGTAAACCGGCTTGCGCAGGCAACGCAGAAGAATTAAGCCGTTCCTTGGACTCACCCAGAGACGTCAAGGATTCATCCGCGGATAACGCAGGTGCCGTGGTTCTGGGGCTTTACCAGACCATGTACCCGTCCAGACCGAAGAAATAGCCGCCGCTCGCGGGATCCTTGCCCTGGTTTACGAAACGAAGCGTGTGCTGTCCGGCTTTAAGAGGCGGCACAATCAGACGTACTTCCTTGCCCTTGATCGTGGGGTTGTACAGATTAACCGCGTTTCCCAAGGGTTCCCCATCCAATTCAATCTGAAAAATGCCGTAATCGTGGGAACAGGTAAGAAGCAGTAACAGTTCGTCGGCGCCGTCTTCCGTCACATCCATAATAATTTCCAGGGACTGATCGGGTTCCGCGGCTGTCCACCACAACTGTCCTTTGCCCGTGCCAATGCCCTCCTGGAGACTTATGGGTCCGCCTGATGCCTTGGCGGAGTCCAACCTCGATTCCACCTCCACCAGTTTGGACCAGTCTTCATAAAGGCGTGCCTTGCCTTCGGGAAATGCAGGGAAGGGCTTGTGCGGTTCCGCCTGGTACCAGAAGGCCACGGACGAGAAATCATCGGCCCGCTCTTCAAAACCGGAACGCACGGATCCGTCTTCGTTGAAGGTGACGCCCATGTGCTCGATTTCCAGGCGCAGCGATGCCTTGAAGTTCACGGGGTCCGTGATGTGCCAGCGATAGCAGGTGGTACGGGACAAGGGGTCATACCCTTCCATGAGCGGAGCGCCGTAATAGGGGGTGGACATTTCGCGCAGGCCCCAGGCATCACAGAAATAGTCTTCCGACCCGGTGCCTCGCAGGCTAGGCTCCGTTTCCCCGTCAATGAACCAAAAGTCGTCACCCTCGCCCCACCAGCTCGCGGTGTGCTGGCGCACGCTGAGCACCGTGCCCACATAATGGCCCGTTCCCGTGATGTCCGCGATCAGGTAGCGCTTCCCGGAAGCCGCCGGAAATTCCTGGCGGTACATGGCGTGGAAATAGGCCGTATTCGCCGGCAGTTCTTCGAGTTTCTGCCAGTCCACATAATAATAGAGGGCGCCTACCACACTGGAACCCTCGTTGGTCACCGTGATCCGGGCGGATTTGTGAAAGGGCATGGGCCAGTAGCAGTTGCGCGCGCGCCCCTCGGAGGTAACCGTTACCGGCAGGGACTGAAAGGGATGGTCCACGCCGTGGCCCATGGCAAAGAAGTCACCCAAGGGCGCCTCTACGGAGGGGATTCCCTCTCCGTCCCAGTACATACGCAGCACCAGCAGCCGTGAATACCCTTTGTCCTGGGCCGCGACCGTGTTCCAAATGTGGTTGATGACGCCCGGACCCTCCAGTTCCGCGATGACAAGCGTCTCACCAGGGGCGATGGGGCGTGCATCGGCGTTGCCGGCTTGCCAGTCCACGTCGCAGGAGGAGGAACGCATCGTCCGGCCCTGCTTAATCTGAGAAAGGCCTTCCAATGGATTACCGGCTACTGCGAAGGATCCCGAGCCGATGAAAAGAGCCGGGAGCAGTGCCATAAATACAACAGTCATCATCATGGTCCAATTTCGCATAGGTACACTCCTTTGAGTTGGATCCAATAAAAGAAGCAGACGGCTTACACGTTGCGCACCTAGTATACCGAATTTGATCATGATGAGAATACAGATCCGGAACAGGACAGCACTTCTACTCGCCTGATAATCTTGTTGTATCTACCGGGAAGGAACGAAGAACCTATTTGGAGATATTCAATATACCTGAAAACAGAGGACAAGAGCCCTTGTTCATTCACACCGCCCTGCAGCAACGTCATTCCGGTTTTTCGCGGTGGGGAAAGGGCGTATATCGAAGGGTGTGCCAGGCCGCGAAAAGACCGGAATCTATCTTTAAAAGCCGTACGTGAGGAACAGTCCCTGTCAGATGTATTTTTTAAGATGGGAAATGGGCATTTATTGCAGCGGGACGAATCTGGATTCCGGTCTTTTTCGCGTTGCACAGTACCGTTCTTCGATCCAAGCCAGAGAACGCGAAAAAACCGGAATGACG
>JAAYBJ010000329.1 GCA_012730105.1 Candidatus Hydrogenedentota bacterium
CCCGCCCAAGTATCTGGATGCCCATTTTGATGTTGTTGAAATTCTTACTGGAGACGGGAATTGGCGGCGGGTCTCATCTGGAGATACGATCCCTGTAGCAGCAGGTTCGATACAGGTGCGTCTGACCTTTACCAACCTAGGCGAGGCTGCTTTGATTTCGCCTGAAAATGCCGGAGAAAAGTTGGGAGGTGTCTATATTGCCTGCAAAGGGGGACTGGAAAAGACTATTCCGCTGCCTCAAAACATGGGACTGTTTGAAAATACCGTCTTGGAGACATGCCTTGTAGAGGCACCGCCGGACACCATGTCCAAGGTTATCATTAGCTTCGAAGCCCGGGGACGGACTCCTTTTGGACACAAGATTTTATTGATGCTTGACCCTGAATCCTGAAAATGGAAGAATATGTTTTTCGGACAAGTTTAAAAACGTGATCGTTACAGTTAAGGTAGTATAAGGAGATTCCAAATGAACGGAAAAGAAGCGGCAGAGATCATTCAGAGAGAATATAAATATCTGTGCAATATCCTGAAGGGCTTTGCCCCTCAGCATGGTGATTTTTGTCCATGCCCCGGGATGATGACCACAGCCCAGCAGATTAACCATATTGCCCAGACCGTGGCCTGGTTCCGGGAAGGTGCTTTCGGCAAGGGATTCAACCTGGATTTTGAAAAGATCGAAAACGCCAATCCCCGAACGGTTACGCTCAAGGATGCACTTGCGGAACTTGAAAGGCAATACACCTCGTACATAAGTTTTCTGGAGGGATTAAGCGATACCGACCTGCAGGCGCCCATGCCTGAAAATCCCATTTTCGGTACCGCGCCCAAGTTTACCGTGTTTGCCGCGCAAAGTGACCACACCGCGCACCACCGGGGTGCCCTGTGTGTCTATCTGCGCTTACTGGGTATTGTCCCGGCCATGGTCTACCAGGACTAGTCCGGAAGAGATCGTCATCTATTTTCACCCTCGTAAGGAGAATCCGGATGGTGAACAATATGAATCGAAGAGATGCCCTTGCCGCCATGGCCGCGGCGGGCGCGGTCATGTTCGGTGCGGGTTCTGTCCGCGCCAAGAACGCCAAACGTCCCCCGAATATTATCTTTATTCTTGCGGACGACCTGGGTTACGGCGGCCTGGGCTGTTACGGCCAGGAAAAAATCCTGACGCCCAGGTTGGACCGCATGGCCGTGGAGGGTATGCGCTTTACCCAGGCCTACGCGGGCAGCACGGTTTGCGCTCCGTCGCGCTGCTCCTTGATGACCGGCATGCACCAGGGGCACGCCTTTGTCCGGGGTAACACGTCCATGGTAGACCGGGTGCGGGTTCCCCTGCGGCCGGAAGATACGACGGTCGCGGAAGTGCTGAAAAGCGCGGGATATGCCACGGGCCTGGTGGGCAAGTGGGGCTTGGGCGACACCGGCACCAGCGGCGCGCCAAACGCAAAAGGCTTTGACGAGTTTTTCGGGTATACTGACCAGTACCTCGCCCACAACTATTATCCCGAAACCCTCTGGCGGAACGACACGGAGGTGCCCCTAGAAGGCAATGTGCTGGAGGCGCCGAATATCTGCAAAACCTGCACCACCTACAGCCACGACCTGTTTACCAAGGAGGCCCTGGGATTTATTGAACGTCATAAAGGCGCGCCTTTCTTCCTCTACCTGGCCTATACGCTTCCCCATGCGAACAACGAGGCCAAACGTTTGCGGGAACACGGCATGGAAGTGCCCTCCGATGTGCCCTACAGCGACAAGTCCTGGCCACCGGCCCAACGCGGCCATGCCGCCATGATTACACGTCTGGACCAGGATGTGGGCAAGGTGCTGGACTTGCTGGAGGAACAGGGGATTGCCAAAGACACGCTGGTGATTTTTACCAGTGATAATGGTCCGCATAAGGAAGGGGGGGCTGATCCCACTTTTTTTGAGGACAGTGGGCCCCTGCGCGGCATCAAGCGCGATCTCTATGAAGGCGGTATCCGGGTGCCCGCCATCGCCTGGTGGCCGGGAACCATTGCCCCAAAGACGGAAAGCGACTACCCGTGGGCATTCTGGGATTTCCTGCCCACCGCCGCAGAACTTGCGGGACAAAAGGCGCCTACCTGTGACGGCATTTCCATTGCGCCCAACCTTCTGGGTCGGCCGGAACAGCAGAAACACCACGAATACTTATATTGGGAGTTTCATGAGGGCGCCTTTAAGCAGGCAGTGCGGATGGGATATTGGAAAGCCGTGCGAAACAAACAGGACGCCCCCATAGAATTGTATAACCTCGATCAGGATTTTGCGGAAACAACGAATGTGGCGGGGGAGCATCCGGAGGTGGTCGCCCAAGCCGCCGCCCTGTTCAGCGAGGCCCGGACGGAATCGCCTCATTGGCCTGCGCGCCATGCCCCAGCCTAGTCATTCGGTGCCTGCCAGTTGAAACAGGACTTTGGGCTGCTTGATTTTGATGCGGCGGTTGGCCAGCGTGATAATGCCTTCATCCTGCAATTCGTGCAGGACGCAGGTTACCGTTTCCCGCGCGGCGCCGACCAGGTTGGCAATATCCTGGTGGGTCACGGAAAGCGACTCGTCCTTGAATTCCTTTTCGCGGCAGTATAACTCCCAGAGCCGTTGCAGAACGCGTTCCCGCACGTCTGAAAACACAAAGGCGCTCAAGGCGCGTTCGGCGTCCACGCTCCGCCGGCACAGGGCGCAGGCCACCGCGTGCCCCAACTCAGGTTCCTCCCGGACCAGCCGGATGAAATCGGCACCCCGTATCAGGGTTAATAGTGTCGGGGACAGGGCTTCCGCGTAATACCCGCGGCGTTGGCGGTTCACCAGGCACTCCTCGCCGAAAAGGTCTCCCCGTACCAGGTGGCGAAAGCAGATTTCCCGTCCCTGATCCGATACCTGGGTAAGTTTTACCCGGCCGGAGACTACCAGGAAAACACTGTCGCACGGGTCATCCGGGAAAAAAACGATCTGACGCGGCGTATAGTGCCGCTGATACGCAAAGGTTTCCACCCGTGCGACGACATCGGCGGAAAGGGCGGTGAAAAATTTCTCAGAACTCAGGGTCGGGATGGGATTGCGTCCTTGCTGCAGCATGGTTGTATTCGATTCTTCTGCCACACAGGTTTAAACACCACATACAGACAGAAAAAGTATACCTTGCCGCCGCCTGTTACACAAACTGTCATTGCAGTCAATGCTGTCAATACGGTCAGTCAGTGCGGACTCAGGCCTTAACCCTGAAGGTGGGCGTCAGGCGCGGTCGGGATGAAGAGATAGGAGGACGAAGTACTTTGGAAGCGATACCGGCGCGAGTCTCCGATTGTGCCAGTTCTCCCTGGATCCCGATATTTACAAGGATGCCCATCATGGACAGGCTTACAATCAGCGCGCTGCCACCATAGCTTACAAAGGGGAGCGGCAATCCCTTGGTGGGCGCAAGGCCGAGATTCACGGCCATGATGAAAGCGGCCTGAACCAGCAGCAACATGGTAATGCCCGTGGCCAGCAGAAAACCGAACAAATCTGGCGCGTTGGCCGCTATGCGCAGTGCGATATAAAGCATGCCCAGAAACAGGAGCACAGTAGTTATAGTGCCGATCAGACCGAACTCTTCGCCGAGCATGGCGAAAATAAAGTCCGTGTGCGCCGCCGGCAGGTATCCCAGTTTCTGTTCGCCCGCCCCGGCGCCCCGGCCCCAGAAGCCGCCCTGGGCGAATGCGGAAAGAGATTGCGTCAGGTGATACCCGATGGTATCCCGGTACTTGAAGGGATCTCCCAGCGCCATGATGCGCTCCATGCGATAGGAATACATGGAGATCAGCACGCATCCGCCGATAAAGCAAAGGATGGAACACAGGAACAGGTACAACTTGCGTCCCCCGGCCACCCATACCAGAATGAACGTTGTGGCAAGCATCACAAAGGGAATGCCGATGTCTTTTTGCATCAAGATGATCGACACAAAAACGCCTGCCAGCGCAAAGGGCATGACAAATCCGGTCCCAAAATTCAGGATCTTTTCCTGGTGTTGGGTCAGCCGAACCGCAAGCAGGAGCACCAGCGCGAACTTGGCGAATTCCGATGGTTGAAAACTCACCGGCCCCATGCCGATCCATCTGGGGGCGCCGTTCATGGTAAGCCGGAACGGCGGTATGAAAGTCAGCGCAAGCAGCAGCAATGAGGCGAACACGACAAGACGGAGCATGCGCGGCCGGCCAAACCTGTGATAGTCATGGTAGACCATGCACGCAAAACCGATCATGCCGACGCACAGGTAGGCCAAGTGTTTCAGGAAAATTTTGGCGTAGGGATCGCGCACGGCACCAATGCTGTAGATCATGACCAGGCCGATAAGAATCAGCGTCACGGTGATGACGGTAAGAAGTGTCGAATCTCGTCTCATATGTTCCTCTCTTTCTCGCAATGCTTTTCATCGGCAAGACGCCGCGCGCATGCCTTGAAATCACGACCCCGTTCTTCAAAATTATCGTACATGTCGTAACTCGCGCACCCGGGTGACAGAAGTACCACGTCGCCCGGTTCCGCGTTTTCCCGCGCCCGTCTGAGGGCGTCCATCATGGAATCGGCCCGGAGCGCGGGCACGCATGTTCCGAAAGCGGCTTCAAGTTTTGGCGTGTCTTCACCGATCATTACCAGTGCTTTTACCTGCCGCTGTACCAGTGGGACCAGTGTCCTGTAGTCGCCGCCCTTGCCGCGTCCGCCGGCAATCAGCACGATGGGCCGGTCAAAACTCTCGAGTGCGACGCGCAGGCTGTCTTCATTCGTCGATTTCGAGTCATTGTAATAGTCCACGCCGTCAAGGTTGAGGACATGCTCGATGCGGTGTTCGACGCCCTGAAACATCCGCAGTCCCTCCAACGGGCCGTCCCAGGGGAAACCCGCCGCCTTCATCACCGCCAGCGCCGCCAGCACGTTCGCCAGGTTGTGCCGGCCCGGAAGAGGATTGTCTGTCAGAGGCACTATCTTCGTATCCTCAAAATACACGTGCCGCTCATCGGCAAACAGGGTACGTTCCCCCTTGGCCTGCAGGCTGAAGTGAAAACATGCTACTTCCGCGGGCGGACGCATGGCTGCCGTCCATGGGTCGTCAGCGTTCAGTACCACCGCGTCACCCGCCCCCTGGCGCGAAAAAATGCGGGCTTTCGTCGCCGCATATCCTTCCATGGAGCCATGACGGCCCAAATGGTCTTCCGTAAGGTTGAGAACGGCGGATACCGCCGGGTGAAATTGATCTATGGTTTCCAGTTGATAACTACTGACTTCCAGCACCACATATTCCGGCGGGGATTCTTCCAGGATGACCTGGGACAGAGGGGTGTCATTATTGCCCGCCAACGCCGAGGTCCGGCCGGATTTTTGGACCATGTTGGCCAAAAGAGTGGTAACGGTAGTCTTGCCATTAGTGCCCGTTACGGCCAGGATGCGCGATGTGCAGAAACGGCATGCGAACTCGAGTTCTCCCAGAATGGGCGTGGCCGCATCGCGCGGTCCGTCCAGGCAGGCGGCCGTGAGCGGCACGCCCGGACTCAAGATCACCAGGTCCGTTCCAGCAAAGGCCTCCGAGGTGTGGCCGCCGATTTCACAGGGGATGTGATGCTCCGTCGCCAGGTCCAGCCAGCGATTGATCCGGGGGCTGTCCCCGGATTCGGTGATAAAAGGGCGGGCTCCTTCGCGCTGGAGCAGCCTTGCCGCTGCCAGCGAAGAACGGCCCAGACCGACCAGGGTCACCTGCATGTCTTTTAGTTTCATAAGAGTTGCTTCTATTTCGTTGCGGCGTGCCGCAAGTCCTGTTTAACGCAATTTAAGGGTGCCCAGGCTCATCAGGGCGAAGAGCAGGGCGATGATCCAGAACCGCATGGTGACCTTGGTTTCCAGCCAGCCGCCCAGCTCAAAATGATGATGCAGCGGCGCCATGCGGAAGACGCGCTTGCCTGTGAGTTTGTAGGAGAGCACCTGGATTACCACGCTCAGCGCTTCCAGCACGAACATGCCCGCCACCAAGGGCAGCAACAGTTCCTGTTTGGTCAGCAGCGCCATGGCGCCGATGGCGCCCCCGAGGGCGAGCGAACCCGTGTCGCCCATAAACACTTCGGCCGGATGGCAGTTGAACCACAGAAAGCCCAGACCCGCGCCCAGCAGCGCTCCCCCGAAAACAAACAGCTCGCTTGCCTCAGGCACATAGGTCAGGAACAGGTAGCGTGACCAGTCCGCCCGGCTGACAATATACGCCACGCCGGCAAACGCCATGATCGAAACGATGGAAACGCCCGCCGCCAGGCCGTCCAATCCGTCCGTCAGGTTGACGGCGTTCGTGATGCTCACCATGACCAGGATCACGAACAGGATGTAGAAAACACCCAGCGGAATAAAGACCTCTTTAAGACCGGGAATGCCGATCTTGGTGTGCAGGCTGGTCATGCTTTCCGCGACGGCCTGAGGGAATACGGCTTCAACCAGTAACCGGTTCACGCGGACGACCTCGCGTTCGCCCAGGCTTGAAAGCCCCCGCTGCAGCAGGCTGGTCAATTCGGGTTTGAGTGCGGCCTCCGGCCAGAGCGCCGCTTCATACAGCGACCTGTCGCGAAGCACGCTGTTAAGACCCATTAGGACCGCGTTGCGGTCCTCCTCGGCCATGCGCCCCTGCAGGTGTCCTTCCTGGAGGATGTCGCGCGCGTCTTCAGGGAAAAGGCGCCAGATTTTGGCGGCTGCGGGCGGCGACCCGCTTTCGCCCGCCCCGATCAGCGTGTCCTCCAGGGCGGTCCAGTCGATGACATCGCGGGGATAAACAAACGAGGCGCTGACGGTAATGGGGTTGTAAACCAGGTAGATGCCCAGCAGTAGCCCAGTGAAAATCTGGCCGGTAAACTTCGCGCGGGCGCTCAGGCCGGCGTTATGTTTCCGCTTCAGTTTGATGTAATCATCCACAAAACCCACCGCGCCCATGAAAAGCACCACGGCCGCCGCGATCCAGAGCATGCGGTTTGAAAAGCGTCCCCAGATAAAAAGAGAAACCAGCATGGACGCCACGATCATAACACCACCCATGGTCGGCGTGCCCGCCTTCCCCTTGTGGAGCTGATGCAGGTTCTCCACATGATCCTGGCGGATATACTGGCCGACCTTCAACTGTCTCAAGCGTCCAATCACCCAGGGTCCGAGCAGCACGCAAAGAAAGAACGCGGTCAACGCGGCGCCGCCCGCGCGGACCGTATGGTAACTCAGCACATTGATCAGGCGGAACTGTTCCCGGAACAACTCTGCCAGCAAATAGGCCATTTAACAGATTCCCTTCATTCCCCCGGCGCGGGGGTGGCGCTTAATAACCGGATTACGGATTCCATTTTCATGCCGCGCGAGCCTTTTATAAGTATTACATCTCCGGGAGCGACATGCGCCCGTAATGTCTCTACAATGGCTTCATGGCTTTCAAACACTTCGGCTTCGGCAATGCCGCCGGCCCTTGCCGCTGATACCATGTGCCCTGCGTCCGGTCCCATGGCGAGCAATCGGTCGATTCCATAACGGGCCGCGGCGGCGCCCACTTCCCCGTGAAGCGCTTCCGATTCGGCCCCCAGTTCAAACATGCTGCCCAATACCGCGATTTTGCGTTTTCCGGGATACTCCGACAAGGCTTCGAGCGCGGCCTTCATGCTGGCAGGATTCGCATTGTAAGCATCGTCCAGCACGGTGAATCCGGAGAGGTGCAGCACCTTGAAGCGGGAGGCGTTACTGCATGCCTCGCGGAGGGGGCCTTCCAGTTCGGTAATTCCGTGCCGAAGCCCGATGGCTGCGGCAAGCAGCACATTGGTGCTGTGGGCGCGTACCGCCAGCGGCAGCCGCAGTTTTCCCCCGGGTTGAATAAACAGGACCATTTCTCCGGATTCCTTGAACTGCAGCGATTTCAGGACAACATCCCCGCGGCTGCCGAAAAAGATCTTGTTACCCTCATAGCGTTCCGCCATGGCCACGCACCTGGGATCGTCCGCGTTCACATAAAAACAGCCTTTCGGACCGAGCCCTTCGACGATTTCCTCTTTGGCGCGCGCGACCTGCTCGATCGTGCCGAAGCCTTCCAGATGGGCGGGCGCCACCATGGTTACCGCCGACTCGTCCGGCCGCGCCATGCCGCAGAGGAATGCGATTTCACCGGGGTGATTCGCTCCCAGTTCTATGACGGCGTAGTGCGTCTCCGGGGTGATGCGCAGGAGGGAAAGTGGACAGCCAATATCATTATTCAGGTTGCCCTGGGTCTTTATTACCGAGTACTTTGAGCCGAGCAGGGCGGCAGCCATGTCCTTCGCGGTGGTTTTGCCGCAGGATCCCGTAATGGCAATTACCTGGGCCGTGCAACGTTCCCTATGTAGCGCCGCGAGCCGCTGAAGCGCCTGCAGGGGCGCGGGGTGAACCAGGCAGGGCCCGGCTTCATGAGCAATGGTAGTGATGGACGCCGAAGCGCCCCGGGCAAATGCGTCTCCCACAAAACGGTTCCCGTCGTGGTTTTCGCCGGAGAGCGCAAAAAAAAGGTCGCCCGGTTGCAGGGAGCGGCTATCAGTCGAAATGCCTGTAATCGGGACGCTCCCGGCATCGGGATGGGCCGAAAGGCCCGTCATTTCGGCTATTTCGTCCAAGGTATAAGAGAAACACATCATCCAATTTCCCGTAGTGCGTTCAACGCCTCTTCCCGGTCGTCAAAGTGACGTCGTTCCGTGCCGATGATCTGGTAGTTTTCATGCCCCTTGCCGGCGATCAGCACCAAGTCGCCCGGCCGCGCGGCGGACAGGGCGTGGCGTATGGCCTCGCGCCGCGACTCGATGACGGTATACGTGTCGCCCTTGCGCTTGCCCTTGCGTTGAAGGCCCACCTCCACATCCAGCAGGATGCGGCAGGGATCCTCCGTGCGTGGATTGTCGGAAGTCAAAACAACGTAGTCCGCCAGTTCCGCGGCCACGGCGCCCATCTTGGGGCGTTTGCCCTTGTCACGGTCGCCGCCGCAGCCGAAGGTGACAATGATGCGTCCTGAGCAGACCGCCCGCGCTGCGGTCAAGGCATTGCGCAGCCCGTCATCCGTGTGGGCATAATCCACGATGACCTGGAACGGCTGCCCCGCGATTACGGGTTCAAAGCGCCCGGGAACGCTGGCAAGCCCTTCGAGCCCGGCAAGGACCGTGTCTACGGGGACGCCCAGCCCCGCCGTGATGGCAACCGCGCACAAGGCGTTTAACACGTTGTGCCGGCCCACAAGCTGCGTGTGCGCCTGGCCCGCACCCCAGGGGGAAACCAGCCTGAACACCGCGCCGTCGGTCAACAGTTCAAGCCCTTCTGCCCGCACGGAACCGGCGCTTCCATAGGAGTGGCATCGGCCAGGGAGGGCGTCTTCAAACTTTGGCGCGCAAGGGTCTTCGGCGTTAATAACCCCGAAACAGGGCCACGGACTGTCGGCCCGCCGCAGGGTCTCGTCGACTTTGTTAAAAAGTTTTATCTTTGCCTTCAGATAGGCGTCCATGTCTTTGTGGTAATCCAGGTGGTCCTGGGTCAGGTTGGTAAAGGCGGCGACGTTAAAATGTATCCCGGCGACCCGGTCCTGTTCCAGCGCGTGCGAACTAGCCTCCATCACCACATGGTTGCAGCCTTCCTGGCGGGCTTCCGCAAACAAACGCGCCAGATCTTCGCCGAAGGGTGTTGTGTGCGCCGCGGCCTGTTGGGTTTTACCCAAGTCGTAGCCCAGGGTGCCGAAGTTGGCGCAGTGTCGGCCGGCCGTGTCCAGAATTTTCTGCGTCAGAAATGCCGTGCTGGTTTTGCCGTTCGTTCCGGTAACGCCGATAACACACTGTTGGTGGGTCGGGTCACCCGCCAGCGCATGTGCGATTAGTCCGGCGGCACGGCGCGGCGCGTCATGATAAATATAAGGGATCCCGCTCATTTCGCGCACGTTCGGACGGTTTCCTAACATGGCGGAGGCGCCTGCGGCTGCGGCGGCGTCCGCGAAATCATGACCGTCGTTTTTCTCGCCGGAGATCGCCACAAACAGAGTGCCTTTTCCCGCGCGCCGTGAATCTTCCGTTACCGTGTGGAAAGAAAACGGGGTCGGCGGTGCGGGCAGGCCAAGGAGTAATACAAGATCATCCTGCGTCATTGGGGGCGCTCCCGGACACTTTGTCGGAAAACTGCAGTGCGCAAATCATACCCTGTTCCACAACGGTTCCGGGAGGAAGAGCCTGTGTTGTTACCCAGCCCGCCCCCTGGGCATCCATGATGATACCCAGTCGTTGCAGGCATTCGCGTGCCTGTGACTTGCTCATGCCGGTAAGGTCGGGCAGCGCCTGTTCCGAGGCCTCGTCAATGCGGCGGCCAGGCAGCAGTGCGAGTTTATCGAGCGGGCTGATCAGCGCGCCAAGGTCGAGATCCATGTCTTCGGGCTGCGGCGGCGGTGCGACGGTGTCCGCGTCTTCGTTTCCTGTGTCTATTTCGGGCAGGGGGTCCTGCTGAAGCAACTGCTCTTCGACCGTGCGTGTCATCCTGGCAATCAGCGGCGATGTCTCCTGCTGCGGGCCTTTCTCGGGATCAATCACGGGGTCTTCCGGAATATTCATCCGTATCAGGGCGTCACGGACAACTTTCTGAAACACCGGGCCGCACACGTAACCACCCCAGCGCTGGCGGATGGAAGGTTCCTGTATTACAATCACCGCCACAATGCGCGGGTCGGCAACCGGGGCGAACCCGGCGAAAATGGCCGTGTAGCGGTCAGGATCGTAGCCGCCGCCGCCTATTCGCGCCATTTGTGCCGTGCCGGTCTTGCCCCCCACGCGATACTCGGGTATGTTGGCCGTCTTGCCGGTGCCGTTCAACACCACTTGGTGACATAGCATCTGCATGGTGGCGGCGGTTTCCGGCGAGAGGATGCGTTTTGCCGAGGGCATCTCATACTGATAGGTGACATCGCCGAGTTTGCTTGCCGCCTTCTCCACAAAATACGGTTGGACCAGGTATCCGCCGTTGGCGATGACCGCAAAAGCCCGGGCCAACTGGGGAATGGTTACGGCAATTTCCTGGCCCATGGGGAGGGAGCCCATGGTCAGGCGGGACCATTTGTCGCGGCTTCTAAACAGGCCCGGGCTCTCAAACTTGAAATCGGGGCTGGTTCTCGCCCCGAAGCCGAACAGCCTGATCCAGTACTCAAGCCGTTCCGGTCCCAGCTGGCCGCCCAGCTTGATCATAGCGATATTGCTTGATTCCTCAAAGGCTTTCATAAAAGGAATGACGCCGTTGGGATGGAAGTCGCGAATGCTATGGCCGTAAGGATTGAAAACCCCGTTTTCACAATCAATAAGCGTTTCAGGCGTTACCAGCCCATGTTCCAGAGCGGCCGAAGCGGTGACAATTTTGAAGGCTGAACCCGGCTCGAACACATCCAGCAAAGCCCGGTTCTTTCGCAATTCGGCGGGCACTTTGTCATATTGATTGGGATCAAAGGCGGGACGGCTTGCCAGCGCGAACACCGCGCCGGTTTGTGGATCCATCAGCATGCCCATGGCCGCTTTGGCGCCGACTTCCTCCATGCGCTTGTCCAGCTCGTTTTCCAGGGTGTTCTGGATGGTGCAGTCTATCGTTAGCTGGACCATGTCGCCGCCTTCGGGTTCCTGGTACGAAAGTATTCCGGAGGGAAGCAACTGCCTGTCGCGATCCTTGCGCGCCAGAATTTCGCCGCGATGGCTGCGAAGGTAGTCGTCATAGGTCCGTTCCACGCCTTCACTTGCCTCGCCGGCACGATTCACAAAACCGAGCAGGTGGGAAGCGACCTCATTGTGGGGATAGTTGCGAACGGATTCAGGCTGGAGATAAAGCACCTTATCATAGGGAGCGACGATCTCCTCCATCTCCGCTTTGCTGATATGGGTAATCCATCGCTTGATGGGGTACATCTTGCGTGTTGCGCCGCTGGCTGATGTGCGCGCCAGGCAGGACGCTATTTCATCCTCCGGCATGTTCAAATGAACGCTCAGGTAATTGGCCAGGGCCATGGGGTCTTCCACCCGGCGCGGATCGACATAAAGAGAGGGCACTTCCGCGTTTGTCGCCAGCACCATGCCGTTCCTGTCGAAGATTTCCCCGCGCGGATATTCCAGAAACAGCGTGCCGATGTGATAATCATCTTCTGTGACGAGCTGTTCCCCGGGAAGAATCGTGATTTGAATCAGCCGTGCCACGATAACCGCCAGAATCAAGGTGAATACAGGCAATAACCACCAAAGCCTTTTCAGATGTTTCTCGGAGGTGTTGAAGTGGAGATTTGGAACCGATTCCTCGCGCCCTGCACCGTGAATGTTCATCATTGGACCCTACCTTCTGACTATATCATGTCACCTCTTAATGGCCTGTCGATTTGCTTCTCAACACGTGTGATGTACCGAACTCAGAGCGCCGTCAGCATGTCCTCCACGGTCAACAAATGCAGGTCCGGATCTTCCGGCCCTGTGAGGGAAGCCTGTTCCCGGGAAGCGGATAACGCTTCGGACAGTGATGCGGCATCGTTGTTTGCCATGGGGACTGCGGGAACGGCGGTTTTTTGCGCTTGTGCCAGGGAAAGCGCTTCCCCCGCGGTGTCGACGACCTCAGGCGCGGACGACTCGAACTCCTTGGTCTCCGCTAACTTGATGGTTGTTATGGCGGGGGCCACCTGAGCGGTTTCAAAACCGTCCATAAGCATTAGGGGGATGGTTTTCTTGATTTCCCGGTAAGCAATCGTCTGAAACTGATTGATTTCCGGGGCGACAAGTCCCATTTGTGTCGCCTTCGCGATCACGTCATTGATGCCGCGCAACTGGGCCAACCGGGATATTTCCGTGGTCAGGGCCGCTTCCAGGTCACGCTGTTCTTCACTCAGCGTCGAGAGTGCATAGTCGTTGATGCGGACCTGAATGTTGAGCCAGGTGTCAACAAACAGTACACAGAAAGGTATGATGGGTAGGGCGGCCCATTTGATCCACCCCTTAAGAAGTAGCCGACGTTTACTTCTGCTGACACGAACCATGACAAATCTCCTTTTCCGCCGCTAAACGGCGCGTTCGATAGCCCGCATCTTTGCGCTTTTGGACCGGGGATTGTCCCGCATTTCGCCGGGGGCCGGTGTCAGCGGCTTCGCTGTAACCGACCGGAACGCCGGGAGGGTCTTTTCGCGGACACGACCGTCGGGATAAAGCAGGGTGGCGGGACGGGTCAACTCTTGAAAGACCCGCTTCACTACGCGGTCTTCGCCGCTGTGAAAGGAAATTGCCACCAGGCGTCCTCCGGCGGCCAATGACCATGCCGCCTGCCGCAATCCCAGTTCAAGATGCTTCAACTCTTCATTTACCGCGATGCGTACCGCCTGGAAGACCGTCCGGATCTCGTCCGGGTCGGAAGCCAAAAAATCAAGCGCTTCCCGCACCGCCGCCGCAAGATCCGAGGTGCGCCGCATCTGGTTTGCCTTGCAGCGGGCGGCTATTACCCGGGCAATGCGGCCCGCAGGCCCCACATCGCCGTATTCTCTCAATACGCGTTCAATTTCGCCGCAATCGGACCGGGCTAGCCATGCGGCCGCGTCCCGTTCCTCCGTCGTGTCCATGCGCATGTCCAGGGGGCCGTCCGACTGAAGGGAAAAACCCCGTTCCGCCATGTCGATCTGCATGCTCGACACGCCGGCATCCAGCAATACTCCGTCCACGGAGGTGATGTCCAGACCCGCGAGCACCGCCTGCAATTCGCTGTAATTGGCTTTGATGACCTTGACCCAGGGAAACCCGGACAAGCGTTGGCGTGACAGGGCAACGGCGCCGGGATCCCGGTCCAGCGCGATCAGGCGTCCCCCGGCAAGGAGTCCGGCGATGCGTTCCGAATGCCCGCCGGCCCCCGCTGTGGCGTCCACGTATACCCCGTCGGGCCGTATCTGAAGCAACGAAATTGCTTCCTCGGCCATGACAGGGACATGAATCTGCGGGGACGATGTCATGGGTTCACATTCTCCTCGCGTCCCTGTCACAAGGGGGGCGGACTTTCAGGCGGCTACCTGCTTATACCCCTGGACAGCGGCGGATTCAACTTCATATATCTCGAAGACCTGGCCAAGACCCATCATGCCCAGAAGACGGCGTGTCTGGAGATTGACGCAGGACAATTTGATGTCGCCTTTGAAAGAGCGCAAACGGCCGAGGTGGTCCATAAGCGCGCCCACACCGACAAAACTTAAAAAATTGACCGATGCGAAATTGAGCACCAGGCGGTAGTGCTGTTCGCGCATGCAGGCCGTGATCGCTTCGCGAAGCGCCTGACCGCCAATATCGTCTACTTCACCGCTGATGCGCAATACCGTTACCCCGCCCTTTTCAACGCGTTCACATGTCAACATCCTACGCTTCCTCCTTGGGTTCGGCGGCGTTGAACGTGTGTGTCCCAAAAAGTTCAGCCGCCATCTTCTTATATTCAGCCGCCTGGCGCTGGTTGTATTCACGCCAGTTTGTTTCGCTCCAAATCTGAAGATGATCCTCCATGCCAAGAAGCACCCCTTCCCGGTCGATTCCGGCGTATTCCCGTAAATATTGCGGAATAAGAAGACGTCCTTGCCCGTCTAATTTGATTTTCGAAGAACTGCCCACGAGGAACCGGCGGAAATCCATCTTGCGCGGTTCAAGGGTGGCTTTCGGCAATTCTTCCTGCAATAACTTTTCCCAGCGCGATTTTTCAAAAAGAAAAAGGGAATTATCGTAGCCCCGCGTTATAAACCAAGTGTCATGATCCAAGGCGTCCATAATGCGCCGGAACTGCACCGGCACGGCAAGCCGTCCTTTTTCATCCAGAGCGCTATGTGCTTCGCCGTAATACATGAGGGTTACCAGTCAGGAGAAATCCCACTTTCTTGCCATAAAAAATCCCTTACATCTGAATTAACTTCCACCAGTATACCCCAAATTCCCACCAAAGTCAAAGGTTTTTTTGTTTCCAAAGCCCGATCGCCGATTTGCTTTTACCCTTGTTTTATTAGGATATCTATAGGTTGTATGGTTTCGAAAATCACCCCAAAAAAAATACAATATGTAGAGGGGCCGTGAACAGGCCTACAGGGGGGCAAACATGCCTGTTAGGGCGGCTGGCAGGAATTCCTTTCCATGCCCGTTCATTGCGGGCTGGGCATCTCGTGCAACTTGTAATAGCGATTTTGCAGGGGAACAGGGAAGCAGTGTGCACGCTGGCGGCGGAGTGATCCCAAGGGTCTGACACGGGGCAGAAGGACGTAGAGGAATATACGCCTTTACGATAGTGAAAGCGTCCTTTAAACCTGTGAGCTTAAGCGACCAAGAAGATTGGTGAAGACTTTTGATAACGGGAGGATTTGACTGGAAATTTAGAAATAATGAAACAAACCAAGCCTTTCAGAGGTCTTTTAGATACGAGACAACGGCATTTACCTGCAGGGGTGTTTGCAGAGATGTTTCGTAAGGATGGTTTCGCCATGGCGTTACAGGAAGGCGGGTGTGCACACATTCCGAATCAAAGAACAGGATATCAATCTTGAAGGGAAGGGAAGGGAAGGGAAGACGATGACCATCAGAAAAAGTGGATTTACGTTGGTGGAGTTGCTGGTGGTGATAGCAATCATCAGCATCCTGGCGGCAATTCTGCTGCCGGCTTTGTCCCGCGCGCGGGAAGCGGCGCGGCGGCGCAGCTGCCAAAGCAATCTGAAGCAGTGGGCTTATATCTTCAAGATGTATGCCGACGAGTCCGAGGGGCATAAATATCCCCCCATGCAGTTCCGGGCGCATTCGCTGCGTTCCGCCGATATCGCCATCGGCCCCATGGTCAGCACCATATATCCGGATTATTTCAATGACCCCGCCATTGCGGTTTGCCCTTCCGACGCCAGCAGTTCAGTCGATGATTTAAAAGATGAAAACGGGGACTGGACCATTTATAGCGACCCGGAAGAAATTGACACCAGTTATGCCTACCTGGGATTTCTGCTTGACAAGTGTGGTGATGATATGCCGCCGGAGGCCTTCATTACCCTGGAGGACCTGATGGACCTGATACCGAGAATCTCTGACCGGTTCATTTTGGACGACCCCTACGCTTCCGGCCCCTATCAATTTATCGCGCTGTTGATGGCCACCTTCCAGGAAATCATTACCCGCCGCTTTTCGGGTGAGGACCCCTATGTGGCTTCTTTCCAGGTGATCGACAGCGACAAAAAGGTTGACCCCCTCACAACAACAGGCGGCCAGTTGCCCATGGGTAATGGCGGCAGCGACACCATCTACCGGCTGAGTGAAGGCATTGAGCGGTTCTTGATTACCGATATCAATAATTCCCAGCAAAGCGCCATAGCCCAAAGTCATATCTGGATCATGTTTGATGCGGTATCCACAAACGTCAAGTATTTCAATCATGTGCCGGGAGGCTGTAATGTGCTGTATATGGACGGGCATGTTGATTTTCTCCTTTACCCGTCACGCCAGGCCCCCGCGAATAAGGGAATGGCCTTGTTTCTGGGCACTTTGCTTGACCGTAGCCGTGGCTGATTCAACGAGAGGATAACCGGGAAATGCGAAACTTGATGATGGGGATGGTTCTGGTGGCGTTGGCGGCCGGCCTGGTGGGATGCGGTCCTTCCAAGGAGGAGCGCAAAGCCATGGAAGTGTTCAACAGTATGGATGACATGATAAAGCACGGCGCTTATGTCAAGAAATTCGAACGCTTCGAGCAGCGGCCGGACAAAGTATTTATTATTGAGGCGGAGATTGTTGACGCTAACGAGGTGCCCCTCGGCTTGTTGCGTTCGGAACGCGTTGAAGGATTCGGTACGGCTCGTCCGCGTATTCAGTGGTATAAAACGCCCGGCGTGCGTGAGGAATGGACCGCTCCTCAGGGCCGTCGTGGACGGCGCAGATCCCGGGAGGGCGAAGGTATGCGTGGAGAGCGGGACGGTACAAGGACGCGGGAAAGGGCGGCCACAGCTCCGAACGGTCCCTGAGTTTTGCGGATGCCTATAAGAACCTCGCTTTTGCGGGGTCCAGCAGCGTAAAGAGGTTGCAGTCCAGTTGGCGCAACAGTTTGTCCAGCCGTACGATGGGCAGTCCCAGCACATTCTGGTAACACCCGTCGTACCGAGATACCAGTAGGCTGCCCGGTCCGTCGACGGTGTAGCCGCCCGCGCGGTCCAGGGGGCGCACCACATCCACAAAGCAGGCGATTTCTTCCTCGCTCAGGGGGCGAAAGGTGACATCGGTGCTTTCCGAACCTTGGACCAGGCGGCGGGTGGTGGTATCATAGACCGCAAGGCCGGTGACCACCTGGTGGGTATTGCCGGACAACAGGCGAAGCATCCGCCGGGCATCGTCAAGGTCCAATGGCTTGGACAATACCTCCTCCTCCAAGAATACCAGCGTGTCGGCGGCAATGATCAGGGTATCTCGCTCCGCACCTGCGGCCACCGCCAGGCATTTGCGTCGGGCATTGGATTCGACAATGGCGGCGGGCGTGTCTCCCGCGTCGCATTCTTCTATGTTTGCCGCCTGAATCGTATAGGTCAGGCCCAGGTCGTTCAGAAGGGCCTTTCGCCGTGGGGATGCCGATGCCAGAATAATGGTTTTCAATGAACGATTCCTGATTGATAAATTGGAACTTTCCGTGTATGATAGGAATGTATACTGTAAATACGCGGCAGATTAAAACATTGATAACAACCCATACAGGGAGTTTAAAAAAATGAAACACCTTAAAACAACAAGCATCACGGTCCATGCTCCGGAAAAAGCGATGGAAACCACGACCATTCTCTATATCGTGGGTTCCGTGATGACGGGTATCGGCACCATACTGATCGGTGTCAGTGCTTCCATCGGGCCAAAGGTTACTGAATAGACGGGTATCCGGCCGTTTTCCGTTACGGGACGGCTAAAATGATCTTAATCAGGGTGGATGTGCGGAGCATTGTTTCGTCAGGGAAGAGTAATATCCCGCTTTCACGGGAAACGCAGGAGATGTATCGTGAAAGACCAGCCCTTTGTGAAGCGCAGTCCGGATGTGCAGGAAGTGGAACGGAGCATTTGCGGATTTCGAAGGCGCTTGATAAAAAAGGAAGACGGATCGCCCCTGAGTATCACGCGGTTGCGCACGGAAGACTCCCAAGCGCATTGGCACCGGAATACCCACGAATACTATTATATTTTGGAGGGTTCCGGCAGTCTCATGATAGATGATAAGGAGGTGAAGGTGGAGTCGGGGGACTGTGTTTGGATAAAGCCCGGAAATGTTCACAGGGCGGTGGGTTCTTTTGAGGCTTTGATTCTCGGTACGCCCCCCTTTGATTACGATGATGTGATTATGGCGCCTCCTGCGGTGTGAATTTTCCGCCACCCTGCGGGGGCGGCATGCATTCCAGAACCCCGGCATTGTCCCTGTTCAGGCATCGGTGGGATAAAACTTGGATAAATGGAAACTTTACGTGTATGATAAGAATATATGTGTTAGCCGTCGGGCATCCTGAGAAAGATGCCGGCGCTGTAAAGAATTTTCGGAGCATAAAAAGATGAAACACCTTAAAAAAACGAGCGCCCGTGTACATGTCCCTGAAAAAGCAATGGATACCACCACGATCCTGTATATTGTCGGCTCGGTTTTTACAGGCTTGGGATCCATTCTCATTGGCATCAGCAGTTCCATTGATCCCAAGATCGAAGTATAATTCCGGACACGCCTGAGAGAAACTGAAGACGACGAATCTCACTCTTAAAAGCGGAGGAAACTGTCTCTCTCCGTAGCGGGGGGTGAGGCCGTCTAGTTGATGTGTGTCCATGCCCCTTTGTCCTGACGGCTGAAGACATAAATCAAGACCAGTAAAATCGCTGCCCCGGATAAAATGCTGATGCGTATGACCCACATCTGCACAGGACTGAATCGTACCGAATTCTCCGATGCGGGCGTTCCGGTTGTGGTGGACAGTGTCGTGGATGACGTTCTGTTGCCGTGGTTCATTACCTCGGACATTTCCCGGGCGCGCTTGGCCCGTCCAATGTCTTCTTCCTTAACGGCGCGCCAGCCGGACCGGGTGTTCAGAAAAGCGTATCCCTGGGCGGTCCAGAGTTCCTGAAGGCGTTTGCGGCGCATTGCGGGTGCTTCATAAGCGATCTGGGCGTTGCGCATGAGGGTTCTGCTTGCATTCCCAGTGTAAAAAGGATCGTCCGGAACGAAATCCACGACTTGGGTTGGCTTAATTTCAACACTGTGGTCCATGACCCAATTGCCGTCAATACGGATGGCGGCATGAAAGGGCGGCGCGGAGCCAAGAGTTACCCTGAACGTGGGTACCTCTGCGGGCACAGGGCCCGTGAAAAGCGCTTCGGTCTGGGCGTACCCGGCAAGCAGAATTGCTATGAAACGTAGTACCATGACAACACTCATTTTTTGATCGCATGTTCTGGCGGAACACGCGGGCGTCCCGCGTGCGCGTTCGCATTGCCTTCAGCATATCATAAGATCGTAATATTGTAAAATTGACCCGTATATTCCCCTGCGGGTATGATTTCAGCCAGGAAGCGGTGGTTTCAGGAAAAACGGACATGAAAGCCGTTTTTGCGCGGGAAATGAATGAATCCGCTTTCAGGGGCTTGTCACGCCCGGGAATGCGCAGTTCACTTGGTTGCGTTAACGCATAGGAAAGGAAAAAACTCATGGCAAAAACCATATATGAAAAGATATGGGACGCTCACATGGTATATGAACCGGACGGGCAGGATTCCATAGTGTATATTGACCGGCATTATGTGCATGAAGTGACCTCGCCGCAGGCCTTTGAAGGGTTGCGCCTGGCGGGGCGTTCCGTGCGCCGGCCGGAACTGACCTTCGCCACCATGGACCATAACATCCCGACGACCAACCGGGCGTTGCCCATAGCGGATATCCTCAGCCGGGCGCAGGTGGAAACCTTGAAGCGCAACTGCGAGGAATTCGGGGTGGAATGTTTTGACATGCATGATCCCCGGAACGGAATTGTGCACGTGGTCGGTCCGGAGCTGGGCCTCACCCTACCCGGCATGACCATTGTCTGCGGGGATTCCCATACCTCCACCCACGGCGCCTTCGGCGCGCTGGCCCACGGTATCGGCACCAGCGAGGTGGAACATGTCCTGGCGACGCAGACCTTGTTGCAGAAACGATCCAAAACCATGGAAGTCCGTATCAACGGTGTAATTCCGCCGGGAGTCACCGCCAAGGACATCATCCTTGCCGTGATCGGTCGCATCGGCACCTCCGGAGGCACCGGCCATGTCATTGAATACACGGGCGAAGCCGTGCGCCGGCTTAGCATGGAAGCCAGGATGACCATCTGTAACATGAGCATCGAGGCAGGCGCCCGGGCGGGCCTGATTTCACCGGACGAAACCACCTTTGAATACCTGGAGGGGCGTCCGCTCCTGCCCAAGAACAAGACGCGCGACGAACTTGTGGAGGAGTGGAAGCAGTGGGCCTCCGATCCGGGATGCGCCTACGACATGGTCGTTGAATTGAACGCGGAAGAGATCGAGCCGCAGGTTACCTGGGGCACTTCCCCCGAAATGGTGACCGGGGTCAAGGGACATGTTCCCGTTCCGGATGAAATCGAAGATCCCGACAAGAAACTCGCGTGTGTCAAGGCGCTTGAATACATGGGGCTCGAACCGGGAATTCCCATGGAATCCATCCCCGTGGATGTTGTGTTCATCGGGTCTTGCACCAACGGACGCATGGAAGACCTCAGGGAGGCCGCCAAGGTGTTTCGGGGGCATAAAAAGGCCGACCCCGTCCAGGTGCTTGTGGTGCCGGGGTCCCGCGTGGTCAAGAAACAGGCCGAAGCGGAAGGGCTGGATAAAATTTTCCTGGAGGCCGGCTGTGAATGGCGGGAGCCCGGATGTTCCATGTGTCTGGCGATGAACGACGACCGGCTCAAACCGGGAGAACGCTGCGCGGCGACTTCCAACAGAAACTTTGAAGGGCGTCAGGGCAAAGGCGGGCGCACACACCTGGTAAGTCCCGCCATGGCCGCCGCCGCCGCCGTTTCCGGCCATTTCGTGGATGTCCGCGACTGGGTCTACAAGGAAGCCTGAGGACCTGTTTATCCGGTTACGGTGTTTGCCCCGGATGGGACAGGCTTTAGTGTAAGAAAATAGAATAGAGAGGAATACAACAATGAAATCGTTCACCACCCATCAGGGCCTTGTAGCCCCCCTCGAAATGATGAATGTGGATACAGACCAGATCATACCCAAGCAATTTCTGAAACGTATCGAACGCACGGGTTACGGCGATGTCCTGTTTTACGACTGGCGATACCTGGACGACGGGAAGACTCCTTCGCCGGAGTTTGAACCCAATGCCGCCCGCTACCAGGGTGCCAGTATCCTGCTGGCCAAGGATAATTTCGGTTGCGGTTCTTCCCGCGAACACGCCCCCTGGGCCCTGTCCGACTATGGGTTCCGCGTATTGATCGCGCCCTCCTTTGCGGACATCTTTTATAACAATTGTTTTAATAACGGGTTGTTGCCAGTCATTCTCGACAGCGCGACCGTGCAGAATCTTTTTAAGGAGGTACGCGCCACGGAAGGCTATACGCTTACCGTGGATCTGGAAAACCAAAAGATCATAAAGCAGGACGGCGCCGTTATTCCTTTCGATATTCAGCCTTTCTTGAAGCAACGGCTGCTCAACGGCTGGGATCAGATCGGATTAACCCTGCGCCATGAAGAAAAAATTACCGAATATGAACGGACTCGGGCCCTGGTGTATTCACGGCGCGCCTGAAGAACGAGGAAGATGTCATGCCGCTTTATTCTTACCAGGTGATCAATGCGGACGGGTCGGAAGGCGAAACTTTCGAGGTTGTCCACGGCATGAACGACCCGCCGTTGACGGTGCACCCGGAAACGGGACAGCCCGTAAAACGTGTATTTACGCCCCCCCATATCGCGGGGTGGGGGAACTCACGGCAGGCCAAAGATCTCACAAGCGACTCAAACCTTGAAAAACACGGCTTTACCAAGTATGTGCGCGGGGGAAAGGGATATTACGAAAAGCACACGGGGAAAGGCCCGAATACCATTAATGTAAATGATTAGGCGCTTAAGGCCATTTCGCTGACAATTAATTATGAGTTCTGTTTTAAGTATAGGTAACCAAGAAGA
>JAAYBJ010000330.1 GCA_012730105.1 Candidatus Hydrogenedentota bacterium
AAATCCGATTCCCCCGCAGAAGCCGAACCCGGCGTGATCGCCGGCCTGGATATTGAGGCGGAAACCGGCCGCGGCGGCCTGCTGGAAGGCCTGGACCGCAGCCAATGGCCCGAAAGCGGGGAAGTGGTCGTGGGCACCGTGCTCGCCACCCGTCTCAGCGTCCGGGAAGGCCAGTTGATCGCCGTCATCAGCCAGGATGCCGACGGATTCCCGGTAAGCGAACTGTACACCATAAAAGCGATCGTCGATTCAAAGGTCGAACTGATCAAAACCCTCGGTGTGGTCATGCCGATCGAAGAGGCGGGAACGCTGCTGGTCATGCCGGACCAGGCTCATGAGCTGGCGGTCTATGGCTATGATTTCCAGGAGGCGGACACGCTCAAGGCGTCCATCATGGGCATCCCCGCCCTCAAGGACGCCTCCATCAAGACCTGGCGCGAGGCCGTGCCCGAAATTGTCATGGTCATCAACGTCAAAAAATGGTTCGACCTGATTTTCCTTTCCATTGTGTTTATCGCGGCGGCGGCGGGCATCGCCAATACGGCCATGATGTCCACCTTTGAACGCAAGCATGAATTCGGCATGCTGCTGGCCATGGGCTCGCGCCCGCGGCGCATCATCAACATGGTGGTCATCGAATCGGTCATTCTCGGCCTGATCGGCATCGTGGTCGGTTCCATCATCGGCATCGTCATTGTCATGATCCTGTCAAGGACGGGGTTCAACTACGCCGCCCTGGGCGGCGGGGATGCCGACGCGGCCATATCCTACAAAGAAATATCCTTTTCCCTCGTCATCTATCCGCGACTCAAACTGAAGCAAGTCTTTTACGGCCTGATCGCGGTAACGCTGACCTCGGTGCTGGCCTCCTTGTGGCCGGCGCTGATCGCCGCGCGCCTTGAACCGGTGGAGGCCATGCATCGCACATGAAATTCGGTACCGTACTTTTTAAATATGCCTCGCGCAGCCTGACCCGGCATACGCGCCGCACCGCCATTTCCATGACCGGCGTAGGCGTCGGCTGCGCCATGGCGCTGATCGCCCTGTCCTGGATGAACGGCGCCTTTGAAATGCAGGTGCGCGCCGTCGCGGAGAGCGGCTCCGGACACCTGATGATTGTCCACCGGGACTGGCCAGCCATGCGGGAGAACACGCTGCGCCTCACGGACTGGGAAGAAACGCTCGCGGCTATCAGGACGACCCCCGGCGTGCGGGCCTGCACCGCCAGGGCGCGGGCGAACGGGCTGCTGGCCTTCGGCAACCGTTCCTCCGGGGTGCAGGTCATGGCCTTGCTCCCTGAACACGAAAGCGAAGTGAACCGCGTAGTGAGCCGCAGCCGTATCGAAGGCCGCTATCTGAACGAGGAAGATCCCGGCGCCGTGGTCATCGGCAAGGGCCTCGCCAAGCGCCTGAACGTGGAGCTCGATGACGACCTGTACGTCACCCTGCCGGGTACGGATGACATCCACAGCGCCATGTTGCGCATCGTGGGCGTCCTGGACACGGGCAGCCAGGACCTGGACCTGACCATCTGCCACATGACGCTTGCCAATCTTGAATCCATAACGGGCATTCCCGGCGCCGGTGAAATCACGATGCTTCTGAAGGACCACAACGATATCAACACCGTCAAGGAGCGCCTGGAAACAAAAATGCCCGGTAATAACCTGGTCATTACGTGGAAGACGGTGCTGCCCGCCCTGGCCTCCGGAATGCAGGGGGACAAGGCGCTCATGCGCCTGCTTACCGCCATTGTCATCACGGTAGTGGCCCTCGGCATCATGAGCGCCCAGTTAACGGCAGTCCTCGAACGGCGCGCTGAATTCGCTATTCTCTCCGCGCTGGGCATGAAAAGCGGCCAGATTACGCGCATCATCCTCGTGGAATCGCTGATTATCGGCTTGGGCGGGGCGCTCATCGCCCTGTTAGTAGGCGGATCAGCCGCCTGGTATCTCGCATCAACCGGCATTAATCTTCTTTACTTCAACGCGGACGCCCTCGGACCCAGCAACATCCTGCTCGACCCCCGCATATACGGCTCCTTCGGGCCCTGGCTGATTGGATACGCCGCCGCCATTTCCATCACGGCCACCGTGGCGGCCTCCCTGTACCCCGCATGGAAGGCGGCGCAGATTGACCCCGCAGACGCATTAAGGACACAATAAGACATGGCTGTAACCATTACCGATGAAACCCTGGTCCACGCGAAAGACGTCACCAAGGTGTACCAAACCGGCGAAGTAGAGACCTATGCCCTGCGCGGCATCGACATGGAAGTCAAGGCGGGCGATTTTATGGCCATTGTCGGGCCGTCCGGCAGCGGCAAAACCACACTGTTGAACCTTATCGGCGCGTTGGACGCCGTCACCGGGGGTTCCCTGGAGGTGCTGGGTAAAGACATTTCAAAAATGAGTCGGCGCCAGCGCGCCGACCTGCGGCTTCACGCGCTCGGATTCGTGTTTCAGGCGTACAACCTGTTCCCCGTGCTCACCGCCCAGGAAAATGTCGAGTTCGTGCTGGAACTGCAAGGCGTCAACAACAACCGCAGCGGACGCGCCCGCGAAGTGCTCGACCGGCTCGGCCTGCTGGAATATGCGAACCGGCGTCCCACCCAGATGTCGGGCGGGCAGCAGCAGCGCGTGGCCGTGGCGCGGGCAGTGGCCTCGCAGCCGCGACTGGTGCTGGCTGACGAACCCACGGCCAACCTGGACGGTGAAAACGCCCGCATTCTGCTGGACATGATGCGTGACCTCAATGAAAACCAGGGCACGACCTTTATTTTCTCCACCCACGACCCGCGCGTAGTGGCCTATGCGCGGCGCGTGGTAACGCTGGTGGACGGGAAAGTGGCCAAGGATGTGGTCAAGGAAAACGATACCGATGGCGGGGTGTGATCCGCGCCGGCAAGGACGTGGCCGCTTCGCGCTGACGGCATTTCTTGCCGGCTGCGTGCTTCTCGGCACGGCCGGCTCCGCTTTCGGCCTCGAACTTTGGTACGACGAGGAAACGGACCGCGGGGCCGAACTGCGCACCACACTCAAACTCACCGGCTATGCCAGCGCCAATCCTTCTGATCCCTGGATATACCCCAACGCGACCAGCGTAACCGGTCTGGTCCGAACGCGGTTCGGGGTGAACCTCACCCTGAGCGACCGGGTTTCGGCGGAACTCGCTTATGAACACCACGCCCAGCGCGCCTCCCACGGCGGGGGGATCAGCGTTGCCGGCAATATCCTCACCTCCCTGTCCGAATCCCCCTGGCGGGCGGCGCCGCTGGATTGGCAGATCGTGCGTGACGGCGACAATTTCAACTACCGCCACGAGATTGACCGCGCGCTGGTAACCGTGAAACCGGACTGGGGCCTGATCACCGTCGGCCGCCAGGCCATCGGTTTCGGACGCGGCGTGCTGTTTAGCGCCGTGGATGTGTTCGCCCCCTTCTCTCCTCTTGAGGTGGACCGGGAATGGCGCCGGGGCGTGGACGCCCTGCGGATCGAATACCGCACCTCGCCGCTCACTTCCCTGGAACTGACCGCCGTGTTCGGCGAACGCTGGGAGGATTCGGCGCTACTGGGGCGTTTCCGGGGTTATGTGGGCGAACTGGACGGGGAAATCATTGTAGGCAAGCGCGGTGAAGACGCCATGTTCGCAGGGGTATTGTCCGCGGCCCTGGGCGGCGCGGCTGTTCACAGCGAACTTGCCCTGTTCCACACACCCGAAGAACAGCCCGGCGGCGGCTTGTTCGGCAAAAAGGACCTTGCGGCAAAACTGGTCCTCGGCGCCTCTTACACCTTCAACGTGGGAAACGGCCTGACCGTCCTCGGCGAATACCATTATTCCGGTTTTGGTCTCAAGCACGCGGAGGATGTCGTGGAGCAAATCCTCAACCAGGACTTCATAAAGCGGTACCTGCGCGGGGACAGCCAGATCCTGGGCCAGCATGGCCTGGCCTTGCAGGCCTCCTATCCGTTCAACGAAACGCTCCTGGGCGCCTTGGTTTTTCTCGGAAGCCTGACCGATGCCTCCGGCATAGCGATACCCTCGCTGGTCTGGTCGGTCAACGACGCCACCACCGTCACCCTGAGTGCCTTTCTCCCCTGGGGACCCTCCCCCGAAAACGGAAACCTGCGTAGCGAATACGGCTCCTCCCCCTTCAGCCTTTTCGCCCAGTTGAGCCTGTATTTCTGAGAGCCGGTTTCGGCAAGCCCCCGCACTTCGTCACGAAAAGTATCGGCACATACCCGGCATTTTCATTGGAACTTTATACTTCAAAAAGCGTGCGTGGCAAACCTGACTGGCGGATAATGGAACGCAATGTGCCCATGCGCAGTTCATTGTGGTCGGGCACGGGCACCGTTGTCGTACCAATCGTATCTTGTTTCTGCATAACAACATGGCTCCCCCTACGACGGACTTCAAGAAAACCGTTTTCTGCAAGTATACGGCAAGCCTCCGCGCCGGATATCCTTTTGAGCTTAGGCAATGCTGCATTCCATCGGGACGATATAACATTCGCCCTCCGTACGACGCTGTATCTCGTCCTCATCTGCACATTCAAAAAAAAGCTCTACGGCTTCCTTCAGCATTGTGCGAGCCTCTTCTACCGTATCGCCCTGACTGGCAATATCCAGATCGGGGCAAAGGGCGACATAGCCATTCCCCTCTCGCTCAATGACCGCTGTAAAATGTATGGTACGCATGAAACATTTCCTTGCTTTTATTGCAAACTCGCACATTCTATTAACCGGTTCAATTGTATCTTTTTTTTCTGGAAGCAGCAAATTATTGCTGTCCTGCAATGGCAATCACCACAACAATGGGGGGGTATAACCATGTTGACAAGCATCTGTATTTGATTTATATTTATAAACAGGAGTTAGAAATACATTGCTTACCTTACTAAAAAATATACAATTGGAAAGGAATTTCTCGCAACAGGGAAGGGATACCCATGGACGCGACAGAAGAGGCACTCCAGCCCCAGTCTTTCAAAGCCGCACGGATCCGCCTTATTGCGGGCGGGATACTGCAGCTCATTGTAGGGATTGATTGCGCTTATCAATTTGCCTATGCGACCTACGGGCTGTATTACTTTACCTACTTCCCGGCGACAGTCGAACACTCTTTCCTTTACTCGCCGTTCTTTAAATTCTGCCAATTCGCATTCTTAACCCCCTGGTTTCTTATTATGGCCCTGGGTTCCCTTTCCATGCGGCGCTGGGCCAGATCTCTGACGCTTATCGCCGCCGGGGCGATGCTTATTCTGGGTATCTCCATCCTCATAAGCACGGGATTTGTCCGGCCCTTCTTCTTCCGGTTATTACCGCATCCTGAAAGGATGCGATTTGATATATCTTACCCGTTCTTAAGGGGCACTATAATCTTCGTCGCCCAAAAGTATATTGCATTTCCCGTTATCCTGATACTGCTTTACAGCGACAAGGGACTAAAACAAATTTGTGAACATTTTACCCCCCGGTCCTCCTGGACCGACCGACGCCCGCTGCCCGTGCTGGCCGCCAGTTTCCTGCTTTGCTTTCAGTTGTATCCCTTATCGCGCATCTTTAGCTCACAACAAGAACTCATATCCGTCGGGTGGCTCGAGCGTCAGGCCGTCCCGCAAGCCACCGTCCTTGTCATCGGGCTGACTTATATCATTGCCCGAGGACTCTATCAGCTTCGCACCTGGGCATGGTGGAGCGCAATCATCACCACCCCCCTGTTCTTCATTTCTTTCACCACTCGGTATATTCAAGGCCATTACGCAGAAATTATTTATCACGCGCGTTATTACGAAAACACTCCCGGGAAAATGGAAGCCCTCAATGTTATTTCGGACGTGTGGCTTCCCGCCCTGCTGGTAATGCTGTGCCTGATGGCCTTCCTGGTCTACATCAAACGCTATTTCAAAGATAACGCAGCGTCTCCGATTGCCGACCACAATCCCAGAACCAAAGAGGATACCATTCCACCCGCACCTTGAAAACGTATCGCTGAAATCTCGAACGCCACCTGTCAGATCCCCCCTGATAGTATCTCTTTCAAATAGGGAGAGACGCCGGTACCATGGGATATATTGGCTTTTTAGATCTGTTGACAAGAACTAACGTTTATAGTATAGTCATAAAGAGTGAAATTGCAATTGTGTAGTAATGAACAAGATATAAAAAGAATCGGGAGTTTAATCCATGTCAGATCCGGAAGAAACACTTCAATCATTGCCTTTCAAAGACCGGCGCGGGCGCCTTATTGCGGGGGGCATTCTGCAAATCATCGCGGGAGTCTGTTGCGCTTTCGGCTTGGCTTTCACCGTCTTGGGCCTAGTTATTTTTAGAGACCTTGCTGATGAAACAAATAAAACTCTTCTGAAAATCCCAATGCTAACCGGGCTCTGCATGTATGCGACCGAAACGTTTTGCTTTCTCATCATGGGATTGGGCTCCCTTTCCATGCGGCGCTGGGCCCGGGCCCTGACACTTATTGCCGCCTGGGCGTGGCTTGTTATGGGAATCGCCACTTGCATTCAAATGCTGTTTTTTATGCCGAAAATGTTTCAGGCAATGACACATGCCGAAAGTATGCCCCTCGATATGGGCTACATTTCAGCCATCATCGGCATGACCTTTATCGCTTTTACTTATATTGTTTTCCCCGGGATTCTGATACTTCTTTACAGTGGTAATGATGTAAAGCGAACTTGCGAGCATTACAACCCGGAACTCTCCTGGACCGATAAACGCCCACTATCCGTTCTTGCTGCCAGTCTCGTGCTTTGCTTTCAGCCGTTTACCTTCTTTTTCACGTTTCTTTATCTGCACAATTCCTCAAGATTTGGCTCCTGGTTTCAAGGTCCTTTATCCCTGCTGATATTTACCCCTGGCATCCTGGTATTTCTCGTACTGGCTTTGGGATTCTATCGGCTTCGCACGTGGGCTTGGTGGGGGGCAATCATTTTCATCCCCTTGGTGTTCGGTTTCAATGCCTTCACCTATACAAGAGAAAATCCTTCTGAAGTACTTAAAAACATGGGATTTGACGAAAAACTATTCGGGGATATGGACATGGAAGCGCTCATGGGCAATCCAGGCGCATGGATACCCTCCGTCTTAATGATGATATGCTTCCTGGGATTCCTGTTGTATACGAAGCGATACTTTGAAAAGCCGGAAACACCGCCGACTGACACTGTTAATAAGATTGAGGCTTAGAGGGCGTTATCGGGTATCAGTGTAAGCTAAAACACGAGTATCATTCCGATAGTGATAGTGATAGCGATACCGATAGCGATTGTGAGAGTCGGTTGCAGGCGGATACGTCGGTCGGCGGAGGGAGAGCCGCGTGCGGCTTTTACCGCATTCCGACGGCCTTGGGAATGGAGGGCGGCGGGGAATTTGAGGAATTGCCGTCACCGTTGCGGGGACGGAACCGGACTTCGCTGCGAAGTTCGGGGTGTCGCGGGGTAATGGTGTCGAAAAAGTTGCGAATAAAAGCCAGGTCTTTTTCCAAATCGCCGGTACAATAATACAAGGGACCGAACCCGCCGGCCTTGCGTTTGAAATCGAGATACCCGAGCGCAATGGGCACTCCTGCGGCCAGGGCTATGTGATAGAAGCCCGCCTTCCAGTATTCCACTTTCGCGCGGGTGCCTTCGGGTGTCAATGCGAGTACCAGTTCATCCCGTTCCTTGAATACCTGTACCGCCTGCTCAACCAGGCCCTGGCAGGTGCCCCGGTATACGGGGATGCCGCCGGTTCGCCTGAAAATATGTTTCGCCACGGGCCAGCTGAAAATCTCGGACTTCCCCAACCAGGCCCCTTTCATCCGGTAATACCAGGAAATCGCCAGGACCAGGGGATAGTCCCAGTTGGAGGTATGGGGCGCCACGATGACCACATACTTGGGCACCTTGGGCGGCTCGCTTTCGACTTTCCATCCCAAAACTTTAAGGAAGACCACTCCGATAATATGAAGGAGCAGATTTACGCGGCCCGTCCGCTGGAATTCTACATTGTCTGTTGACATTCCGCTGGATTCCTTATTCATCCGCTTACGCGGCGCCTGGTGCTGGCGTCTTTATATAATAACGCAGACGACCCCCGAAAGTAAAGAAATGTTTGGCTTCAAACACTAATAACACAAACAATATTCGAAGCGGGATTATTGCCCGGCCAGCGCCCCCCATATCCGGTCCGCCCGGCACGGAGTTTGTTTCAAACCCGCAAAAAAGTCCACAATAGGCGCAGGAGCGCATGATTTCCGCGAATACGGTTTTCCCGATCTCGGCTTTCCGGCGCTTCCATAGCCGCCTGAACGTGCAGGCGTCACCCGCACAAAGCATGTAAAACCATCTTGGAGAACCGTCTATGAAACGCACTTCTTCACCCCTTTCCCGGCGTTCGTTTTTGAAAGGCGCGGCCGCCGCGGCCGTTTTCCCCGCCATCATCCCGTCAACCGCCCTGGGGCGTGACGGCGCGGTCGCCCCCAGCGAACGCATTGTCATGGCCTCGATTGGCGTGGGCGGCCAGGGTTCCTATGACACGCGCGCGCTGATGAGCATGCCGGACGTGCAATACGTGGCGGTCTGCGACGTGGACCGTACACACTGCGCGACGGCAAAGACCATGATTGAGCAGCACTATGCCTCCGCACAGCCCGACGGCGCCTACTCCGGCATCCGGGAATACTATGATTTCCGGGAAGTGCTGGCCCGCGAAGATATCGACGCGGTCATGATCGCCACACCGGACCACTGGCACGCCGTCATAAGCGTGGCCGCGGCCAAGGCGGGCAAGGATATTTATTGTGAGAAGCCGCTGGCAAATTCCATTCCCGAAGGCCGCGCCGTGGTGGACGCGGTGCGCCGCTACGGCCGTGTGTTCCAGACCGGCAGCCATGAACGTTCCCGGGACAACGCGCGCTACGCCTGCGAGCTGGTGCGCAACGGGCGCATCGGCAAACTGCACACCATCCGCGTGCAGATGCCCGTGGACCGCGTGGAGGAATACGAGCAGCCGCCTTCCCCCCTCATGCCGATTCCGGAGGGTTTTGACTACAATTTCTGGCTCGGACCCGCCCGGGAGGCGCCCTACACTGAAAAACGCTGCCATTTCTTTTTCCGCTACATCCTGGATTACAGCGGCGGCGAGATGACGGACCGGGGCGCCCATATCATTGACCTGGGCCAGCTGGGCAACGGCACGGATGATACGTTGCCGATCACCGTGGAAGGCAAGGGCACCTTTGCCAAAGAGGGGCTGTTCAACACGGCCTACATCTATGACTTCGCCTTCGAGTATGCCAACGGCGTCCGGTTGATCGGCGACAACACCGCCCCGCGGGGCATCCGCTTTGAAGGCGATGAAGGCTGGATCTTTATCCACGTGCACGGCGGCAACCTGGAAGCGGAGCCCCAATCCCTGCTTCGGGAGGTCATCGGGCCGAACGAACTGCACCTGGGCAGAAGCCGCGGCCATCACTACGACTTTATTGAATGCGTCAAGTCGCGCGGCGAACCCAAGGCACCGGTGGAGGTGGGCTACCACAGCGCCTCCATGTGCCACATGGCCAATATTGCCATGCTGCTGGGCAAGAAACTGCATTGGGATCCAATCAACGAGCGCTTTGACGATGAAGCGGCCAACCGGTTGATGCAGCCCTCCATGCGCGCCCCCTGGGTCATTTAGTTTTTCAACACCGATACTGGCAAACAGTACTTGAACGATAAGGAACACGCTCATGAATCCCTATAAATTTCGTACAGTCAGGCTGCTGTTTCCCGCCCTGCTGCTCCTTGCCGCCCTGGGCGCGGGAACCGGCGCGGCCGCTTTGGATGCGGCGCTACAGGAGCATTTCACCGCCATGGCCTCCTACGGGCAAGGCATGTCGGAAGTGCCGTTACGAACCATAGAAGAAGCGGTTCGTGCGGCGAACGCGGACCCGGCGGTCTCGCCGTCATCCAGCGAACTGGAACAGGCGCTCATTGCCCTGCTTGAAGGGGACAGCACCACCGATGCGAAACGGTTCGCGTGCCGCATGCTTGGTGAAATCGGCAACCCCGCCGGCGCGGCGGCCCTGGCAGCTCAACTGGCCGTCCCGGAACTTTTCAGCACGGCCCTCGCCGCCCTGGAACACATGGGCACACCCGAAGCCGCCCAGGTAATCATGGGAACACTGGAAAGCGCCGATGCCGAAAAACGTGTTCCCCTGCTGACCGCCCTGGGCCGTCAGGGACGCCCGGAATCCGCCGCGGCGGTTCTTCCCTTTCTGAAAGATCCGGACCCCGGTATCGGCTACACCGCCGCGCAGGCCCTGGCGGATATTGAAAGTATGGAATCCTGCCGGGCACTGTTTGACGCCTTCAACGACCCCGCATTTGCCGACAAGCAACCCCTTCTGGACGGGTGCCTGTCCTGCGCGGAGACTTTCCTGGATTCCGATGCCAAGGACACTGTTTTTGCCTCTCTGGAAACGATGACGGGCTCATCATTCCCGGTTCATGTCCGCCTGGCATCCGCCCGACTGCTGATGAAGGCACAGCCGGAACGCGCGCAGAATCTGCTGGCTGTCTTCTTGCGGGATGAAGATCCCGCCCTTTCATCAGACGCGCTCATACTCGCGCGCGCCCTGAACACCCCGCCGGTCACGGAAGCCCTGGTCTCCCTGCTCGACACGGTGGAGGGCAAACGCCGGATCGCCCTGATCGAAGCGCTCGGCGCGCGGGGGGACGCCTCCGCCCTGCCGGCGGTGCGGGCTCTTGCCGATGATGAATCCCCCGAGCTGCGCCAGGCCGCCCTGAAAGCGACCGGGCTGCTGGGCAACGCCTCCCTGGCCGAATTTCTGCTTGACCGAGCGGTAAACGGTTCCAGCGAGGAACAGCGCATCGCCCGTGAGGGCCTGGCAACCATGCCCGACCCGGAACTGAACGCACGCCTGACGGCAATTGCCGAGGGCGCAACCGAAGAACCCCTGCGTCTCCGCGCGATTGCACTATTAGCGGAACGGCGCGCCGTGGAAAGCGTGCAGCAGTTGTTCGCCCTCGCCGCCCAAGCATCCCCCGTGATCAGGGCCGAAGCGGTAAGCGCCCTGCGCACCCTCGCGCCAGGAGAGCGATTAAAGGACATGCTGCAATTCGCAGTTCTGCCGGGCGTGGGCGATGTCGCCGCAGTGTTGCCCCAGGCCCTCGCCGACATTGCGCAACGCCAACCGGTTCCCGGCGCGGACCCTGCGCTTCCCGTGGTCGAACTGTTACGGCAGGTGGCCGACGGCACGACCGGCGGGGAACTGAGCCCGGAACAGCGCCCGGCCTCACGTTGCCTGCTGCTCGAGACGCTGGCGCTCGTCGGCAGCGATACCGCCTTCGCGGAGATGCGGGCCAACCTGACGGATGAAAACGCGGAGGTGCGCAAAAGCGCTATCAGCGGGCTGTCCCGTTTCCAGCGCACCGACGCCTTAAACGAACTGAAGGCGCGCGTGAGCGAGGAGCAGGACGCCGCCATTCGCGTCCTGGCCTATTCCGCCTATCTTGCCTCCCTGCGCAACGCGCAAGCGCTGCCACGCAAGGAAGTAGACGCCCATCTCACCTATGCCGCCGAACAAGCCCAGACCACCGCTTCGCGCCGTGAATTCCTGGCGGCAGCCACGCAGTTGCCGTCGCTTGCCTGCCTGCGCCTGATCGAACAGCAGTTGGAAAGCGCGGACGTGGCCGCCGAAGCCCTGCGCGCCGCGCTGACTGTGAGCAAGGCGCTTGCTGGCGCCTGGCCGGAAGCGGCGAGGACACGCCTGGAAGCGATTGCCGCGGCGCCAGACCAGACCCCCGAGACTATTCACGAGGCAAAGGAAGCGCTCAACTTCATGCGGAAGCATAAAGATTATCTCCTGGCTTGGGAAATGGCCGGCCCTTATTTTGAAACCCAGACCACGGCGACCGTTCTTTTTGACCACAGTTTCCCCCCGGAAACAGACCTGGAAAACGCCAACTGGCGCGTGTTGCCGGTGCTGATGGATGCCGACCCGGCGTTCAAACTGGAATTCGATCGGGTCCTCGGCGGTGAAGAGCGTGTTGTTTTTGTGCGCACGTTCATAACTGTTCCGGCTGAAACGGACGCCGTGCTCGAACTGGGCACTAACGACGGTTGCAAAATTTGGTGGAACGGCAACCCGGTTCATGCCCTCAATGTCGGGCGACCGCTCACACCGGGAGAGGACAAACTGCCGGTTCGGTTGGCTTCCGGTGTGAACACGCTGATGATGGCGGTCTTTCAGCAGGGAGGCGCCTGGTGCGCGACAGCGCGCCTGACCGACCCGCAGGGACAACCACTGCAGAATGTCACCGTGTCCTCCCAACTGCCGGAAACCGAATAATTCCGGCGGGTGCCATCACAAACACACCGTAAAGAAAGAAGGGACCACGGAAATCACGGATTTTCACGGAAAGAAAATACGAGAGATTAATCACGGAAGAAAAGACGCGAATAGAAAAAGCATAGAGAATTCGAAGTAAAAAGCACAAAAGCGCATAGATCTACCGAATACGTCGACAAGAAGCCAAACACCGTTACTAATTACTATCTTCTTCTATTTCTTTTTTCCGTGCACTTCCGTGCATTCCGTGGTTGACCACCGCCCTTATTTCTTTTCGTATTCTTTCGTAGTCAATGGCGCAACTGTTCCACGGCAAGGGCAAGTTCATGGGCAATTGGGTCTTTGGCTTCCCGGGCGGCCTCCACCAGCCGCTGCGCGGCGGCGAGATCCGGTTTTTGGTAGAGCGTGTCGTAGAGTTCCTGATAATCCGGCTTCAGGGACGCCAGCTCTTTAAGCGTGATCGCCGCTTTGTCATGGCGTCCAGATCCGACAAAAACACGCCACCGTACCAGGTGGACCCAGAATTCCGGGCGTTGCGCCACAGACTCCCGTTCCGCCAGCGGCAGGGCTTCCTCGTATCGCTGGAGGGCCAGCAGGCCCTGCATCAGCAGGTAGGTGATATAAAAATCATCCCCAATCGGCTCAAGGGCCTTGCGAAAGGCGTCCACGGCCTCGGCGTGACGGCCGGTGTCGGCATAAACAATGCCCGCGCGCATATGGAGCCAGTTAAACTCCGGCCACACCGTCAGCGCATCCCCGAACACCTGCAAGGCCTCTTCAGCGAATCCCGAAGCGGCCAGGGAAATGCCGAAGGCTTCCGCAATCTCCGGGGAGATCCTTGGGTTCAGGGCAAATGACTGGCGGAAATAGGGCAGGGCTTCCAGGTGCTCCTCCTGCCGGTGGCGGGCGAGGCCCAAAAACGCGTAGCCTTCGGCGCACTGGGGCGCGGCCTGGACCGCGCCATTCCCCAGCATCTCCAGCAGGCCGCTGTCCTGTTCATACGAAGACAATTGCAGCACTCCCCGAATCCTGGCGCACTGTTTCCCGGGACTGTCCGCGTCCCGCATGATACATTCGGCCATTCTTGCGCCGTCCACATCGACCCGACATTCCCGTAGAAGCCGGGCCAATTCATAGCCGCATAGGCCATGTATTCCCAAGGCATGCTGAAAGACAGCGTCCGCCAGTCCGTCACGGCTGTGGGCGGTCAGCACCTCGCCCAGGCGCAGCCAGAATCCCCCCTCTTCGTCTTTCAGATACCGTATACGCTCGCGGAAATCCTTGCGCACTTGCTCGTGTTCCTCCTCGGACAGCGCAGTAACCAAGGGTCCAAAAAGAAGCCCGTCAGACGAACCCGTTTTCGCCTCTGCCGTGGACTCGCTCCCCGGATGGACATGGTACAAAGCGAGTTTTCGTTCCCCGGGGTAGAAATAGCGATCATAACGGAGAGCACGCTCCACCAGGCAGCGCACGAAGGGCGTTTCATCAAAATCCGTGGTGAGCACCAGCAAAACCCACACCCGGCCGGACTCATCGCAACGGGATACCAGAAAATCCGCGGCCTCGCACAGCGAGTTGCGCTCAAAAGCGGCCGCGATTGGCACCGATCCGCCCTTGGTGTCGTTTATGGCAAGAACCGGCAACCAAAAAGGATCCTCAAGAAGCAGGACTGACTCTTCACCGCCGTCTTCCCTCACTTTTTCAAGCGCCTGCCTCCAGGCCGTCCGTGTTTCCGGGGGAAACGCCAGCGCAAGTTGATACCCGAACAGCACGGTCAGGCAGAGTAGAAAGCCCCGGAACACACCGGGACGCCGAATGGTCGCGCCAATCGCGCCCAGGACCAGATAAAAGGCGAAGCTGCTGTACATTACATAGCGTGACCCGTATATGGGTTGCCAAAGCCAGGAAATCATAACCATGAGCACCGTAGGCAACAGCGTCCACAGTGACAACATAAACCACGTCCATGCCCGGGTGTCGTTCTTGTGACGATAGTGATAAAACGCCGCGACAGCCGAAACAAGCAAGGCGAACACGGAAAAGCCCGCGAGAATAAAATCGAAATACCGATGAGCGGCACGCATGACTGCGCCCGCCGAGCCGGGCAACCAGTTCCAGGCCTGCGATGACGGAAAAAAAGCGCTGGCGGACAAGGTGGTGCTGTCCCGGGCAAACAGGTGAGTCAGCACTGCACCTGCGGAAGGCATGCTGTAGTAACTGTACAGGTCCTCAGCCTGCCTCGGTATACGGGTCACCCACCAGAACAGGGCAAGCAACAGCAGCCCCTGAAACAAGGACCAGAGGAGGAGGCGCCTGCTGATGCGCCGCTCCCAAATCAGCAGGGCCAATCCCTGCACCGGAAGCAGGAACACGGTAAAATAATGGCTTGCCAGCAGTGCCGCGTTCGCACAGCAGTTCAGGCACCACCAGCGGCCTTTGCCGTCACGGAGCCCCTGCGCCAGCCCGATCATGGCCAGGAGGGTGAACAGGGACACCAGCGCATACATGCGGGCTTCCTGCGCATGGAAAACGTGCAGCGGCGACAGGGAGAAACACAACGCGGTCACAAGACCGGCCCGGTGTCGCCGACCGGCATCGGCGTCCCGAAAAAGGGCATGAGCAAGGCAGTAGCAAAGGACTAAGGAGAGCAGGGAAATACCGGCAAAAAGCGTCCTTATGGCCACGATAGAATCGCCGACAAATCGTGTCCAGAAATAAATCAGGGACGGCGCCAGAGGCGCGCCATAGGGATAGAGATCACGCTGATTCCTAAAAAAAGTCGCCCAATCCGGCGCCTGGATCCCCCCCACGCAGGCATACTCCTCTAAGTCCACAGACTCGAGGCCGAGGGTCGAAAAACGCACTTCCGCCCCGAACGTGAGTATTACGCAGCACAACACTATGGCTGACACCAGGTTTGGGTGCGCCGGTGATTTCACATGGGGCGAAAACATGCTCATTCGTTTCTTCCGGATGGGACGGGAAAAGCCGTGTTCCCGGACTCAATACGCCATTCCCGGCTGTAAGGGGCGCCCGGGCACATTCCCCGGAACACCATTTCACCGGGCTGTCCCGTCACACAATACATAACCGTTGCTCTCCGATTTGAAAATATACAAAATCGATCACGACGGATTGGACACGTTACAGTTAATGACACAGCGGAAACCCACATTTCGCTGCCGCACGTTCTGAAAAAACCCTTTGCGCGCCGTGGTTGTCAACTCATCAACACCGGACTCATAACACCCGCCCCGAACCGCCTTTCTGGGAGCGCTGTCAGGATTGCCGTTTCTTTTACGGGCATGGTCATAAGGCATAAAAGGATCAAGGGTCCATTCATAAACATTCCCCGCCATGTCAAAGAGCCCCTCCGGCGTTCTGCCATCTTCGTGCATGGTGACGATACTTGGCATGCCCAGGTAATTCCTGTAATTACAGCGCGTGGTATCCGGCGGCAGATTGCCCCAGGGATATTTCCGGTTCGCCCGACCCCGGGCAGCGAACTCCCATTGCGCCTCGGCGGGCAGCTGTTTGCCCGCCCAGCAGGCATAAGCGGAGGCCTCGTCCCAGGCAATGCCCACCACGGGCTGTTCAGGGCCGTTCAATTGGGAATCCCGCCAGTAGCGCGGCTCCGGCGCTCCGGTCTCCTTGAGATAGTGCGCGTACTGGGCAACCGTCACCGGGTAAATATCCATCCAGAACGGCTCCACATGCACCTCAGCCTCCGGGGCCTCCTCGCGCACAGCATCGTTCCCCATGAGGAATCCGCCCCCCTGAAAATATACCATGCCCTCCAAAGACCCGTTTTTAGAGGCCTTGTGGTTGTTTTCCTGCAGGTTTACAGGATGATACGCGCTATCAAAAGCGGATTTCAGCGCGTCCCGGAAAGCCTTGGCCGACTGCCAGCGTTCATTCCTGTCAGGGTTAACGGCTTTTGCCACCACTTCCAGCACCCCCGGGGCCACATCATCCCGCTTGATTTCAAGATCAGCCGGGTATTCCGGGGGCGTTCTCAAGGTCAACAATTCCCGGAGCACAAGACCCAGACTGTAGATGTCCGCCCGCAGGTCCACGGCCGCGTGCAGCAATTGCTCCGGCGACGCATAGGCCTCCGTGCCGATGACCTGACGTTTGCGCTGCAGTGGAGATGCCGAAGAGTGATTGCCCGCGCCTTCCTCTTCGATAACCTTTGCCAACCCAAAGTCGAGCACCTTGACGTGCTCGTTCGCCATTAGAATAATGTTTTCCGGCTTGATATCACGATGGACCACAAGGCGGTGCGCGTAATGCAGCGCGTCCAGCACCTGGAGCCCGATGGACACTGTCAGCCTCGGGAGGATATGCACTTTCTCCTCGCGGTGGCGGCGCAACAGTTCGCGCAGGGACCGGCCCTTCGCATATTCCATGGACAGAAACAGGATACCGTCGCTGGTATAGGTGACGTCGTGGACGGCGACGATATTCTCATGGCGCAAGCGGCGCGCTATCTGCGCCTCCTGCAGGAACATGTAACGCCACTTTTCCGTGCGCAGAATGTCCGTGCGCAGAAACTTCAACGCGACTTCTTCTTTTACCAGGGTGTCTTCAGCATGATAGACCACCCCCATGCCGCCCCTCCCAATAAACGAAAGTATGCTATATCGCCCGGCGATCTTTTCGCCCGGGTTGAATTGCATAATTGATGTCGGCACAAAAACACCGTCTGAGGGAACCTTGACCGGGTTGCCGCAGTTCAGGCAGGTCCCTTCCCTTCCCTGCACGGAAGGGGGCACCATGATTTCAAGGCCGCAATTGGAACATCTTACCGCTATCATCCCTGCTCTTTCCGTACTTCGTCTGAAGCAGGCTTTTCCACGGCATCCGTTGTAAGCGTCATCCTTATAGACGCCTTCCACCCCGGTGCCGCATAGTTCCCCGGGAAAATGAAATACCTGCTTCAGGCCTATTGTAACGTTTAATCTCCAGAATAGGCAAAACGCTCTCCGTCCCATCTCTTTAGTCCTTCTGGGTATCTTCTGCTATAATCGCCGCACAGTAACAGCAGGGGCATTGGCGCCCTATCCTACAGGCAGAAAGCGAAGTTATGTACCCAACATTTTTCAGTTCCGGAGAATTAAGATTTCATTCCTACACCGTAATGATGACGCTGGCCTTTCTTGTTGGCACCATTGGTCCCATCTGGCTGAACCGCAGACGCGAGCATCCCTATTCGGCCACACCGGCCGGAGGGATATGGATCTTCATGGGCGGCATTATCGGCGCCAAAATCTGGTGGATGGTGCAATACGGTGACTGGGACGATTTGCGTTACCTGCAGTTCTTTATCACCGGCGGTCTGGTATTTTTCGGGGGACTTTTCGGCGGCATCATCGCGGGCATCATCTACTTGAAACTTCACAAAATCCCGGTAATCTCAGGTGCGGACATGGTGGCGCCCTTTATGGCGCTGGCCCACGGCATCGGCCGTATCGGGTGCTTCCTCAACGGTTGTTGCTGGGGGGCCGTAACCCGGTTCGGCTATCCCTGGGCGGTACAATTTCCCAAGGGTTCCAGTTGTTACCGCCGTCAACTGCGGGAAAAATTGATTTCTGGTGATGACCTGTATTCCCTCCCCGTACACCCCACACAGCTTTATGAGACCCTCGGCAATTTCATGATCTTTGTCATCCTTCTTATTATCTATAAGAAACACAAGCATACGGGGGTGGTCACACTGAGTTACCTGACGATGTATGGCGGACTTCGTTTTGTCACGGAAATGTTCCGCGGCGAGAGCGCGCGCCCCGTCTACGGTTGGCTTACCGCTTCACAGACGGTGGCATTGGGTATGCTGACCTTTGGCCTGGTCGCCTTTTTCATCTGCTCTAAGTTTGTCTGGAAAGACATTCCGGCGGCTGTGGACAAAGAAGAAGCACCCACCGTTCCCCCAGAAGCGGAATCCCTGTAAGGGTCGAGACTTTTTCAGGACGCACCCTAAAACAGATTGGACTGGCGCGGCGCCCTGACGTCAAGTCCGTCCTTCAGGGCCTTCAGGGAGGGGCTTAGCAGGTCCAGCCCTCTAACCTGAGCCTGTAACGACACAGGAAGCGCCTCCACAGGTTCAACAAGTACGGGTTTCCCCTGCGCCAATGCGTGTCGTGCCGTAAGGATGCTGCCACCCTGTTTCCCGGGTTCCACCACACAAACGAGAAGGGACTGGGCCGCGATCAAGGCGTTGCGCGACACGGCCGCGTAGGTGCGCCAGGGGGCGTCCGGCAGGTATTCGCTTACCAGCAACAGTTGACCTTTTTCCATGGCCGTTTTCCACGCCGACGGCAGCGGGCAGGTCAGTATACCCTGGGGCAGGAATACAATGGTGGCGCCACCGGCCCTGAGCGCAGCGTCATGGGCGGCCCGGTCTACGCCGAAAGCCCCGCCGCTCGCCACAGTCATCCCTGTCCCCACGATGGTTTGCGCCGCCTGCGCTGCGGACCGGATTCCGGCGCACGACGGTGATCGGGTGCCCACCACGGCACAAGACTCCGTGTCTAATAATCTCCGATCACCCGATAAGAACAACACGGCCGGACAAATGCCGTCCAGATGTTCCACAAGTTGGGACGGGTACGCCGCATCCAGAATATGCAGAATTTTCAGGCCTGATTCCCGCGCCCGGCGGATGCACGCCCCGGCCTCTTCAAGCGTCTTTCCCGACACCGTCTCCATGACCCCCGCGAAACGGGTTGTCATTTCCGGAACCTTCTTTATAAGGCCCCCGCCGCAGTCCGTCTCCAGGCACTCCAGGCTGAAGCCATGCCCCTTCAACACCGCCAGAAACTGGTGTATACGCTTGTTCCCCATTCCCGGAACCAGCGACAAGGCCAGCAACAATCGCGCGTCATCGCCACAGTCAGATCGACTTGTTCCGGTCACACCAGGACACTCCTTGTTTCTCTATTGTTTTTTGCGCCGAGGTTTCCCGAAATCCCACTGATGCCTATACCGCACCCGGGCGGAAGGGCCACCCCGATAATGAAAATCAACACCGACACCACTCTCGCCCCCGATACGCAACCGGGGCCGTCCCGTCTCGTCCGGGGCAATGACCGCAGGCCCCAGTCGCCGTATTTCTTCCGTATCCGTTTCCACCGTTTCAGCATTACGGTCGGCATTCGGCATGCACCGCACTTGGCCCGCCCAGTCATCGGTAAACGCACGGTTGCGCGTATCGGTCGACATGCAACCCAAGAACAACAGTAGGGGCAGGAAAATTATCAACTTTGAATATTTCATGGTGATACGCCTGTCTCCGGTGAAGCTTGGGCGCCGCGCAAAGGAAGTGCTACCATATCATGCAAAGCGGCACCTATACACCCCGTTTCTGCTCTCCGAACACGACCCGGGAAGTGATGTTATGACACCTGTAAAACCCGTATTCTGGAAATCACCACATCTGTATATTATAGACCAAACCCTACTTCCAGTGCAGGCTGCGACAATCGAGCTGGCATCGCTGGAAGATGTCTGGGAAGCGATCAAGTCGTTACGTGTGCGCGGCGCGCCCGCCATCGGAATATGCGCCGCCTATGGCGTTCTCGTCGGCCTACGCAGCCATATCGATGCCACTCCGGAAACCTTCCGGGACCGGGCCCGGCGCTGCATCGAGTATCTCGCCACATCACGACCCACCGCCGTTAATCTTTTTTATGCCCTGGACAGGATGCGGGCCGCGCTGGATGCGGTCCCTGCGCATACGTCTTCGCAGGCGTGTTTTGCGGCAATGGAAGCCGAAGCGGATGCCCAGTATGCCGCTGATATCGCCATGTGCCGGGCCATCGGCGACTGTGGCGCTGACCTGATACAGGAAGGGGCGGGCATTTTGACCCACTGCAACGCGGGGGGACTGGCCACCACAGGATACGGGACCGCCCTCGCCCCTCTTTACACGGCTTTCGAGCGGGGCCGGCATTTCAAGGTGTATGCCGATGAAACGCGCCCCTTGCTTCAGGGCGCGCGCCTGACGGCCTGGGAACTTCAGCAAGCAGGCATCGATGTCACCCTCATCTGCGACAACATGGCTGCGGTGATCATGCGCGACGGGCTGGTCCAGGCGGTGCTTGTCGGGGCGGACCGGATCGCCGCGAATGGCGACACGGCGAACAAAATCGGCACCTATGGCGTTGCAGCCCTGGCCCGCCTGCACGGCATTCCTTTTTATGTGGCGGCGCCGTCCACCACCTTTGACCTGAAAACCCGCACAGGAGCAGATATACCGATAGAATTGCGCGACGGCGAGGAAATCCGCCGGTTAGGCGGCATACAAACCGCCCCCGCGTCCGTACATACCTATAACCCGGCCTTTGACGTTACCCCCGGAACCCATATCACCGCTTTTGTAACCGATCGGGGCCTCTTACGGCCGCCGTACGCCGAAACGATTACCCATGCCATGCAGCCGCCTTTTCCGGCGCCCTGATTTTACATAAAAGGTTGCTGTCAAAGGCGGTTTCCTTTACAATATAAGAACGTGGTAATGATTTTCCGGCCGTGTTTCGCGCAATGTGTGCTATACGTTGCGGCCGTTTCTGAAAGGCACAAATACGAACCTCAATTGTGAGATTGAACTTGGAAATCACGAAGAATCCCTTAAACTCTTTGGAAATAACGGTGAAATCCGAAAGTTCATTCAATCGCGGACCCAAGTCAGGATTGTAGACCGGGGGGCGAAAGTACTTGTCATTGGCGAACAAGCTTCGGCGGCATTCGTATGCCAAATGCTAAAGGACATGCTTGCCGCCGTGCGTCAGGGCTATACCCCCACCCGTTCCGATTTTGAACGCGTCCTTTCACACCCGGAAGATGGGCCTGCGGACAATCTCTCCGCGCTTCTTTCACAACCTCCCGCGGCGATACGGTCCGAACTGCGCATTCGTCCCAGGACCTCCGGTCAGAAAATATACCTGGACACGATTACCTCTCATGAGATCACTGTGGCTATCGGTCCGGCCGGCACCGGCAAAACGTACCTGGCCATGGCGGTGGCGGTTTCCGCCCTGCTGAACCGCCAGATAAAGCGCCTGATATTGACGCGTCCGGCCGTGGAGGCGGGTGAGCGCCTGGGCTTTCTTCCCGGCGACCTCATCCAGAAGGTGAATCCTTACCTGCGCCCCCTGTATGACGCACTGTATTCAATGGTGGACCTGGAACGGGTCAGCCGCCTGATTGATCAGGAATGCATCGAAGTGGCGCCGTTGGCCTTTATGCGCGGCCGCACCCTGGACAACGCCTTTATCATCCTCGATGAGGCTCAAAATACCACGGTCGAACAAATGCTGATGTTTCTGACCCGGCTCGGACAGGGCTCGCGCATGGTGGTAACGGGCGATGTCACCCAGATAGACCTGCCGCCGGGCGTGCGTTCGGGTCTCATGGATGCGCGGGAGGTGTTGAAAAACATCAAAGATATTGGTATTGTTCTCCTCGGAAAGGAGGATGTGGTACGTAATCCCCTTGTGCAGCAAATCGTGCATGCCTATGAAAATTCGGGAAAACCTACCGAAGTCCCCCGAAAGGACGCTTCTGAAGGGAAGGTTTTACCGGAAAGGGAAGGCTGGTACCCCAAAACACCGGTCCTGAGACCGCGAAAAAAATGAAGTACGCCCTTTGGGAAGGTCGGCATTCAGACGGGAAGGGATACATCTTTAAAAGAAGTTATGTTTACACGTCGAAATAAACATACTCCCGCTACGAACGGAGGCAATGGAAGCCGCCCCGCCCGTTCAGGCTTCAACCGACAAGGATTCAAGCAAGCGGCGTTTGCCCTTGTATTGTTTGTTGTCTGTGTCGCCGCGCTGACCCGGGAACCAATGGTAGATGTTGTTACGCCCACCGATCTTGAGAGTCCCGTTGCCAACCGCGAAATTCGGGCTATGTTTTACTTTGAATCCGTGGATCTGGCACGGACCCAGGAAGCCCGGGATCTCGAAATCGCGAAGGTTCCGGACTATTATCGCATCAATCAATCTGTTCTGCAGCAACAATTAGACCTGCTGCGCGAGAAGATCGAAAAGATTAAAAATGAACGTCCGGGCGTATCCGCCGCAATCCTGAAAGCCCTGGAAGCGTCCGTTAAAAACCAGACCACGGAATTGGTTGCCGGAAAAGCGGCATCCCTTTATGCCGCCGCATTGAAAGAAAAAGAGGACTGGGCGGATTTTCCTGAGCAGGACTTGCTGGGGCTGTGGCTGACTCCGGACGCAACCAGCCTGCCGACCCGTGTGTTTGTAGACTCCGGGGAGGCCGGCGCGGAATCCTCCTCCGCTACCGCCAAATTGTTCGCGTCCGAATCGGATTTGACCTTCAAGAAAAGCGACGCCATGGCCGACCTGGCGCTGGAGGCCCTGGAAAATATACTGATGACCGGTGTACGCCCTGCCGGTCTTCCGCCCGCCCAAGCGGAGCGCCGCGTGGTCATTCTGCGCACCCAGACGCCCGATGACCTGCCCATCACCACGGAACTCACCCTGCAGGATATTCCGAACCCTGAAACCGCCGCGACGAATATGAACAAATGGCTGCTGGAGAAGGCCCAGAGCGCCGCTCGGGACAGCGCCTCCAGCGACCGATGGGCGCGCACCCAGGAAGGGGCCTTGGCCCTGGCGGCTCCGCTGATTGTGCCGGACATCCAGGAAGACAAAGTATACTTGGAAAGCGCGCGCATTCGCGCGGCAGAGGCCGTACTGCCCGTGCTTAAAGAAATTGAGGCCGGCGAAATCATCCAGGACCGGGGCAAACGCTGGACGCGGCAGAGCCGGTCGGACGTGCAAACCTACATGGAAATCCTTTCGAGCGAGGAACATCCGATTAAGCGGCTGGTCAATACTTTGGCCGCCCATATCATCCTGGTACTGCTGGTCTTCTGGGGTATTCACAAACGGGTGCAGTTCCATAACGAAAAAAATAGTGTGCCCCCGCGCACGGCCTTCAACCTTGCCCTGCTGCTGCTTGCGTCCATCCTCATCATTGGCAGGATCATTTCCTACTTCGAGCCAACGGGATATGTGCTTCCCGTGGCCGCATCCGGGATTCTGTATGCCATTCTGGTGGGTCCCCAGCGGGCGGCACTCTTCGGAGCGCTCGCCGCCGCACTGGTTTCCGCGCAATACCAGTATAACTGGCGCTTGCTGCTGGTCGCCGGCGCCATGACCATAGCGGGCGCCTTCAGCACCTACAATGTGCGGAAACGCAGCGACATGACCGCAGCATCCTTGGTGGCCACGCTGGTGGGCGTGCTGTCCCTCGGCGCCGCCATCCTGGCCACGGACACCCTGTTCGGCGACACCTTTTTCAGGCGCATATTCATGATCATTTTCAACGGCTTCCTGTGCCTGCTGGCGGTGCCCGCGCTGCTGCCCTGGCTGGAACGGCTGTTCCGCATCACGACAGACATGCAGTTGCTGGAATACAGCGACCTCAACAACCCCCTCCTAAGACGCCTGGCCATGGCGGCACCGGCCACCTTCGCGCACAGCCTGCAATTGGGACAACTCGCGGAGGCTGCAGCTGAAGCGATCGGGGCGAACGGCCTGCTGGCCCGCGTGTGCGCCTATTACCATGACATAGGCAAGCAATTTAAGCCGGAAATGTTCACGGAAAACCAGGTCAACACCAAAAATATCCACGACACCCTGGCGCCCCTTGTCAGCGCACGTGTCATCCGGCAGCATGTGATCGAAGGCGTGCGCGAAGCCCAGGAGAACAACCTGCCCCAACCCATTATCGACGGTATTCTGGAACACCACGGCACCTGCAAGATTGGTTTTTTTTACGACCTGGCACTGAAACAAAGCGATGAGGCGGAAATCAACGAAATGGACTTCCGCTACCCGGGCCCCAAACCGCAACACCCCGAAACGGCCATACTGATGATCTGCGACGCTTCGGAATCCGGTGTTCGGTCCCTGGAGAATCCCACCTTCGAATCGGTGCGGGAATTCGTGGGCAAGATCATCCGCGCCCGGTCGGAAGACAACCAGTTCGAGGATTGCGACCTGACCCTGAAACAATTGACGAGGATCCGTGATGTGGTGGCCAGAACTTTGGTGAGCAACATGCATCGGCGCATCGTCTACCCGGACCAGACGCCCCGAAACGCGGTCGATGCCGCCCCTTCACCTGCAGGAGAAACACCGTCATGATTCACATGGATATCAGAAACCTGTCCACGGTCAAGCGTCTTTATACTCGCGGAAAACTGGAACAACTCGCGGAAAAAATTTGCCGGGGAGAAGGTCTAAAAAAGAAGGTAGAACTCAGTCTGCTGCTTTGCGACGACGCGTTTATCCGGGAATTGAATGCCCGATACCGTAGCCGGGACGAAGCAACGGATGTTCTGTCTTTTGAACAGGAATCACCTAAAAATATGGACAAGATCCTGCTGGGTGATATCGTCATATCGCTGGAAACGGTGCAGCGCTACTGCGGCGGCGACCGGGACGCCATGCGCACGGAACTCAACCTGTTGTTCTGCCACGGCCTGCTGCACCTCTTGGGCTATGACCACGGCAAAAAGGCGGACAAATTAACGATGCAGCAGAAGCAGGCCGAATACCTGGGTATCGGATTAGAAAATGTCTGGCACTAATGCTATAATGTTCCGGCTGGCAGGTAGTACCTTATAATGTTAATGGTTGACAGGAGCACCGAACACTGTTGCAAGACGACCCTGGCGGAGAACCGCCTCGAATATCGCTGAGAAAGCACTTTCTTCTTGGATGGTGGAGCGCCCTTATTGCGGGGACGGGGATCTTTTTTTATTTCGCGCTTACCAAAACCGTAGCCGCATCTTCAGGGGACGGCACCATACCGGTAGCATGGTATAAAATCATGACGCCGGGGATATGGGGGTTGACTCTGGTACTGGCGGGGGTATCCGCTTTTTTCTCCGCAAGCGAAGTGGGTTTTCTATCTCTCAACAAGGTAGAGTTACGCGCCTTCAGTAATTCAGATTCATGGTTGTACCGTCTTATCGCCCACCTCTTGAAACGTCCCGGCAGCCTCCTGACCACAATACTTATGGGAAATACGATCGTCAATGCCTCCCTGAGTATTGTGCTGGCAGGGCCCTTGGCTGAAGTTTTCCGCCAGTCCCTTCGACTGCCGCTCGCCGAATCCATCACACTGTCTGTAATACTTACCACCGCCACTCTTGTTTTTTTCTGTGAGGTTCTTCCAAAAGTATTTGCCACAATACGTCCCAAAACTTTGACCGTTGCAGCGGTTGTTCCTCTATTTCTGATAGACCGGCTGCTGGCGCCACTACGTTATCTGGCCGTGTCCCTGGTGGGTTTCATCTTTAAGGTGACCCGCCTAAGTCAGGTGGCGCCGGCGCCGTTCCTTACGGATGACGAATTTATCACGCTTGTTTCCGAGGTGGAAGCATCCGGAATCCTCAAGGAAGAAGAGCGTCACATGATTGAGGGCATTCTGGAATTCAATGATGTCACCCTCGATGAAATTCTGGTACCCCGTCCTGATATTGTCGCCGTAAGAGAAGAAGCCACCGCTGAAGAGGCCATAAAAACGGTACAAGAGCATGAATATTCACGAATGCCCGTGTATCAGGAAAACCTGGACCACATTGCGGGGATTCTCTATGCCAAAGATCTGCTTTCGGTAATAGAAGCGGGCGACCTGAAAAAAAGCGTGACGGCCTACATGCGCCAGCCACACTTCGTGCCGGTGACCATGAGCGTTGCCGACTTTGTAAAAACAGCCCAGCGCCTGCACATACACATCGCCATTGTTGTGGATGAGTTCGGTGGCACGGAAGGTCTTGTCACCCTGCAGGATGCCCTTCGTGAAGTGGTGGGTGACATTGGCGAGGAAGACGATGAAGAAGATCTTCTTTTTAACCCTGTCGAAGAGGGCGTCTGGTTGATCGCCGGCAATTATCCGCTGGATGAGTTCGAAAAACAGATGTCCATTTCTTCAGGAGATGAGGAACACACCACCATAGGCGGATTCCTAATGGCCCTGGCCGACAAAATATTGGAACCGGGTGATGAGTTGGAATATTCCGGCCTGCATTTTTCCATTCAAGAAGTGAACAGGAAGCGCGCCACCCGGTTGCTGGTAAGAGACCTCAGACAACATGGTTCCGGGGAGGTTCCCGCTTCATGATCGCCTACCTCCTGCTGATATTTCTTGTCTGCCTGATCATGTCCGCCTTTTTTTCGGGTTATGAAACGGGATTCGTAACGGCCAATGTGTTCCGTATCCGGCACAACGCTGAAAAAAAACAGGAAAATAGCGCAGCACGCCTGACGAAACATTATGACAACCCGAACCGGCTCATAACGATGCTGTTGATCGGAAATAACCTGGTGCTGGTCATTGGCACCTCAGCGTTAACCCGCGCCGTGGGGCCAGTTCTCGCCTCCCTTATCGCAACCCCGCTGTTTTTACTCTTCGGCGAAATCATGCCCAAAAGCATCTTCCGATTCTTCCCGACAAGACTTGTTCTGTCCCTGTACCCTCTGCTACGTTTTTTCGAAATTGCTCTTGCCCCGATCACCATCCCCGTGGCATGGATTTCACAGCATTTTTTGAACTTGCTCAACCGTAAGGAGGGCAACGGCCTGGGCATGTTATTGACTTCCCTTGATGATATCCGCTATCTCGTGGACGAAAGCCACGACCAGGGAACTCTTGATCCGGAAGAACATGAAATGATTCATTCCGTAATCGACCTGCAGACGCAATGCGCCAAGGAAATCATGGTTCCCCGCATTCAAATTCTGGCATTGCCGGAAACCGCAACCCGGCACGAACTGACGGAGATGTTCATCCAGAGCGGCCAATCGCGGCTGCCCATCTACTCCGGTACTATCGACCAGGTTGTCGGCATTGTCAACGTATTTGAACTGATCAAAGATCCTTATCCCGAACGGCAGGACATAAAGCGCTTCATTAAGCCCGTTCTGCACCTGCCGGATACCATAAAATTGGATGAAGCCCTTAAAGCCATGAGGCGTGGAAGGCATTCCATAGCGATTGTTACGGACGAACACGGCGGTACGGACGGACTGATTACAGTGGAAGACATCCTTGAGGAAATATTCGGTGAAATCCATGATGAATATGACATCCTGACCACCCAGATACGCAAAGTCGGGCCGCGCGCCTATGTGATTGACGCGCGCACCCCCCTGTATGACTTCGCCAAGGCGGTTCCGCTCGTCATTGAAGACCTGGATGTTGAGACCGTGGGCGGTTGGGTCAACCATATCGCGGGTCATATCCCCGCCATCGGCGAGGTCATCAGCAAGGATGATTTCCGGATTACCGTGCTGGAAGGGGCCCCCACCCATGTGATCAGCATCCGCCTAGAACTGATTGATACGAACCCGATGCAGCCGGCAAAAGGTATCGCGCCAGATAAAGACACTCCCCCGTCACCGTCGGAAAACAAGTAGGCTATTGGTCAAGTCCGGCTGCGTTTAATCCGCTATGCAGAAGATGGCTCGTGGGGCTGGTAGAGCATTTCGCAGTCATCTGTAGTGCATGAGCGCAGGACAGTTCAAGATTGTCGCGTCGGCGATTGTCGCGTCGGCGTTACCGGAACTTCATCCCTATGAAAACACTCGAAATCCTGTTGAAACGCATACTGTCGGTCACGCTATTGCGGAACCTTTGGAAAATCGTTTCGCCCTGGCTCTTTTGTGGCAACGACCGGTACTGCGCGGTATGCCGCAGGCATTTTCGCCGTTTTTTGACCCGCCGCGGACGGGAATACCGATGTCCGGTGTGTTTTTCCGAGCCTCGCCACCGCAATGCTATAATCTGTCTGGACAAGCACGCGCCGCTGTTTTCCTCAACCGTCCCTCATCGGGTCTTGCATGTGGCGCCAGAACTCTGCATGATGGATTTTTTCCTAAGCCTCCCAAACATCGCATATATCAGCATCGACCTGTCTTCTCGACTTGCCCGAAAAAAAATGGACTTGCGGCAACTTCAGTTTCCGGACAAACATTTCGATTTCATCTATTGCAGCCATGTCCTGGAGCATATCCGTGAAGACCACCAGGCAATAAGCGAACTGTTCCGAGTACTCAAGATTGGCGGCACGGCGCTCATCATGGTTCCCATCCGTGTAGGTCCGACCATCGAAGACACCAGTGTGACCGACCCGGAAGAGCGCAGGCGGCTCTACCATCACCCAGGCCATGTCCGCTGCTATGGCAATGATTTCAAGGAACGGCTGGAGGCAGTCGGCTTTCAGGTGGTGCAGCAGGTCACGACAACGGAACTATCCGAAGCGGAACATCCGCGGCATGGTATAAACTCCGAGCCGCTTTTCCTGTGCACTCGATAAGCCCGGACAATACCCTTGGAATCATAAGCATGCGCAAATAGAAATATGGTATGATGACCTTGCTTTGAGGGCCCGCATGAATCAAGGTATCCCCGGACTGTGCGGTGCGAGGATATTTGTCGGCATTTTTTCAAAAACCTCGCTGTATCTTTAACGGACGATATTTATAGACCAACACAATGAACCCTCCGATTTCCAGAATGATGAAAATACTTAAGCATCACCACTACATGAATCACATCCCGCTTTATGTTACCGGCTTCATCGTGACCGTCCTTTTGGCCGGCTGCGTGAGCCTGGGCACCCCGGTGCCCACCCTTCCGCTTTCGCCCGGCGCACCAACAGTGGCCACCATTCTGGGCAGCCTCGCGGAAAACGAGGCGGCCCTGCGCTCCTTTCGCGCGGCGGGCACCATCATGGTGCAGATTCCCGAGGTGGAAGCCACGCAGATATCCCGGGAAAGCAGCCTGCTTTACCAGGCGCCCAACCGCCTGAACATCATTGGCAGGCGCTACGGTACCCGGGGCATTGAATTGACCTATGTGGACGACGCGTTTGTCCTTGAATTCCCCACGAAAAAAGAATATTGCTACCGGGAACGGGAGGAATCCTTTGAAACCTTGAGCTCGGCAGAGATCGTCCGGGAAATGTTCCAGCCGGAACACTGGGCGGAACTGTCCGAACGGGTGGTGCGAATGACCTCTTTTGACGCAACCACCCAGACGGCGGAGTTGGAACTATGGACCGGCGGGCGTCGCCCCTGGCGAAAACGGGTGATCCACGTACAAGGTGCGCCCTGGGTATTGCTCGAAAACACCCTGTTCAACCAGGAAGGAGCCGTCATTGCCAAGACCACAAAGGCGGCCTACCACGAGCAGGAGGGCATCCGTTATCCCACGGAAATTGAATCCACCTTTCCCGGGGAAGGCGCCTGGATGCGCTTCCTCATGCGGCGCGTTGACATTAACCTGGAGGTGGAGACTTCGGTTTTCGACCTACAACAACGGGTGAAAACCTTGAAACGATCCGACTTTGCGCAGGTAGACATCTTCGCCGGGGAAGGCCCCTCCATCGAGGAACTGAACGCGGGCCCAAAGTAACCACAAGACAGGATGTCTTCCCATGCCTCCAATAAAAACCTCCACGGATTCCCTTACCGGTTTGTTCCCCGCGGAAATCGCGGAACGCATCGAAGCGCCGTTGATGCGGGGACGTCAACTGTTTCAATGGTTGCATAAAAAGCGGGTGTTCGATATCGATGCCATGACGGACATGTCCAAAACGGACCGAGCCCGCATTGGTGAGCGCCATTTCCTGACGGCACTCACCCCCGCCCTTCGGCAAGAATCCCGAAAAACCGGCGCGCAGAAGGCCTTGTTCGAACTTGCGGACGGCGAAACAATCGAATCCGTCTTGCTGGCCCAGGGTTCGCGCATTACACTGTGCCTGTCTTCTCAGGCAGGCTGCGCGCTGGGATGCACCTTCTGCGCCACAGGCCAGGCTGGCTTCCGGCGCGACCTCTCCCCGGCGGAAATCACCGAACAGGCGCTGCGCCTGCTGGAAGGCGTGGAATACAGCGCGGACAGCACGCCAAACATCGTGTATATGGGCATGGGCGAGCCCTTCCACAATTACGACGCAGTCATGAAGAGCATTCACCTGCTGATGCATATAGAAGGCCTGCACATCGGCGCGCGTAAGATTACAGTGTCCACAGCCGGCGATGTCGCCGGAATCCTCCACTTCGCGGAAGAGCCCTGGCAGGTGCGCCTGAGCGTGTCCCTTCATGCGGCGGATGATGATCTCCGATCCCGGCTTGTTCCGTTGAACCGGCGTTATCCGTTGCGGGAACTGCACGACGCCTTGAAACACTACCAGGAGAAGCGTAATCGCCAAATCACGATTGAATGGGTGCTCATGGACGATGTAAACGACAGCCCTGCACAGGCGAAAGCCTTGGTGACTTACCTGAAAGGCCTGGATGCCGCGGTTAATCTTATCCCTTGGAACGCGGTGCCGTCACTACCCTACCTCCCCTCGCCAATACACAAACGGGAACGTTTCATGGAGATCCTCGGTAAAGCGGGTATCAAGGCAACCCTGCGCAAAGAACGGGGCGATGACATCGAGGCCGCCTGCGGACAATTGCGGAATATCCGGCAAGACTGATTCGGACGATTTTTGACCACAGAATGCAGAGGGTACGAAGAAAAGATCTTTGTCCTTTTCTACACCTTCTCGTCGTTCGGCAGTCGGTAGTTTTCCTTTTTTTTCTTTTCGTATTCTTCCGCGTCTTTCATGGTCGTGATTTTCCTCCAGCGTTATTCACTGTGGTTTACTTACCGCCCTTCCGCACGTGGCACTTTATCGACTGAATTTGTTATAGTGTGCACGTTGGGTGAAGATGTCGTTTTCATTTACGTCGTTACTTATCTTCAGGGTGAATTGTATCCGTACAGCACCCCTCATGCGCGGGAATAGCACCGGAAAACTGGGAATCTCATGGCGATGAACAACGAACCGGAAACCGAATACACCGTTGTGATGGATACCGACGCCATGTCGGCGACCATACGCAGTATCGCCCTTGCCGTGGCCAACGCAAACCCCGACATTGAATCCCTGGTGATGCTCGGCATTCTGCGCCGGGGAAGGCCCCTCGCGGAGCGCATCGCAGGACTTATCGGTGAATTGACGGGCTATTCGCCGCCAGTAGGCTCTCTTTCGACCACAATGTATCGGGACGACCTGCACGCAGGCGCTTCCGGAGAACTTGCGTCGCGCATGGGTGAAACACATTTTGATTTTTCCGTGGACGACCGGACCGTACTGCTGGTGGATGATGTGCTGGCGGCGGGACGCACCATTCGTGCCGCCATGGATGAAGTAATGGATTACGGCCGGCCGCGGCGCATTCAGCTGGCCTGCCTGGTGGACCGGGGCTGCCGTGAACTGCCCATCCAGGCGGACTACCTGGGCTACGCCCTGGCCACGAAACCGGATGAGTGGGTATGCGTCCGATTGGAAGAGACGGACGGGGAGGACGCGGTGCTGGTGCACCGCCGCTTTACCGCCCCGGATAAGGAAGGAAACTGAGACAATGGACGCCACCGGCCCCGCGCGCTGGACCAAAAAAGACCTGATCGGGATACGCGAACTGAGCCGCGCCGAGATTGAAATCATCCTGGACACGGCGCCCCAATTTCTCGCCGTATCCCAAAGGGCCAGTGGTATCAAGAAGGTACCGCTCCTGCAGGGACGGCTGGTGGTGAACTGGTTCCATGAACCCAGCACCCGCACACGCACCTCCTTTGAGCTTGCCGCAAAACGCCTGAGCGCGGACACGCTTTCCATGACGGCCTCCTCTTCAAGCACCGTGAAAGGGGAAACGCTTCACGACACGCTCGCCAACATCGAGGCCATGAGCACGGATATCATCGTGCTGCGCCACGGCTGTGCCGGCGCACCCCATATCCTGGCGGCAGACCACGCCTCCCATATCATCAACGCGGGCGACGGGCGGCACGAGCATCCCACCCAGGCGCTGCTCGACGCCTTCACCATGCGCGAGGCGATGCGTCACCTGCACAAGGACCACGCGCGCGGACTCGACGGCGTCAAGGTGGCCCTGATCGGCGACATCGAGCACAGCCGCGTGGCGCGAAGCAATATCCATGCGCTGACCAAACTGGGCGCGCAGGTAACCGTCTGCGGCCCGGCAACCCTGCTACCCCGGGGCATCGAACGTTTCGGCGTGACCAGTACCACGGACCTGCGGGAAGCCCTGAAGGGCGCGGACATTATCTACGCGCTGCGCATCCAGTTGGAACGGCAGGCCAAGGCACTGTTTCCCAGCATACGCGAATATGTCAAACTGTTCCGCATAGACCGGGATTCCCTGCGCTATGCGCCCGACCACGCCATTGTGATGCATCCCGGCCCGATCAACCGCGATCTGGAACTCTCCACAGAAGTGGCGGACGGTCCGCGCAGCGTGATCCTGCAACAGGTAACCAACGGCGTAGCCGTACGCATGGCGGTCATGCACCTGCTCGCGAACAGCGGCGGCCCACGGGTCGCATAACTTAGAAGCCATCCGCGGTCCTACCCAAGGGGCCCGGTTTTCTGGAAGGACGGCATTTATGAGTCTTGCCATCATCAACGGACATTTCATCAATCCAGCGGACAATACCTCGGCACCTTTGGACCTGCTCGTTGAAAACGGGCGGGTAACCAAAATTGGGCGGAATCTGAAAGGCAACGACACCCTGGACGCCTCCGGGTACGTAGTGTGTCCCGGATTCGTGGACATTCACTGTCATTTCCGCGAACCGGGCGCGGAATCCAAGGAAACCATTGCCAGCGGCAGCCAGGCCGCCGCCCATGGCGGAGTGACCACCGTAGTGACGATGGCGAACACCAGCCCGGCCATAGACAATGCAGGCCTGGTGGAACTCGTAATACGCCGCGCCCGGGAAGAGGCCTGCATCCGGGTGCTCCCGGCCGCCTGCGCGACCAAGGGACTCGGCGGCACTGAAATCACTGAAATGGCCGACTTGAAAAATGCCGGCGCTGTGGCGGTGACCGATGACGGGCGGGACGTCTCTTCGAGCGCACTCATGCGTCGCGCGCTGGAATACGCGAATATGGTCGGCATCCCTTTTCTGAGCCATTGCGAAGACGAGTTGCTGGCCGAAGGCGGCGCCATGAACGAGGGCTATATGGCGGCCTTGATGGGTATTCCGGGTATTCCCAAAGCCGCCGAGGAAATTCGCATCGACCGGAACATCCGCCTGGCCGAACTCGCGGGAGCTCATATCCATATTCAGCACGTATCCACGGCCGCCGGGGTGGACATAATCCGCCAGGCCAAAAAACGGGGCGCCCGCGTCACCGCGGAATCGGCGCCGCACTATTTCAGCCTAACCGATGAGGCGACGCGCGGATTCAATACCAACGCGAAGATGAATCCTCCCCTGCGGGAAGAGGAAGACATCACCGCCATCATCGAGGGTTTCAAGGACGGGACGCTGGACTGTATCGCCACGGACCATGCCCCCCACACACCGACTGAAAAGCGGGTGGAGTTCGGCCTGGCCCCCTTTGGCATTATCGGGCTGGAAACCTCCCTAGCGCTGACCATCACGCACCTGGTCAAACCCGGCCACATTTCCCTTGAGCATGCCGTGCGCCTCCTGAGCCTGGGCGGAGCCGAGGTATGCCACCTTGACGCGGGCAACCTGTACGAAGGCGCGCCCGCAGACATTGCCGTTTTCAACCCGGACACACTCTGGACGGTACTGGCTGACGGGTTTGCATCCAAAAGCTGCAATTCGCCCTTTATCGGACACACCCTGCAAGGCAAGGTGGTGTACACGCTGTGCGGCGGAGAGGTAATTTACAGCGCTGACCGGGGATAGGTTGGACTGAGCCTATTATCCGGTATTTATTTTCTTTACCGGTTTCTGGCTTGCAAGCACATGCGGGTCATACGCTCTCGCAGGCCTCCCTGTTCGAGAAACTCCCTTTCCAGTGTCCTCAGCTGCCTGTCAATAAGGAAATTGGCCTGATGGATAAGGCAGATGGCAATGTTGGCAACCACAGCAGCGGGACGGGTCTCCACAAATTCCCGATACAGCGCGTAGGTTTGAGGCGTCTGCCGGCCCAGGTTGCGGACATACTGGGCCTCTTTTGAATTTTTATCCCACAGGGGCA
>JAAYBJ010000041.1 GCA_012730105.1 Candidatus Hydrogenedentota bacterium
GACATCACGCCGGACCTGTCGCGGTATGACACGTACAATGACGCGGACAATGACAACGAATACAACCCTGCGGCAAGTGACTTTTCCTGGTTGATGAAGCTGGCGGCGCGTCTGGACCTGATCAAACCCGGTCAGGATACCTACAACGATGTGAACGGCAACGGGAAATTCGATCCGGTCTGGATCGCCGGTTTCGGCAGCAACCGTCCCGCCAAAGGGGTGCATGACCCGTTGTGGGCGCGGGCGATCGCATTCCGAAACAACGGCGTGACCGTGGCGATGGTGACCTTGGACGCCATCGGCATGTTCCATGAGAAGATCATCGACATCCGGAAGATGATCGATCCGGCGCTGCAGGTGGACCATGTTATCGTTTCGTGCCTCCACAATCATGAAACACCCGACACGATGGGCAACTGGAGCGGGGTGGTGCCGACGCCGTCTAATTTTGACCACCGTCACATGGATGAGATCAAAATGGCGTGTAAAGACGCAGTGGAGGAAGCCGTCCGCAACCTCGCCCCAGCTGACATGTACCTCAAGCAGGAGGAAATCGTGCCGGAAGGCTATGTGAACGATTCCCGGAAACCCATCGTGATTGACACGAAACTCTGTTGCGCGCGCTTCACGAAGGCGGGGACCGATGACACGATCGCCACGATGGTGTCCTGGGGGAACCACCCGGAAACCCTGGACGGCGACAACCCGCTGATCACCTCGGATTTCTGCGGCTACTGGCGGGACGGGGTTGAACAGGGCGTGGCGGAGCCGAATGGCGTGGAAGGCATGGGGGGGATGTGCCTATATTTCCAGGGCATGGTCGGCGGGTTGATGACCCAACTGCATACCGAGGTGCCCCATCGGAACGGCGTGGACAACTACAAGGAGGCATCCTTTGAAAAGGCCGAGGCCCTCGGGGAGAATCTCGCCCTGTTGACGGTCAAGGCATTGCGCGGCCCCGATGTGATTGCGTGCGCGAATCCGCGCGTGGGGGTGGGGGCGAAGACGATTTTCGCGCCCCTGGCGGGCCTCTTCAAGTATGCCATCGCGCTGGGTCTGGTGCATCCGGGGGTGTTCTGGAAGGAAGAGGGCATCGCCGCCCGCAGCGAAGTGGATGTGGTCCGCATCGGTGACCTGATGATAGCGACGGTTCCCGGGGAACTGTATCCGGAGATCGCCGACGGAGGCGTGGAAGCCCTGCCCGGGCGCGATTTTGAAATCGAGCCGGTGGAGGTGCCGCCGCTGCGCCAGGCGATGGACGGGAAAGTGAACATGATTTTCGGCCTGGCCAATGACGAGATCGGGTACATGGTGCCCAAGAGCCAGTGGGACGCGGAACCGCCCTATGTCTATGACAACGATTCCCAGTACGGCGAAGAGAATTCTGGCGGCCCGGAAGTGGCGCCGGTGGTGCATCGCGAGTCGCTGGCCCTTATCCAGCGTCTTCAAAGCGTCTGGTCCAGGTAACGAAGGAGTGCCATGAAACGGCGTGAATTTATCGCGGGTGCGCTGGCCTTCGGCGCGGCGCCCCTGATGGCGGCCGGGCCGGCGCGCGGGCAGGCGGACCCCTTTGAGGACGAACGGTTCCGCACGGACTATCATGTCCACCTGGACAACAGCAGCCTTGAACCGGTGCTCGAACTGTCCCGGGAGCGGCACGTCAAGTTCGGCATTGTCGAGCACGCCGGCACCAAGGAGAATATTTATCCGAAGGTGCTGAGTAATGACGCGGAATTGAAGGCGTACCTCGCCATGCTGGCAGGCAAGCCCGTGTACAAGGGCGTGCAGGCCGAGTGGACGGACTGGATGGGCTGTTTCTCGAAGGAGGCCCTGGCCGGGCTTGACTATGTGATCACCGACGCCATGACCATGCCGGACAAGGCGGGGAAGCGCATGAAACTGTGGGAGGCGACGGAGGACCTTGGCGACGCGCAGGCCTTCATGGACCGGTATGTGGACTGGCACGTGGAAATCATGACGCTTGAGCCGATAGATATCTTTGTGAATCTTTCCTGGCTGCCCGCCCCATTCGCGGACGACTATGAAGCCTTATGGACGGAGTCGCGGATGACCAGGATAATCGACGGCCTTGTTAAACACGGGATCGCCATGGAAATCAGTTCCGGTTTTGAACTTCCCAAACTGCCCTTGTTGCACCTTGCCCGGGAAGCGGGTTTAAAATTCGCTTTCGGCACCAATGGCCGCTATCCGAAGATGGGATTACTGGACTATTCCATGCGCCTAGCGAAGGAACTCGCCCTTACCCGGGAAGACATGTTTACGTTGGACGACGGCTATGTGAAGGCCGTGGAACGGCGGTCCTGGTAAGACTGTCTCCGGCTGACACAGGACACAAAGGAAGATGCCATGAAGCCTAAAACGATGCCCCGACGCGGATTTATGGGACGTGTGGCCGGACTGGCCGTGGCGGGTGGCGCCGCAATGGCAGTAGCGGGACAGGAGCAAAGCGACAATACATTTGTGCGGCTCGGTGCACCTGTCTTTGAAAAGGCGGACGATCCGGAACAGCTGGCCTTGGCGCACCGGAAACGGGGTTATCGGGCGGCGTACTGTCCTGATGTGAAACTGGAGGATGCGGACCGGATCAAGGCGTTCTCAGAGGCCTTTGCGCGCCATGACGTGGTGATCGCCGAGGTAGGCCGGTGGAATAACATGATGGATGCCGACACAGAAAAACGGAAGGCCAACCTGGCGACGGTTACCGAGGGCCTGGCGCTGGCGGAAGCCATCGGCGCCCGCTGCTGCGTGAATATTGCCGGGTCCTTCAACCCGGACAGCTGGTTCGGTCCCCATCCCAAGAACCTGTCCCAGGAATTTTTCGACGCGGCCGTCGAAAACGCCCGGACCGTGGTGGACGCCGTCAAGCCGACGCGCGCCCGCTTCGCCTATGAAATGATGGGCTGGAGCCTGCCGGACAGTGCGGATTCCTATTTGAAGCTGATGAAGGCCGTGGACCGCGAGGGCTTCGCGGTGCACCTGGATCCATGCAATAGTATCAACAGCCCGGAACGCTTCTATCGGAACGCCGATCTCCTGAATGAATGTTTCGATAAACTGGGGCCGCACATTGTCAGCTGTCACGCGAAAGATCTCACCTGGGACGTGGAAATGAACGTGCATTTTCGCGAAGTCCGGCCCGGCCTCGGCGCCCTGGACTATCCCGTTTTTCTGAAGCGGCTCGCCGCGCTGCCCCAGCAGCCGCCGCTCATGATTGAACATCTGTCGGGCGCCGAAGAATATGAGGCGGCCGCGAACTATCTGCTGGAACTTGGCGCGGGCATCGGCGTTTCTTTCGGGTAGACAGGTGTTCGAAAATGCTTACTTCGCTTCCTTCGCTTCCACGACTGTCACCGGCGCGATCGGTTCCAGTGTTTCTTTCAATACTGCTGCCGGGCCCACGACCACGATCACGAGTTTGTCCATGTCCAGCGTGCGTTTCGCCAGGGCGGTGCAGGCGTCCGCGTCCGTTCCCTGCACGCCCGCGAGCAGTTTCTGGAAATAATCTGCTTCGAGGCCTTCCGATTCGATGAGCCACAAATCCCCGGTAATCGCCTGGGGTGTTTCCCGGTCGCCCGCGAAACTGCCAAGGATGTAGGTTTTGGTGTTCTCGAGTTCATCAGCACCGGGCGCCTTGTCCCGCAGGCCCGCGATTTCTTCCACGGCGGCCCGGATCGCCTCGGGGACGGATTCATTTTTCGTGAAGGTGGAAACGGTAAATTCACCGCCGAACCGCCGCGCGGAATAGCCGCCCCGCGCGCCGTAGGTCAGCCCTTTTTTCACGCGCAGGGAATCATTCAGCCGGCTGCCGAAAGCGCCGCCGAAATAATTGCCAGCCACGCGGGAGGCGAAATAGCCCGGATCCTTCCGGGTGATGCCGGGCAGGGCAATCCGGATTTGTGACTGGTCGCCCGGCTTGTCCACCAGGTAGATCTGGGTCGGGCCCGGTTCCGGGGACTGGGCTATTGCGGCGCTTGGTTTTTCGCCTTCCGCCTGCCAGGCGCCGAAGGCCTGTTCCGCCAGGGCTACCGCCTGTTCCAGCCGAATATCTCCCGAAACGCAGAACCATGCCATATCCGGCCGGGCGAAGGCGGACCACCAGGCCTTTAAATCCTCCGGCGTCAATGCCCGCACATCATCCGTTTCTGCCCGCGCGGAACGGGCGTAGGGGTGTTCTCCATAGAGGCGGCGCCGCAGTTCCCGGTCGGCGAGATAGGAGGGCTCCTCGGACGACACCATCAGGTCGGCCAGCACCTGCTTCTTCAGTTTGTTGAATTCGTCGGGGCTGAACGTCGGCGTGAGCACCGCCTCGGACAGCAGGGACGCCGCACGTTCCAACTGGTCCGTGACGCAGTCGGCGGATACCACGGCGCTGTCCATGCCTGCCTGGGCGGACAGGGAAATGGCGTGGGTTTCAAGCTCCTCCGCAAAGGCCTTCTCGTCATGCTTGCCGGTTCCCCGCGACAGCATGCTCAGTGTCATGGCCGCGGCGCCCGGTTTCGAATCGCACCATGCGCCCCCGTGCAGATGCAGCGACAGGGTCACGAAGGGCGCCTCATGGTTTTCGACCACCGCGACCTTGAGCCCGTTAGCCAGGGTCGTTTCCTGATAACGCGGCGTGGGATCGAAGTCCATCGGTCCCTGCGAAGGCGGGCTTGCGGGATAGTCTTCCGGCCTTATGGCGCCGGGCCGTCCCGGGGCCGGGGGATCCGTTTCAGGCTGTCCCGTGATCGGGGCCTCGTCTTCAGGGTTCCCTTTGTCCTTGTTAAAAAAGCCCTTCAGGTTGCGCTCCACGCGGAACGTCAGCGCCCTGTCAGGATCGAGATACTGTTTCGCCGCGCGTTGGATGTCGTCTGCGGTGATTTCGCGGATCGCGTCGAGACGCCGGTTCACACGCGAGGCGTCGCCTTCAAGCACGGCGGCGGCGCCCAGCGCGCGCGCCTTGCTTACCACATGCAAATGCTCTGTCACCAGCGCGCGCAGCATCTGGTTCTTCGCTTTTTCCAGTTCCCGGGGCCGTACTTTTCTGTCGCGTATCCGTTTGATTTCCTTCTTGAGCGCGGCGAGGGTGTCGTCCATCCTGCTCTCGCCCGGCGTAATGGCTGCGCCCAACGCCAGCATGCCGTCCTGTTCCAGGCAGATGTTCATGCACTGCACGCCGACGGCCAGTTCCTTTTCCGCGACAAGGCTGCGGTAGGCGCGGCTGCTGTTGACCCCGCCGAGTATGGTCGAGAGCAGTTCCAGCGGAATCCGGTCCGGGTCCGCCAGGGGTGTCGTTCTAAAGGCGATCCCCGCCATGGGCAGGGGCGCGTTGTCGATTTCCAGGGAGACCTCGCGGGGCGCTTCGGGGAGGGGTTCCCGCACCGTGACCCGGGGCGGGTCCGGCTGCGGGGGAATCCATCCGAAATAGCGTTTTGCCAGCGTCTGGGCCTCTTCGTGTTTCACCGCTCCCGCGATAATCAGCGTGGCGTTGTTTGGCGCATAATAGCGTGTCCAGAAGTCGCGCAGCTCGGGAACGCTCGCGGCGCGTAGATGTGGGATCTTGCCGATAGGCGGCCAGCGGTAGGGGTGTACTTTGAACACTTCGGCAAGGGCCTTCTCCTCCAGGCCGCCGTAGGGCCCGCTCAGCCCCAGGCGCCGCTCCTCCTCGACAACCTTACGTTCCGTGTCGAAGGCCGCCTGGTCGATTTTCAGAAAACTCATGCGTTCCGCTTCCAGCCACAGGACGAGCTCCAGCTGGTTCGCTGGAACGGTCTGCACATAGACCGTCTGGTCGAAGGAGGTATAGCCGTTGCAGTTGCCGCCCACCCGGCGTATGTAATCAAAATGGTCCGTCGGGCCCAGACGGTCCGTGCCCCGGAACATCATGTGTTCGAACATGTGAGCGAAGCCCTGCCGTTCAGGGTTCTCGTCCTTGGAACCCACGTGATACCAGAGGTCCACCGTGACGATGGGGCAGGAAAAGTCCTCCAGCGTGATGATTTTCATCCCGTTGTCCAGAACCGCCTCCCGATAGTCCAGGGAACCCGTATCGGAAAAGGTCTCCGTGTTCAGGCCTACCACAAGAAGCAGGACGGCAATAAAAATGTACAGCTGGGTTTTGTTTATCATCAGTTGATCCTTGTTCATTCTTTTCTCACGGCCACATCGCATTGAGGGCCGCAACAGTTTCATTGACGATGATCTGGCCGCCCGCAGGGGTTACCAGGTAGTTCTCCGCGCTGTAGCCGCCGCCCTTGACGGCTTCTTCCGTCGGCAGGTAGCCGCTCTGTCCATTGGCCAGCTGCACGGTGAAAGTCAGGATCGCCCGTGTCCGCGCCTGAATGCGCAGCCCGTAATCGAGATAGTACTCGAAGGGAAAGGTGGCCATGGCAATATCGCCGATGCGCAGCGCGTGAAATTCCGCTGGATGCACCGGATCCGTTTTAACAAACGGTGGCGTCGGCGGATCCTTCTCGGGCAGGTCGAGGTCCAGTATCCTATGCCTCAACGGCAGGGCGTATTTAATGTCGGCTTCTGCGCCCGGAAGCGCCTCTTCCACCCCGTCGGCAATGCGCAGCGCGATTTCCTGACGGCGGGAGATGCCCTTGCGTTGCAGCATGGCCTCTTCGGCCGCCTTGCGGAAGGTGCGATGGGGCGAAATGTCGCCGGCCGCGGCGCACTGGGGCAGTATAAACAGATCATTGCCAAGCCTGCGCCGCAGCTCCTCCCGGGTCTCGTGCCAGAAATCGGCGGAGGCCTGCATGAGCGACTCCGTTTCCTGGGAAGGACAGGGCAGATTCACCACGACACCCGTAAGCGTTTTCTCCGGTGTCCAGAAGAACAGCAACGGCAGTCCGGGATCGGCGCTGCCTTCAAAACCCATGAAATCAGCCCGGCTGGTGTCGCCATACATGACCGTGGTGCCGTCGAAATACTGCACGCGCCGGTTGATGCCGACCACGGCATGCCCGAGGGCCCAACTCATGCCCGCGGGCGCGCGCTTTTCCCACGCCTCTGCGGCGGCTCCGGCGGCTTTGTCAATAAAAAAAGCGCCATATTCCGATGCGGTCATCACGTCCGGCGCGCCGGAGGTGTCGTAAACGCCTTCAAAGGTGCTGTCATCCAGGGAGGGCCCGTCGTGGGTATGGGTGGCGCTGACCACCAGTTTGCCCGCGTCAAAATCGGGGATGCGGCCGCGCAGCGCCTCGCGCAGACGCTCAATGACAGGAATTTCCACAAAACAAAGGTCGCACGAAATCAGCACCACCTGTTCGTTTTTCCCGTCCGGGCCGCGCGTTTCCAGGGCTAGCGCGGTCAACGTGAGCGGGTCAAGGGCGCCCTGGGAAACGCGCGTGTGGTACTGGCCCACAAGCGCGACCGGGCGCGGCGGCGTAATGTCCGCCGAGGACCAGCCCACGAACAGCGGGTCTTCCCGCTTTGCCTCAGCGGCCAGTTTGTTTACGGTTTCGGCAAACCATTTGCCGCAGGCTTCGATTTGGGGCAGGTTATTCTCCCAGTCGGCTTCATATTCAATTCCGAACAGGGCGGGCGTGATCCCCAGTTCCACCAGCACCCGCAGTGCGCTTTCCAGTTCGCCGCACCCCTGGCCCCAGGGCACGTCCTGGGCGTCGCGCGCGGGCGCGTTCAGGTCCTTGAGATGTACGGTCAACAGGCGTTTGCCGAGAATGCGGAACATTTCGACAGGGCTCAAGCCCGACCGAATCCAATGTCCCGTGTCACCACAGGCGCCGATGCGCGGGCCACGCCCCTCGCAAACCCACATTACTTCATCCGGGTGCCAATACCGCGAACTACCTTCGGGGTGGTTGTGAATGGCAACGCTGATGGCGTATTCATTGCAGCATTGTTCCACCATGTCCAGGGCTTCCGGGGCGGGCTCCGAAACAATGATAGCCGCACCGAGTTTCTTAGCGAACTCAAAGGCGCGGCGGCAGCCCGCCTCGTCGCCCGGGATGTCATGGATATAGACACTGGTCAACGTCACCTTGGCTTCTTCGAGTTTCGCGCGAATCCGGGCATGGAGGTCGTCGGAGAGATCGGCCGTGATCTTGGCGTCCGATTCGGGCATGACGGCCTGGCCTTCAAAAGCCTCGATACAGGACATGCCCAGCGCGGCCGTCTTGTCTACCGCCTCGAAAAAAGTGAACTCCTTAAAACTCCACGCGGTCGGCCCGACCCGCCAGCCGAAAGGTGTGTCGGCGGACGTATTCGCGGTGAAGGCCGTACAGAGGGCAACAAGGGCCATGCAGGCAACCAGGTGGCCTTTGTTTGAAGCGTTCATAAGGACCACCCGTTGTGCATGTCGCGATGGAGCATGGCGTTGGCTTCGTCGTTGTCCTGGAACCGTTCCGACTTGGGGTCCCATTTAAGTTTGGTCTCGAGCCGTCCCGCGATGTCGGCCAGCATGCCGAGGCAGGAGGCCTTATGGGCCGCCTCCACACTCGAGACGGGGTCTTTGCGGGAACGGATGCATTCGAGCAGGTTGGCGCCGTGGTTCGTGGAATCGGTCAGCCGCGTGTCCGTGTCTTTGAATTCCACGGTCAGCAGCGATTCCGGTTCCGCCCAGATGCCGGAACGGTCCACATGCACCCAGCCCTCGTCGCCGATGAACTTGCAGCCGGATTTCATGTGCTCCTTATCCTTGAAACTCATCTTCCGCCCGTCAGCATAGGTAAATGTGGCATCCCAGGTGTTCACATTGTTGGTGAATCCCTGGTTGCGGAACGTTTCTTTGCACTCCAGTTCAAAAGGCTCATCGCCAACCCACGGGCATCCCCAGTTGGCGATGTCGAGATGGTGGACGCCCCAGTTGGAAATGAAGCCCGTGCAGTAGTCGAAGATCAGGTACCAGTCCGGCCATGCGACACGGCCGGGATTGTAGGGTTCGGTCGGGGCGGGGCCGCGCCACATTTCCCAGTCGAATCCTTCGGGCACGGGTTGCGGATCCATGGCGCCTTCGTATTTCGGCTTGTAATGGGGGCCTTCCGTGGCGACCTCGACGGTGTGGATTTTGCCCACATAGCCGTTCCGGGCCAGGGTGCAGGCCCGCTGGAAGGGTTCCAGGGAGCGCTGCCAGGTTCCCGTCTGAAAGACGCGGTTATTTTTTCGCACCGCGTCGAAAATGGCGCGCGATTCCTCCACGGACACGCCGAGCGGTTTCTCGCAGTACATGTCCTTGCCCGCTTTGGCGGCCGCCGTGGCGATCAGGGCATGCCAGTGATCCTGTGCGGCGATCATGACCGCGTCGATGTCGTCCCGGGCCAGCACTTCCCGAAAGTCTGCGTACATGGCACAGCCAGTGTCGCCATACTGGGCGTCCACGATCCCCTTCGCCCGTTGCCGGCGTTCTTCGTAGGCGTCGCACACCGCCACCACCCGGCAGTCGGGCAGTTTCAGAAAGTTGTTCATGTTGTCCGTGCCCATGCCGCCCACGCCGATGCATCCGATCGTGATGCGATTGCCCGGTGACGGGGCGCCGTCCTGGCCGAAGGCCGACGACGGTATGATGTTCGGTAGTCCGAGCGCCGCGCCGGCGGTGAGGGAACTGGCCAGAAATTGACGACGGTTCAAGTGGGTCTTCATGCGTATCCTTTCGTGCGGCCTCATTATTGTGGGGCCCTGTGTTTTGCCCTTTACCGGGCTGCCATGCCTGACGCCGATAAGACGGCGATACAACGCTATTACCAGAACGGGCTTTGCCCGCAACGTGCTCGTAACTCGTGCTCGTAACTCGTGCTCGTAACTCGTGCTCGTAACTCGTGCTCGTGACTCGTGCTCGTGACTCGTGCTCGTAATTCGTGCTCGTAATTCGTTCTCGTGACTCGTGCTCGTGACTCGTGCTC
>JAAYBJ010000331.1 GCA_012730105.1 Candidatus Hydrogenedentota bacterium
GGGCGAAAAATATCAGATGCAGGCCCTTGGAGCGTACCGTTACCAGTCCCCTTTTTCGTTCAGTTTTTTGGGTACTCCAAGGGAAGGGGATGCGGTAGGCCGGACTGATGAGCATTTTCTTGGGGGGTAATAGGGTTCGGTCTATGTAAATGTCGATGCTTTTCCTCCATCCCTGCCGGGATGGGGAGAAGGTGGGTTCTATACCGGTGGTGTCGCTTCGCTCGACCCCCGGCTGCTGGCTTTCATCCCTCCGGGATGCTGATCGTGTAATAGGAAGAGGAGAAAAGGCGTGCTGATGTATCATGATAGCGGTGAGGCAGGCGGTGTTCCGGATAGTCCCGGGAGTTGTTACTCCCCTTCGCCTTCCTGCTGTTCAAATTCCCGGCCGGCAAGTCGGCTTGTTTCATACTGTCGGCTGGTGCAGTAGACCTGCGTATCATAGGGCTGCATGCGGACAGTCAATTCTCCATGAGATACTGTTTGGGAACCCTCCCCGTATAGCAGATGCAATTCACGGCCGTTGAGGGCTTCCAGATTTTCCAGGACAACACCCATGTGTCGTAGGTTGTCTTCATTGACGACGATGAGCAGCCATTCTTGTTCATGTTTTCGTAGGGTGGCGTACACTTGGGTGGCGCCGGGGGCTTCGGGCAGGTCGGTCAGGGTGATGTGCACGGGCAGGGCAGGTGTGACAAGAAAGGGTTGCAAGTTGCCGAGCTCACTCGTGAGCGCGTAGAGGGATTCCCGAAATACTTTGGACTTGAGAAATTGGGAACCCCAGTACAAAATACCGTTGGCGCCGCGCACGATGGCGTTGTAGGCCATGAACCGTGACTCCTCGAAGGCGGGATAAACGGTTTCCTTTTCCCCGTAATAGTCGCCCAACTCGCTCCAGGAGAAGGCTTGCAATACCATATACACCGGCTTGCCCCGGCCCACTTTCAACCAGCGCTCCGTGCCTTGACCGATACGTTCAAGTTGGCGCTTGTCTTTTTTCACCGGGTAAATGTCGCATCCGGTGATGTCCACAAAATCGAGGTACTGCCGCACATAATAGGTGTCGCTCGACTGCGCTTCGTTAATCCAGACCGGGTGGTTCGACGGGTCCAACTTTCGGATCAAGTCCACGGCGGCGCGCATGTTGGGAATAATCTCCGAGGCTTTCTGTTCCGCGTAGGCGACCGCCTCGGGCGTCTGCTTCTGCCAGGCCTCTTTCTCACTGTGCACGCCCATGGTCCGAAACAGGCCGCTGTAGGCCGTGAAATTCCAGACCACTTCGTCTGGACCTTCCCACAAGGCCAGCGCGGGATGGTCCACAAGACCGGTGATCGTTTCGCGCAGCGCGTCCGTCGCGCCATCCTGAAGGGGCAATGGCATTACGCCCATCATGCCCAAACGTTGCAGGCGGTCCAGGTCGGCCCGGTTCCGGCAGCGCACCAGGTTTACACCCGCATCCGCCATGGCCTTCAGGGCGTTGTCGTCCTCAGGCAACTCATAAAAACCAAGGGGAAAGGCCGGGCCTTTTGCGGTA
>JAAYBJ010000332.1 GCA_012730105.1 Candidatus Hydrogenedentota bacterium
CCCTTCACCAACATCGGATTGATAGACCGTTCATGCCTTAAAAAACGCACCCCTAAATCGGTACTCCCAGCCAGGGGAAGTACCTTAAACTTTTCGGGAAAAGTCCTATTCCCGCTGAGCTAAGACATTGTGGTGTCGACAATTATTTTAGCAATATCGTATTTCTCCCTGCAATGTTCTAACCATTATCTTCGCTCAGGAGATGAACATGCCAGTCAACGCCTGCAAACAGTATCGCCCTGTTGATATTCGGGAAATGCGCTGCTTATACTTGGCAAGAGAAAACAGCAAAGGAATACCATGATTAGAAGTACGTCGTGTACAGGGCGACACAAAACGCTGCGCTCAGGATGGTTGGCAGCAGGGGTGCTGCTCCTATGCTGTGCGGGTATCGCGGTTTCCGAGACCTCCCCGCCCTTCACTATCCACACGGATTTTCCGGGAGGAAATAGTATTGTGGACCGCGTGGAAGGGGACACGGTTTATCTCCGTCCCGATCTGCACGATACGGAAGGCTGGTGGTTTTATTGGAATTTCAAACTAGCGGGGGTGCCCGCCGGTCACACACTGACCTTTGATTTCGGCGAGCGCAACCCCATCGGGGTGCGCGGACCGGCGGTAAGCACGGACACCGGCGCCACCTGGGACTGGCTGGGTTCGGACAACGTCCAAGGGGCCACATTCACGTATACCTTCCCGGAAGGCGGCAATGCCTGGTTTTCTTTCACGATACCGTACCTTGAGTCCGATTTGCGCGCGTTTCTTAAAAAATGGGAAGGTTCAGATTCCCTGGTTGCGGAGACCCTGTGCGACAGCAGGGGCGGCCGGAAGGTGGAGGCGCTGCGCGCGGGTTGCATAGCGGAGCGCCCGAAATACCGCGTCCTGCTCACCGCCCGACACCATGCCTGCGAGACCATGGCGAGTTTTGTCCTAGAAGGAATCCTCGCCGCCATGCTTGCCGATGACGAGGACGGCACCTGGTTCCGGGAAAATGTTGAAGCGCTGGCAATCCCCTTCATGGACAAAGACGGCGTGGAGGCGGGAGACCAGGGCAAGAACCGCCGCCCCCGGGACCACAACCGGGATTATGACGAGGCAAGCATTTACCCAGAGACCAAAGCGCTGAAGACCCACGTCGTTGACTGGTCGGACGGGCTGCTGCGCGTCGCTCTCGACCTGCACTGCCCCTATATTCGTGGAGAGGGAAACGAAGTCATTTATCTCGTCGGCAGCCCGAATAAAGTCACGTGGGAGCGCCAGCAACGCTTCGCCGCGCTGCTTGAGGAAGTGAATAACGGCCCGCTCCCCTACCGCGCGTCCGACAATCTGCCCTTTGGAAAAAGATGGAACACCGCCGTAAATTATGGACAGGGCGTAAGTTTCGCCCGGTGGGCGGAAACGATCCCCGGAGTAACACTCTCAACCACGATAGAAATCCCCTATGCGAACACGGGCGGTCATCCGGTGACCGCCGAAAGCGCCCGGGCCTTCGGAACATCCATCGCGCGTGCCCTCAGGCGGTACCTGACGGCGGGCGAAGACCTGCCTGAGTGATTCGGTCCCATTTGTCGAAGACCCGTTCATTCCAGCCAATGATTGAATGGCGCTAACTTCAGATTTCCCGACGTCGTCGTAAATTCTCTCGGCACTGGTAAACGACGGAGCAAAAAGGGACTGATGACGAAATGACTATGACTAACGAAGAATCGAGGCCCTTTACTGTTATTGACTATTTCGTTGTCCCTTTCTTGCGGCCCTATGCGAATACGACTTCAAAACGTGCCAAACAAAATTCCGAATCCTCATTTAAAAACGCCAACCGGATCAGGAGGTCTGAACTTAAGACATTTACCTTTGTTCCAATCGCATCCAGGAGGGATAAAAGCCGGTAGCCGGTGGTCGAGTGAAGCGACACCACCGGAACACAACCCACCTTGCGCCCCATCCCGGCAGGGATGGAGGAACAACATCAACATTTACACTGGCCGAACCCTATTCCCCCCCCAAGAAAATGCTCATCAGTCCGGCCTACCGCATCCCCTTCCCTTGGAGTACCCAAAAAACTGAACGAAAAAGGGGACTGGTAACGGTACGCTCCAAGGGCCTGCATCTGATATTTTTCGCCC
>JAAYBJ010000333.1 GCA_012730105.1 Candidatus Hydrogenedentota bacterium
CCCTGTATCCATGAGACCCAGAAGCTCTGCCGCCGTTTCGTTGAGTTCGGTCTTGGTCAGTGGTTCTAGTGGCAATAGGCCAACCAGACACTCCGACATGCGTTTCGTCACAGCATCGGGAATGTCAATGCCTTTGCTTGCTTCCTCAATAATGGGTCCAAACAGTTCCTCAAGTGCAGACATTCACGTGGTTTCCTCTTCATGTCGAACAGTGGTCACACTCTGAACACCTTCATAACTTCGTCACCAAGATGGTTGATGACTTTCACCGCGATGCGCCCATTTTCCGGCTTGTTGAAGGGGCGGGAAACGGCGCTGTGCAGGCTTTCCCAGGCATCTTCGTTGATCTCGGCTCTCAGGGTGGTTTTTAATGCGTTGTAGGGGTCGTTCTGGCCGAGGAAGTAGGCGTGTCGCACAAAGAAGCTCTCTTCGTTGTAGTCGGTGTCTATGAACCAGCAGGCAATATCATCCGGACCGCTGGATTCCACTTTACCGCTTTGAGGCTTGAATATATCCACTCCGTTAATCTTCACCTGGACCTGGTTGTCTTCCGCCTCGACAATCTCAATATCCGGTTCCCCGAAAATGACGAAAAGATTGCCTTTGCCCGTATTTTTAAGGTCTTCCGCCATGTGCAGGTCGGCGTTCATCCGTGCTTTGAGCACGGGCACCCGCCCCAGTTTATCGAAATCCGAGGACCGGGCATCGTAATTGAAGGCGCAGGTAATCAACACATCGAAATCAGCGTCTCCGGCCTCACGGGCCGCCGCTACCAAGTCGGCACGGCATAGGGTTCCAAATTCGGGACCAACCAGGATACCGGCCCGTTTCATGGGGCCATCCTCCTTGCCCCCTTCCATATATTTACCCTCCGCGCAGATATGATGCCCCGGCCAGGGTGTCAGGGAAATGAACGTTATCTTGTCTTCCTTATGGGCTTGTTGAACCCCGGCCATGCGCAGGTTTTCCAGAATCATGTCGGTAAAAGTCTGCGGTTTCCCGTAGTTCAACCTTGCGTCTTCCACCGCGTCAATGAGTTCATCGTCCTCATCCACGCCCAGCACCCGGTGGGGCGACAGGCTTTCCACCGTAAAGGGCCCCGCCACCCGCACGGTGTTTTTGTCTTCATAAGGTTTGTCATAAAGGTATTCGTACTCCGCCTTGGCGGCAATGGACGCGTCTATTTCCTGCTGTCGTGCAATCCGCAACTCCCACCATTGGGCATGCAGTTGAACCACGAATGGACACGAATCCACACGAATGCTTTTACAGGCGGACAAATCGCGGGGAATGTCCCATTCTTCCCACGCGGTACCGAGAGCCTTGTTCATCTTTTCACGCAATGGATCCAGTTGCTTCTGGTATTTTTCCCAGATGACATCAATCTCCGTGTTGTTGGCAATGGATTTCAGCGTGATGTGAGGCACCCGCTCATAGACAAAACCCTGACGGATATTGCCGTAAGTGGGCTGTTCCGACGGTGCCGTTCGGGTCAATTCAGCTTCTTTAAGTTGCCCTTCTTTCGAGTCTGCCAGCAGATAGTAGGGATATCGCGCTCCCATGACGCGTGCCCGGGCCAGCGCCAGGGCGA
>JAAYBJ010000334.1 GCA_012730105.1 Candidatus Hydrogenedentota bacterium
CACATCCAGAACCGCGGGGAAAATGCCCTGCGCGTGCAGCAGGTGCTTACGGAATACGGGTGTTATATCAAAACCCGGTTGGGCCTGCACGAGGTGGATGAGAACTTCTGTTCCACAGGCGGCGTTTTAATCCTGGAAATGTTCGGCGATCTCGCCAAATGTGAGGCCATGCGCGACAAACTCAGCGTGATCGAGGGCATCGAGGTGAAGGAAATGATTTTCGAACACGACTGATCCACACCTCAGGATAACAATCAAAAAAATACGCGCCGGAAGGGATCCCTTCCGGCGCGTTTAAAATGGTTGCTGTTATTTCTTCTCTTCCTTCTTGGGGGCGTCCGTCACCAGGCATTCCGTGGTGATGATCATGCTTGCCGAACTTACCGCGTTCTGAAGGGCGCAGCGGATGACCTTGGCCGGATCGATGATGCCTGACTTCACCAAGTCTTCCATTTCGCCGGTTTCCGCATTGAAACCGATATTCCCCTTGGCCTCTATGACATCATTGACGATCACGCCGCCTTCGAGACCCGCATTATCCGCGATGCAGGCCAGGGGCTGCATCATGGCTTTGGCCAGCATGGCCGCCCCTGTTTTCTCATCGCCGTCGAGTTTCATCGTCTGCACCTTGGTGGCCGCCCGAAGCAGGGCAACCCCGCCGCCGGCCACGATGCCTTCTTCGATAGCCGCACGGGTCGCGTTGAGCGCATCGTCCGCACGGTCTTTCTTTTCTTTTAGTTCTACTTCGCTGGCGGCGCCGATTTTGATCACCGCCACGCCACCCGCCAGCTTGGCGAGCCGTTCCTGCAGTTTCTCGCGATCGTAGTCCGAAGTGGTCGCCTCGATGGCATTACGAATCTGGTCAATGCGGCCCTTGATATCCTTTTTCTTGCCGCCGCCCTGGACGATGGTCGTGTTGTCCTTGGTAATTTCAATGCGCTTGGCTGTTCCGAGCTGGCTCAATTCCAGGTTCTCGAGCTTCATACCCAAGTCTTCGCTCACGAACTGACCGCCAGTGAGGATGGCCAGGTCGCGAAGAATTTCCTTGCGCCGATCGCCAAAGGCGGGGGCTTTGACCGCTGCGACATTCAAAATGCCGCGCAACCGGTTTACCACAAGCGTTGCAAGCGCCTCTCCTTCCAGGTCTTCGGCAATGATAAGCAGGGGCTTGCCCGCCTGGGCGATCTTTTGGAGCAGGGGAAGCATGTCGCGAATACTGCCGATCTTCTTTTCGTAGCAAAGGATATAGGCATCTTCCAGTTCCACGCGCATGGCTTCTTTGTTCGTGACAAAATGCGGAGACAGGTAGCCCCGGTCGAATTGCATGCCGTCAACCAGGTCCACCTCGGTTTCAAAACTCTTGCCTTCCTCAATCGTGATAACGCCGTCTTCTCCCACCTTTTCAATGGCGTTGGCGATAATGTCGCCGATTTTCTTGTCGCCGTTGGCGGATACCGTGGCTACTTGGCGGATTTCCTCCTGGTTCTTGATTCTCTTCGCCATATCCGCGATATATTCCAAGGCGACGGCCATGCCTTTTTCCATGCCCCGTTTCAGGTGCATCGGGTTCGCGCCCGCGGTGACCTGGCGCAGCCCTTCATGGACCAGTTCCTGGGCCAGCACAGTCGCGGTGGTGGTGCCGTCCCCGGCGAGATCATTGGTTTTGCTTGCCGCTTGGCGGATCATCCGGGCCCCCATGTTTTCATAGGGGTCTTCCACCTCGACTTCCTTGGCCACGGTGACGCCGTCTTTGGTCACTTTCGGGGCGCCAAAGGATTTCTCCAGAAGCACATTGCGCCCGCGAGGGCCCAATGTCGCCTTGACCGCGTTGGACAGTTTGTCTACGCCATTCAGCAACGCCAGGCGGGCAGCCTGATTGAACAATAATTGTTTTGCCATATTTCAAATCTCCTTCATCGACAAGTACTAAACGGAATGTACGCTTATGGAACACCGCCGTGATGCATTCATGGGGTGTTAGCACTCAATACAAGTGAGTGCTAACAGAATGGTAGCACATAAAAAGCGCCATGTCAAGTTAGTGGCCCGGGACGGAAATCCCCGCCGGATACAGCAGGATACACGTATAGGAACGGGGCGGCGACAAGGTAGCGCCGCTTTGTACTGTAGACGCGGCATCCTTGGTGCGTTATGAAGCGCCTGGAAGGACGCTTCTACGTTGCATACTGTAGACGCGGCATCCTTGCCGCGTTATGAAGCGCCTGGAAGGACGCTTCTACGTTGCATACTGTAGACGCGACATCCTTGTCGCGTTACAAAGCGCCTGGAAGGACGCTTCTACATTGCGTTACAAAGCGGCTGGAAGGACGCTTCTACGTTGCGTTACAAAGCGCCTGGAAGGACGCTTCTACGTTGCGTTACAAAGCGGCTGGAAGGTCGCTTCTACGTTGCGTTACAAAGCGCCTGGAAGGTCGCTTCTACGTTGCGTTACAAAGCGGCTAGGAAGCCGCTTTTACGTTAATGTAGACGCGACATCCTTGTCGCGTTGCATTGCGAATTTACTTTTTGGAATAACAAGTTTTGCAGTTGCGTCTATTCACCATACCTTTTTCGCCGCGCTTGGGCGGCTTCGACGACGAACCGTTGCGCGTGTTTATTGCGGACAAGCAAGTGCATTCATTGGAATCCTGGCATTTTGTCCATGAGGGCACGCCGTATTGGAGTTTTTGCATTCAGTATACCTTGAAAGAGGATGTGCCCGCTATCAGCGCTTCCCCTCAGGACGCGAAGCCGGATAAGGAGCACTGGCGCAAGCAGTTAAAGGACGCGGACTGGCCTGTGTTCAATGCGTTGCGCGAGTGGCGCAAACGGCGGGCGGACGAAGAGGGCATCCCCGCCTATCTGGTGTTCACGAATGAACAGTTGACGCGGATTATACTGGAAAATGTGGCGTCGTTGTCCGCGTTGGGGCGCATCCCCGGGGTGGGTCCGAGCCGCGTGGAAAAATATGGAAAGGACGTGTTGCGTATTCTCAATGGACGAACAAGGGACGATCAAGAGCGGGCTTCGGGAACTGCGCGCGCTGACGGCGTGGATGGAGTTCCTGGCATGGCTGCTGCCGACGACGGAGAAGTTTCCGAAGAAAGTGCGTCTGACACTGACGAACCGGATAGACAATCTGGCGTTGGACGTGGCGATGACGCTGACGGAGGCGCAATACAGTAAAACGCCAGGCGGCCGGATTCGTGAGGCGAATCTGCTGCTGACCAAGATGCGCCTGTTGTTGCGCTTGTCGCATACCATGGCCTTTCTGCCGCACAAGCAATACGAGCATGCCAGTCGCCAGATTGATGACGTGGGACGTATGATAGGCGCATGGGGTAAAATGTAGCAAAGCGCCTGGAAGGCCGCTTCTACGTTTTTATCAAAGCGCCTGGAAGGCCGCTTCTACGTTGCATAATGTAGACGCGACATCCTTGTCGCGTTGCGTTTTGAATGTTCTAATGCCGGAGCATAACCATGTGCGATACCCGATTCTATTTTTTTGACCCTTCGCAGCCTGTTGGTCATTTGTCGGGAAATCTTCCCCATTGGCGGCAATCGGGCGTTCGTTATTTTGTTACCTTTCGCCTGGCCGATTCCATTCCGCAGATACAGTTACGCCAATGGCAGGAGGAAAAGGCACTCTGGCTGAAGCGGAATCCGGAGCCGCATACGCCGGAACAAATCCGCGAATTCTGGGAACTGTTTCCGGAACGGTTTCACCGTTGGTTGGATGCGGGGTACGGGTCGTGTATTCTGCGCAGACCAGGCGTTGCCGCGCTGTTGGAGGGGGTATTGCGACATTTTGCCGACGAACGCTATGATCTTGGGGCGTATGTGGTGATGCCGAACCATGTGCATGCGGTGGTGGCGCCGCTGCAGGGCTGTGAATTGTCATCCATACTGCACAGTTGGAAGTCGTATTCCGCCAATAAAATAAATGCGCTTGTCGGGCGAAAGGGAAATCTCTGGCAAAAGGAAACGTTTGACCATATTGTGCGCAGCCCGGAACAACTGGAACGTATTAATGCTTATATTCGTGATAATCCAAAAGGAGCGTTCCGTCAATAAAGCGCCTGGAAGGCGCTTCTACGTTAATGCAAACGCGACATCCTTGCCAGGTTGTAAAGCGCCTGGAAGGCGCTTCTACGTTAATGTAGACAGCGACATCCTTGTCGCGTTTCAAAGTGTCAGGAAAGTGCTTTTACGGGGTTGAATATTTGAAACGTATCGGAAATGTTTCTAATCACGCGTGCACATTCCAGTCTTTGTATAACGCGGCACATCGGGCTGTTCGGGCCAACCGCAATAACGGGGATGCGTTAAGGTTCATGTTCCAATTGGAGCCGGAGTTGTTTCGGTTGCAGCGTGAACTTGAGAACGGTGATTATCAGCCCGGGCCCTATCACACCTTCACCATTCGCGAACCCAAGGAACGGCAGATAGCGGCGGCGCCGTTCCGGGACCGGGTGGTGCATCATGCGGTGTGCGCCGTGCTGGAGCCTGTGTTCGAGGGGCGATACATTTACGACTCCTACGCCTGCCGGAAGGACAAGGGCAGTCATAGGGCGCTGCAACGGGCCTGGTCGTTTGCGCGTCACGGAGGTTATTTTCTCAAGTGCGATGTGGCCAGGTATTTTGACTCGGTGGACCATGAGATACTCAAGGCGCAGCTGCGCAGGCTGTTCAAGGATGCGCGCTTTCTTGCCTTGTTGGAACGGATCATTGACCATAACGCGCCGCACAACGCGCCGGGCAAAGGTTTGCCCATTGGTAATCTGACCAGCCAGTATTTCGCGAATCTTTATCTGGACGGGCTGGATCATTTTATCAAGCAACAGTTGCACATGAAACGGTATGTCCGGTATATGGACGATTTTTTGTGCCTTGCCGACACTAAAGCGGCATTACAGGGTGTTTTGGGTGAAGTCCGGGAGTTTCTGGATGGACGTTTGCGCCTGCATTTGAAAGAGAAGAAATGCTATATAGCGCCGATAATGCAGGGCATTCCTTTTCTGGGCATGCGCCTGTATCCGGGAACAATTCGCCTTTCCCGTCCTTCGCTGGTGCGGTGCCGGCGCAAACTCAAGCGCCGTGAAGATGCCTTCGAGGCAGGACGCATCACCGAGGCGGCTTTGATACAAAGCGTGGGCAGTCTTATAGCCCATATTACGCATGGGAACACCATGGCTTTACGGCGGCAATGGTTTGTACCTGTAACAACAACGTAGAAGCGCCTTCCAGGCGCTTTGCAACGCGGCAAGGATGCCGCGTCTACGATAGTTCACCAACGCGGCAAGAATGCCGCGGCTATGATTTTGGATACCGACCGAAGAGGCTCGAACCGCGTCAATCGGGGCGGCAGCTGGAACAATAACTTCAACAACTGTCGTTCAGCCCAGCGCAATAACAACACCCCGACGAATACGAACAACAATATCGGCTTCCGCCTCTCCAGCTCATCGCGCCGCCAGATCGCGGGCGTTTACGAATGTCCGCGCCGCGTGCCGGTGATGACCCGGCCGGTATCCTGTTCCGGGCTTTTGTCCGGACAAATAGCATGACCGGGCGGGACTGGTAGGCATGCTCGCCGTTTAAAGCATGTTCGAACGCCCCGCCCTGTCCTTTACCCATCGTGTTGGAGGAAGTCCATCATGAGCCCTATGGCTTCTGCGAGAATGTAGACGCGGCGTCCTCGCCGCGTTATAATGCGCCAGGGAAGTCGATTCTACATTCAGAGATTACAACATGTTTATTCACAGCGAGTCATCTAAATTTTCGGAGTGGGCGAAACATTGACTCCCTATTGGATTGGGTACTCGGCATTACGGAATCTCCAGACAGGGTGGACAATAGGTTTTTTACGCCTTGGTCCTTCCAAAATGTGATTTTTCAGGTTGTGGCGCCGGTGCGTCATACGGTAGAATTTTCGAAGAAAGGAGACTCAATGCGATTGCCTTTGGGTGCTTTAGCGGTTTCGGCTGCTTTGGCCGGATCTCTTCAAACGGATGCAGATTTCCGGGAGTGCGCCCTATGATTCTGGGCGTGCTTAGCGACACTCATCGGAACCACGTGCTGATGCAACAGGCTGTTGATTTAATGGTCGAACGGCTTGGCGCGGTTCACCTGATTCATCTTGGGGATGACTGGGAAGACAAGGAGTATTTGGACCAGCTTGGGTATTCCGTCAGCGGCGTGCCCGGCCTGTGGTGTCCGGCCTATATGGACAACAGTGTTCCTAGAGTACGCCTTGATGATTTCAATGGTATTTCTGTGGCTTATGTCCATGATATGCAGGCGCTGGGGACGGTTCCGTCCAGCACGGCCTTGTTGTTGAGCGGACATACCCACCGGCCCTGTATAGACTTATGGCAGGGAATTCCCCACATGAATCCCGGCCATCTGAAGTATGGGAAAGATCGGGGACAGGAGGCCACCTTCGGGTTGATACGACAGGAGGCAGGAACTATGTCCTTGGATATTTACGGCCTTGACGGGCATGCCCGCCAAAGCCGCCTTTTTACACTGCAAACGGAAGAACAAGGAACTGAGGGATGAATACCTTGCGGATGCACACTGAAAACAGCCCTGAAGAGAAGGACCGGCTTCTGCGCGGGCGGGTACAACATCTGCTGGAAACCCGCCGTGCCTCCGGGCTGGAGGGATTTACCGGCGACCTGTCCTTTGTCATCCTGAATACCGAGCCCGGAAATCAGCGGGATGCCGTGGTTGAATTGCTCCGTTACACCGGGTATGCGTTTGTGGAAGCCTTTGAAGATGATCAATATCGCACCTGTGTTCTGAAGTGCCGCGAGTCCGCGGACCTCCTGGTGCGTTGCCGGCTCGGCCAGGGGAACCCTTTCCGCCCCTTTAACCGGGGCAACAAGTCCGGGCATATCCCAGACACGCGCCTGGAAACCCTCGTGTTCTCCTGCACCGATTTGAACCGTTATTGCGCGCTGCAACAGAAACGAGGCGTTACATTTATGACGGAACGCCCCGTGAAACTGGCATCGGGCCACTTCATTCAGACACCGCCATCGGCTTACACGGGTAATTCCATCGGCCTGGTGGAATGGTCTTCTGGTCCTGAAAACTATCGGTCACCCGGCAGCCGCCCATTGGACTGGTGTTTTGATGTTCCTTCCGCACCGTGGAAAAACAAGCTCGGCATCCTGGACCATATAGCCACCCGGGTGAAGGCGGAACACCGGGATCCGGCCATTCTGGAGTTCATGGAATTGACCGATTACCATTTTGAATTCGCCATCTATGTGCCGGACCTGAATTCCATTACCAATGTAGCGCGCCGGGCCGGGGCCCGTTTCGCGCAGGTCTTCACTTCGGGCATCGCGGTGAACCCGCCTCAGGATGCGATGGGGCCGACGGAAATGTTCGTCCAAAACTACGGGGCCCGGGCGCACCACATGGCCTTTCTGACGGAGGATATCGAGGCCACGGACCGCGCACTGCGCGCAGACGGCCTAGGTTTCCTTTCCGACCTGGTGGGCAGCGAGAGCGACGGCATCAAGCAATCCTTTTCCGCACCTTCGCCAAACACCCTGCTGGTCAACGAATATATTAAACGCTACGGAAACTTTGACGGTTTTTTCACCCAGCATAACGTGACGCAGCTTACCCTTGCCACGGCGAAGCAGTAGGTGCGCCGGGGAA
>JAAYBJ010000335.1 GCA_012730105.1 Candidatus Hydrogenedentota bacterium
CCCTTTCTCCCGTGGCTATCATCTGGATTCCGGTCTTTTTCGCGTTATCTGGAAACGCTCTTTGATGTAAGGCTTAGGTCGCGAAAAAACCGGAATGACATTTGATGAAGTTGTTTCCAATGAAAAGCGAAGTTCTCTGATGCAGGTTTGTTCCTGCCCTTTCTTTGTTTTACCCTATCGGCGCTGTCCGGATATTCAGATGGATCTCTTTTCAGCCATTACATTGATGCCATTTGCTAACTAGGCCTGATCGTTGTATTTCTTATCCGGCGATACGGGTTCATGCAGGGATAATCTGGTTCTTTTATGTTTGCGTTCGTTGGCCCGTCTGGGACTGCCGCTTCCAGGAGGGACTGACACCAGAGAAAAGTGGCTGCGACTATAGGCGATGATGCATAAAGGCGTATAATGGCAACGGTAAATCGCGGGAAGACCCAACATAGAAAGGAGACCCTGATCATGGCAACACGCAAAGGATGTGCGTCGAGTAAGCAGTCCGTGGAGTTTCTGCCAGAGATTTTACGGAAGTCGCTGGAAATTATGGGAGACCTTGCCCTCGCCACGGGCGCCGCATCCGTTGACGCTTCCGTTTCCAGCGCGCGGCACCTTATAAAATTCCAGCGAGGCAGTGTCAAAGCCGGTTTGGGTTTAATTTCAAAGGTGCGGGACTATACGGAAAAATCACTGCACGAGGCCGTAAGAGAGGGCAAATGGCTGCCTACGGAAGGCCGTGAGGTTATTGACGAATGGTCGGCTATGATGAAATCCGGTGTGGATGAATTTTCCCGGGTTACGGACAAAAGTTTTGAACTGTTGTTAAACTATCTTGATCGCCTTGAAAAGGGAAAGCCCGTCAAGGTGACGCCAAAAACGAAACCGACTTCCGCAACTTCCAAGAAACGCGGAAGCGCCGACAGCCCTGCCAGGAAGGCTCCGGCCCGGCGTAAAGCCACACCGGCGAAGAAGAAAAATCAGGCGACGAAATAACCTGTCAGGACTTGCTGGAGCGTGTAGCTCCCGTCCCCCCGGAAAAAGCACTATTACGTCAACCCGTTAAAAAGTGCGGAAGACATTTTTATTCATTACCGCGGAAGGAATAACGAAGTGAAACCTGGAAGCCCCGGAAAAAGTGGAAGTTCCCGTTTTTCAAACGGAATGATTCGTGTCAAATGGTCTACCAGTCTCATGTACGCAGGTCCGTATCCGGCGCCTGCAAAGCGATTTTTTAAGTTCGAGACCTTGCAGAACGCCGTGGAGAAATGTCTTCAAGAGAAAGATCGTTTTTTCTGGTCCGGCCTCAATACCCTTTCCAATAACCTTCCCATCACTTCGCTGCAATGCGACCTGATTTATGAAGACGCGCTTCGTCTCGTGTATTCTCTGACCCTGGCCACCCAGTCCCGGAAACTTGTGTATGCGCGGCTGGTAATCGCCAAAAATCATGAAGAATGCAGCGCGCTGCTTGAAAAGGAATGCACCGCGTTGACCATCCTGGCAGAACGCTGTCCGGGCGGAGTGGCGCCTGTTGCCGCACGGGGTGTCATTTTTCTGCCTGACCGCCACATGCGCCGTGAAGTCAGTCGGGAAGTATTCGCGTACTTCATTAAAGTGCCGCCGGGACTCACGCCGTTGTATGTCGCCTCGGCGACCCAGTTCGCGCCGCACGGGCCCAAACCGGCCCGGTATTCCGTAAAGGATACGGAAGTACTGAAAAAATCGATTGTGCGCGTCCTGGCGAAATGTTATGAGGAGAAAAGTGGCAGCGGTATCGTACCGGCGGACCTGTGCCCCGAATGTTTTGCAGTGCAGCACCCCTTGCCCGCAAACAATGCCTCCTCGGTACTGCTGCAATGCCCGCGAGTTCGCAAACGCCTGGCCCCGGGGTACTTCATGCATGCCCTGATGTTCGGCATTCTGGGCACGGGTAAGCATCGCATGGCCCTCGCCCCGGTTAACCCGGAGGCCTTCTTTGATGCGCTCACAGGCGCCGTGGGCGCTGAAAAAGCGCGTGAGTGGTGCCGGTCCCTCGCCCATCGCCGGCCGGGAAGGGATGACCTTTCCCCGGGGGAAGCCGCCGTCGAACTTCCGGGAAAGGATTATCTGGACGCGCTTTCGGCAGTTGCAGGGCTATAGGGCGCCATGGAAATACACAATGCGTACACCCGCGCCGGCACGCCTGCACCCATGCGGGCAGCGTCTTTTTCCGTAACTACGGTTATCTCCTCCCCCGTAACGTAATCCGGTGAAAGGGCCGCATGATCCGCCACCATGCGCATATCGACTACTTCCGCGCCGGTGTCTTGAAGGGTTTTTAGAAAAGACTCCGGGTTGCCGATACCGCATACCGCACGGATGCTCGAACCCCGCAGCAGCTCCAGGGGATACTCTTGGCCATCGCAGAGACGTTTCAGCATCACCGGTTTATGCACCATGTGCCGGATGGGCGCGTCAGGCGAAAAGCGGCGCACAACCGATTCTATGCCGGGCAACGCCTGCGGCGCCTGGTCACACCGGGTAATTATGACCTCTGTGGACCGTTCAATCGCGGCAACGGGCTCGCGCAGGATGCCCCGGGGCACCAGGAATCCGTTTCCAAAGGGGTTGGTCGCGTCAATCAAGAGGATATTTTCATCGCGGGACAATCGAACCGCCTGGTAGCCGTCATCAAGAATCAGCGTGTCACACCCTTCTTGCATGGCGGCACGCGCCCCGGCTACCCGGTCCGGAGAGCGCACGATCCATATGCCGGGAACCCGCGCAGCGATCAGCGCCGCTTCATCGCCGAAACGCCTGGCGACATCCTCCTCCGCGCGGTTGGTGTGCATCAACAGCGGAAACTCTTCGGAAGAAGCCCCGTATCCACGGGTAATAACTGCCACCTGCCTGCCTTGTTCCGCCTCCCGAAGGGCGCGTTCTATAACGGCGGGCGTCTTGCCGGTGCCGCCGGCCGTCAGGTTCCCAAAGCTGATTACGTGTGCGGGCACACGCACGGGCGTTCGCCGCAGGCGAAGCCACATCCCCGCGCGTTGCGCAAGGGAAGCCGCCCGAAGCGCGGCGCGCCAAGGAATGGCAACAGGTTCATTACGGCGGATTCTGCCGGACAAGTCATCAAAATACTTCATTTTGGGGCGAATCGCTTGCCACTAAGCTGGCGGACCACACTTTTCAGTTCCAACATAGTCAGCGTAGACAAGGCTTCAGATATGGAAATGCGGCAGGCCAACGCAATTTCATCGACAAAAGAGCCTTCCGGATGGAGAACCCCTAAAATATCCTGCTCCATTTTCGAGAGCGCGTACTTCGGGGAGGATGCGACGGGCGCAGGCGCTGCGGGGGGCTTGGCTTTTCGAATAACCTGAGCCGCTGGCGGTGTAGTACCTGCAAAGTCCAGACGTACTTGGCGTGGCGAAGCGGCCGGCGCCGTCTCCCTGACTGGAGCGCGTCTCATTTCCGGCGGCAAATTGAGTTCCACGATTATATCGTCTACTGTTTCTACCAGGCGGGCGCCATCGCGAATAAGCTCATGGGGACCGCGGCTGTTGGCCATGCCGGCGGGTCCGGGTACGGCGAAAACCTCCCGGCCCTGTTCGGCCGCATACTTTGCGGTTATCAGGGAACCACTGCCGGGGGGCGCCTCCACAACCACCGTGCCAAGGCACAAACCGCTCATGACCCGGTTGCGCTGCGGAAAGTTTTGTTTCAAAGCCCGCATACCCATGGGAAAGGGAGAAATGGCGCATCCCTGTCCAAGTATCGCGTTAAGCAGGTCGGCATTGGAAGCGGGAAAGACCTGGTCGTGACCGAAAGCGAGCACGGCAATGGTTCGTCCGCCCGCCTCCAGGGCGCCCCGATGCGCGGCGCTGTCAATCCCTTCCGCCAATCCGCTTACGACCGTAATCCCTCGTTCCGCAAGTCCATAGGCCAGTTTGTGCGCCATTTTAAGGCCGAAGGAAGATGCCTTGCGGGTGCCCACAATGGCCACCGCGTACTGGTCCGCTTCCAGCAAGGCTCCCCGCAGGTAAAGCAACAAGGGCGGGTCATAAATTTCGGCCAACTGCGGGGGATAGGCGGGATCATCCATGGTTAACAGGGCAACCCCGTATTCATGTATTCGTGCTTCCTGCAACTCGAGGTCAGCCGCCTTGGAATGGGCGCTTATGCGGTCGGCTATAGTCGGCCCCACGATATCTGAAAGTTCCCGGCGTGAGGCGGCCAGCACCCTGCATGGCGTGCCAAAGCGCGCCAATAAGCGGATAAACCTTGCCGTGCCCACACCCGGTGTGAGGGCGAGGCACAGCCATTCTCGTTGTTCGCGTGTCAGTTCCATGAAAACACCTCCAGAGCGAAATCAAAGGCGGCGTATCCAAAGGTTACGGTACCAGACATCATCGCCATGATTCTGGAGAATAATGTGGCCCTCGGTCGGAAGCGAGGCCAGGGGCGTATCGAACTTGCCAATGGGCATGGTCATTTGAGACACATCCAGCGACAAGACTTTCCAGCCATTGTAGACGACGTCGAGAATGCTCCCTTCAAAGCGGATATCCAAGGAATTCCACTCACCCTCGGGCCGGGCCATATTAAACATGGGCGTGGCGATGTCATAGAGGGCCCCACTGCCGTGTATGGACGGCGCTTCGCCGAAATCCCCCATAACCTGAATTTCCATGCCTTTTTGCACCGGATCTGCGGGACTGGTGCGAACAAATACGCCGCTGTTGGCGTTTCTGGGCGCTTTGAACTCAATATGCATTTCGAAATTACCGAAGGTTTCATGTTCCCAGGCAATGTATCTGGTCGGCTTTTTCCCCTTGATATGGAATATCCCGTCGGCTATCGAAAAAATATCGTCCGCCTTATCCGTCACATTTTTCCAATACGGGGCGTTTTCAGCGCTGAACAAGTCAATCCACCCTTCTCCTGACGGTGCGGGAGTGGGTTCGCCCGCTGGAAGCCGGGCGGGTTCCTGCGTGCAGGCGGTTGATGAGAGTAGAACGAGGGTGCAACCGAGTAAAGCCGTGAGAATCTTAGGATTCATCGCATATTCCTTCGCAGTTCAAGAAATAGACCGTAGTATAACCACAAGCCGACACCATCATTATTACGCAAGAGAGTGCGCAAAACAAGTTCATTCACCGGGAACAAGGGGATAAGAAGGGCCGGCAGCCATCGTATTCAGCCATTCCCGCCAAGGTCCCGGATGGTTGCCCAGATCCATACTCGTGCGCTGCCGCAAGAGTTGCAGCGCGTACGCCGCGAGGCCCCGGTTCGCTTCCATGATTTCAACAAGCAGGGGCACAAGCGTGTCATCGGGGTAGGTGGACAAGGCGCGCAACGCTGTCATTTGCAGTTCCGGCTCGAGTTGCCCCAAGCTTATCAGCCGCAGTTTTTCAAAGGAACCGGGTTCCCTCAGGATGGCCAGTGCGCGGACGGCATGGGCTTTAAAATATGGATCCGGGTGGTCCAGAAGCAGAAGCCATTGGGGGGTGGTCCCCGGAGGCATTAGCGTTACAAGGGCGTCAAGCGCGGTCTTTGCCAGTTCTGGATCGCTGTTCCAGGCCAACTCAAAAAGAAGCGGAGCGGCCTCCAACACTTTCGTTCTGCCAAGGCACCAGGCAGCAATGCGTTTATGTTCCGGGGTTTCAAGTTCGGTGCGCAGCGTTTCCATCAAAAATGTGTCCAGAATATTGCCAAGACTTGGCAGGGCGCTGTCCAGCGCTTTCACCTCTTCAGAAGCGCCGGCGGTCATGGTTCGCATGACATAGGCGAAAATAACGCTGCTTCGGACTCCTGACAGGCGTTGTTGTGCGCCGGCACGAACGGTTTCCGCAGGGTCGGACAGGCCGCGCAGGATAGCCTGTAAAGACTTTTCATCTTCTTCCGAAATGGGCCAGGCTTCAGCGGCGCGCTGTCGCAACACGGGTGAGTCCGTCGCCGCCATGCGATGGAGCAGCCATACAGCGCTGCCGGGCGGCGATTCCGGACGGGAGTATTCTCGCGCTCTTGGCGGTATTTCTACGCCCGGGGGCGCGGCAACCGGCGCTTTTTCCGGCACGGTATTCGCAACGCCGGAATCCTGCCGCCACGCGGGGAATGCGGGCGGTATTCTGTTCCCGGGGGATTCGCCTTCTTGTGACAGGAATGCAATAACAATAAAAATGGGATAGAGATTTAACATATGCGAATTGATTTGCCCTGTACCGAAAACAATCCGCCCCAGCCGATGGCGCCGGTTCCGCCTCCCCCACCCCGCAAGTAAAATGGGAATCTCTTCAGCAACTGCCTTGCGCTATTATTCGGAGTAAAGAAACTTGTGAATTTGTGTCGCCCCGACCAGGAAAAATGTAATTAGAACAAGCACAAAACTCGCCACCAGGGAGTAGCCGCCCTGGTAACTGCTGAAAGACATGGCCCAAGACGTGGTGTAATAATCGATCCATCCTTTTCCCCCGGATACGCCGTCGCTCATCAGCAGGCTGAGATTGGTGAACCACAGCATGAGGCCCGTCAAAAGAATACTTCCGGAAAATAAGAGGACCAAGGTCAGCATGGACACCGAAAACCGCCGCTGTTCATGTTCACGCAGCGAAATGACGCGAACACGCGCGTCTACGCTGCGATGAAGCGACAACGGGGCCTTGAGAAAAGGCTCCTCTGCCAACGCTGCTTCGATAAGCGCGTCAAGGTCATCGATGGGTTCGGAATACTGCGTCATTATCCGTCAATTCCTTTTCAACGATCGTGCGCAATTGCTTGCGGGCCCGGAACATCCATGTCTTCAAAGTGCCGAGCGGCACGCTCATAACTTCCGCAATTTCATCGTATGAAATGCCTTTTAAATAATACAACGTTACGATGGTTGCGTACCGGTCGGACAATCGGGTCACACAGCGGCGAATCTGTTCTTTCATGTCTTTTTCCGCCGGCTTGTGTTCCGTACTGCACATTAGACTACCGTTATCGGCGGTAAGTTCCACTTCCCCGCGTTTTTTTCGTTTGTTCAATTCGGTCAGGCAGGTCGTTGAGGTGACGCGATACATCCAAGTGGTAAAACTGCAATCGCCCCGGAATCCTTTTAAAAGGCGGTAAGCCTTCACGAAAGACTCCTGGGCCATATCCTCCGCAAGGGTCGCGTCCCGCATATAACGATAGGCTACATTGTAAACCAGGTGCTGGTGCCTGCGGACCAGTTCAGAAAATGCCTCCCGGCTTCCCGATTGTGATCTCCGCACCAGTTCCAGGTCGCCGAGGGCTTCCGCACGGTTGTCCAAAACTTGAGCGCACGTTTTGACTGCTGCTTCTCTTGTCATGTAACACTCCTTTGCAGGGTGACATCTCCATTCATGGAGTTCACCGATATCTTTGTGTCGCCTTTGCCCAGGGTCCCGTGAATCTCACGGCGCCGTTCGACGCTGCGCACAGGAACCAGAGACGTATCAGCGCGGACAACGCCCTGTTCCGTAGACGCGTGAACATCCGCGGAAAGGCGCTCCGACATGACTAGTGTAATGGTTCCATTAAGTGAGGTCAAATCGCATGCCGATATCTCTTGACTAAGAAGCGTGGCCGTAATGGAACCCGTGACCGTGGAAGCCTGCAAGGAACCGCCCGACATGCTTGTCATGATGCTGCCGTTGACCGTTTCCAGAAAGGTTTCTTCCCTGCAATCCAGAACATTTATGCGTCCGTTAATTGTTTTTACGCTTGTCCTGCCTTCGGGGCTTTGTACCTCAACATCCGTATTATTTCCCTCAATCGTCACCTGATTGCATCCCTCGGAAACCCAGACATTGCCGTTGTCGATCTCGATTGCGAGATCAATGCCGGGCGAGGTGGTAATGCTGTAATTGATCCTTAGATCCAAGGGGTCCGGGCGTTCTTCCGGTTCCGAAAGGATGTGCAGCATATTATCCGTTTCTGCTATTTGTATCAGCGATTCTACGTATTCTTCAGCCAGAGGAAGTTCCGTCGCCGTTGTGGGGTAAGCGCGGATTCCCGCCTCTATCTGGATGCCGTTGACCGTTTCAGACGTATTAATACGGACCGCGCCGTCCGTATTTTGAAGATACAGTACCGGCACGGATGAATAACTGTAGTTGCGCACAGAAACCACTCCCGGGGGCAACACTTCCCTCGGCAGTTTGGGCGCCAACAAGCCAACCGTAAAAATCTGTATAGCAATGGCAATCAATGTCGCTGTAAGAGCGCTTCTAAACATGTAATAACCCAAATAATAAAAAATTACTTACATAAAAAGTATATTATAACATTTTATATGGTCAGTGTGCATTAAAGTCCACCTACTCTATAAAATTGGACCGATTAGATGTTACCATAGTTTCGAAGCCAGAATGCAGCGGGATTGCTCCGGGTATGCCTGAATAGCCCCCCGGCAAGTCCAGCCATAGGAAACCGCCCATGAGTGACTTGATGCGTGTCAGTTTTACCATAGAGAAAAGCCTTTATGAGGAAATGGAAAAATTAGTGCAGGCCGGTAATTATGCCAATCGTTCGGAATGGATTCGTGACCTGGTGCGTGAGCGTCTTGTGCGCGATTCCTGGAAGCGAAACGAGGAAGCCGTCGGGACTATTACGATGGTCTATGAACATGAGCGGCGCGACCTTTCAGGTCGATTGATTCACCTGCAGCACATTCATCACGACGCCATTTTGGCGACGACCCACGTGCATTTATCCCACGACCTTTGCGTGGAAATGCTTATGGCGCGCGGGCGCGCCCAGGATATCGAGGCGCTGGCGGATGAACTCCGGCGCCAGAAGGGCGTATTGCACGTTTCCGTTTCCATGAGCACCACCGGCAAGCGCCTTGTATGATTTCCACCAGGCAATCGGCGCATGTTAGGGTGTGCTGCTTTGTTCGCGCGCGAGAATGGCTTTTTGGGCGGCTTCCATCAAACTCCGCATTTGCGGCATTTCTTCTTTTTCTATACACGCGGCGAGTTTTGAAACCGTGTCCGCAGTTCCCAACATTCCCAAAATATTCACGGCGTGGTGGCGGGCGGTGTAATCCAATGAAGCATTGCAGGCCGCCTCTTCATAAATAAACAGATTATCCAGCGCGCGCGAAGTCGGGAAAGCGAGTACTATTTCATCTCTGTCCTTGCTTTCAGTGGCCGGATCTTTCCACAAGGCGCATGCCCTTTGCACGGCCGTGTCATCATTGCGTCGTAGCAGCACAAGCACCGCCTCTTTGCTCACGTGCGGATCGGGATCTGTAAGAAGAGCCCGTATGCGTTCTTCCGCTGCGGGATCATTGATCAAACCCAACAGATTCAGGGCACATCCCCGGGTCACCTGGTCCCGTTCCGTTTGCGTGAGCGCAAGCAGACGTTCCAGGTGGGACGGCTGAATATGTCCCGTAAGACTTATTACAGCCAGTATCTTTGCTGAGGGACTGGATTCCGCGGAATCCAACACCTTAAATATGGGCTCAATAGAATCCGTGCCCTGTGCAGCTAATTGCTGCACGCATTGAAGGGCAAGGGGAATGTTCATCGTGTTTAGTTCGCCTTTTGAGATGTCAAGCCATTGTTGAAGGGGATCACTTGTTGACTGCACGGACTGCGGAGCATCCAATACTTGTGGGGCGCCCGCCTCGTCGCGTGAACCACAGGCTGAAAGTAATAGGGGCAGGAGGATATTCAGTATAATACACCAACGAAAATTCACGGAGTGTTCCTTTCCTGGATCGTACTGAGAGCGTGCCGCCGCGCGTTTTATCGATTCTTACAACGGCTAAGTTTAGCACAAGGTCTCCTAATTGATCTATTTTACCCTGCGGCGGAGTTGATTTCTCCGACCATTTCGGGTCCCTTCACCCAGCATAAACCGTCTGCGGCCCAAGTGAAAAAGCGGCTCGCAATATAGTACTATGACCGTCTTGAAACGTCCTTCAGTAAAAAAAACGTTAACCGGGAGTGCTCTCTATTTTGGAAAAATCTGCCTATGAAGACCTCGTACAACAGTTTGCGCAGGTATTACAACGTCATGCCCATGGGAACAAACGCACGATAACCGTGTCCAAGGAAACGGCGGCACTGCTAAACTCCGTGACCCCTGCGGCCCGGGCGGAAGAGACCCTTGACAACATTGCGCGCGAAATCGCGGAGTGCCGCCGCTGTCCGCTCCACGAAACGCGCAAACATACGGTTCCCGGAGAGGGCAAGCCGCGGGCCTCGCTGGTCTTTGTGGGCGAAGCGCCCGGCGCTTCTGAAGATGCTCAGGGGCGTCCCTTTGTCGGGCGTGCCGGTCAGCTTTTAACCGATATCATTTCAAAAGGAATGAAATTGCGGCGTGAGGACGTCTATATCTGCAATGTATTGAAATGCCGTCCACCCGACAATCGAACCCCCAACCCGGAAGAGGTCCTGCAGTGTGAACCTTATCTCTTGCGGCAACTGGCGTTAATCCAGCCGAAAGTGATCTGCGCCCTAGGGTTGGTGGCGGCACAGACCCTGCTTAAGACCACAGAGCCGATCTACAAGTTGCGCGGGCAGTGGCACAATTATCACGGGATAGCCTTTCGCGTAACCTATCACCCGGCGTACCTCCTGCGCAACCCGAGTGACAAGGCAAAAACGTGGGAGGATGTCAAGGAGATTCTGCGTTACCTTGGGGAGCAATCCTGACCCGATGCCTACGGTGAATACGACAACTTCCGGCGAATTCTCTCCTGCGGAACAGGTTCTCATTTCGGTTCCGTGGTATAAATCTCTGTTTTTCCGGGTGATTATTTTGTGTTCCGTGTTGTTGCTGTGCCTTTTCGGATCGGTTGTGGTCATCACCCGCCACTTTGTCCAGGAAACATTGCGTCAAATGGAAGCGCAAGCCATGAACATCGCGCACAGCCTGGAAATTCGTTTCGAAGAAGGATTTGACGCCGATTATGAAGCCCTTGAAATGGAACTTATGGACTTGTACAAGGGGGTTGACATAAAACTGGATGAAAGCCGCGAAAAAACGCATGCCGCCTCTTTCACGCTGCAACGCCTGCCAAACGGCGCAATAGAGCGGGTTGCCCGGGTGCCCATGATCAACAAGGAACGGCCGGTGCTGATGACCGTGTCCATGACGGTGCAGCCGCAGATCGAACTGTTGAGGGCTTTTAGAAACCGCTACATGATGGCGCTGATGACCGTTTTTGTCCTTGATCTCGCACTGATGATGTATTTCATCGGCAAGGCGTTGCGTCCCCTGGTAAGTCTTTCTGAAAGTTGCACCGCAATAAGCCGGGGCAAACTCGAAGCGGTCAGTACACGGGGTGGTTCCGGAGAAATTCTTGCCTTGGAACAAACCTTTAACGGCATGGTGGAAAGCCTGCGGGAAAAGGAAATGATGGAAGGCAAACTGCGCCAGGCCCAGCGTCTTTCCGCTTTGGGCAACCTGGCGGCCGGGGTCGCCCATGACATCCGAAATCCCCTCAACGCGATAAAGTTGTTGTCCAGCCACGCCCTGGACACCCTCGAAACGGACGCGCACCCGGCGGGAAAATCATTGCGTACCATAAGTTCCGAAGTGGACCGGCTGGAAGAAATAGTGTCCAGTTTTCTCTCTCTCGCCCGGGAAACGGAATTGAAACCCGAGTATCTTGAAGTTGACGTTTCGCTGGAGGAGTGTGTGCGATTATTCCAGCAGGACGCTGAATCCAGGGGCATCCGCCTGGGCTGTGATTTGCACGCCAGGGGCTTGATGCTCATGCTGGATCCAAAGCAATGGAAACGCGCCATCCTCAATATTTTGTTAAACGCACTGGAGGCGTGCCCTCGGGAAGGCCGGGTGAGGATACTATCCCGGCGGACAGACAACCATTGTGAAATTGAGATTCGTGATGATGGCCCCGGGATTCCCCGGGAAGCGCTTGAACGGGTCTTTGACCCCTATTTCACCACCAAACCGGGTGGTACGGGCCTGGGCCTTTCCATCACCCGGGGGATCGTGGAAGGCCATGGCGGCGCGATAGATGTGAGCAGCTCCCAGGAATGGGGCTGCCAGGTGTTGATAAAAATGCCCTTGGAAGGTTCCAGGGTCAATGACAAGGTAAAAGAACGGCCAAGATGACGTATCGTATTCTCGTAACAGAAGACGACCGGGTACAACGGGAAATTATATCGGATATTCTGGAACAGACCGGTTATCAGGTTCATACCAGTGGTTCCGGGGCGGATACGCTGGAAATGCTGAATGAGCATGCTTATGACGTCCTGCTTACGGATCTCAAGATGCCCGGCATGGACGGCCTGGAATTGATGCGCCAGGCGAAGCGCGCGGTGCCGGAAATCGACGTCGTTATCATGACCGCCCACGCCACCATAAAAACGGCCGTCACTGCCATTAAAGAAGGTGCTGCGGACTATCTTGAAAAACCCTTCGACAAGGATGAACTGCTGCTGGTTATCAGCCGCACCTGTGAACGGCATGCCTTGCGCTGCCAGAACATGTTGCTGACGCGCCTCGTGGATGATTCCATCGCGTTGGGCAATATTGTGGGCCAGAGTCCGGCAATGCGTGATGTGTTCGAGCGCACCCGCCGTGCCGTGAATGTGGCAAGCACGGTGCTTATTCAAGGAGAATCCGGAACCGGGAAGGAACTGATCGCGCGCCATATTCATTTCTCAGGACCGCGGGCCCGGAAGCCCTTTATCGTGGTAAACTGCGCTGCCATACCCGACACCTTGGTGGAGTCGGAACTGTTCGGCCATGAGAAAGGCGCCTTTACCGGTGCGGAGATGTCGCGCCAGGGAAAATTTGAACTCGCCAACGGGGGTACCCTCTTCCTGGACGAAATCGGGGACATGCGTCTGGAAAGTCAGGCAAAGCTGCTGCGGGTCCTTCAGGACGGTATCATCGAACGGGTGGGAGGAAGCAAATCCTATACAGTGGACGTGCGCGCCATTGTCGCTACCAACCGTAACCTGCGCCAATGCGTCGCCGAGGGCGCGTTCCGCCAGGATTTGTATTACCGCCTGGAAGTGTTGTCCATACTGCTGCCGCCCCTGCGCGAGCGTATGGACGATTTGCCGCTGCTGGTAAGCCACTTTCGTGAAAAACTTGCCAGGAAGTTGAACATGGAACCGCCGCTCATCAGCACGGATGTGATGGATGCCTTTCGCCGATACCGGTGGCCGGGAAATGTCCGGGAACTCGAAAATACCCTGGAGGAGATGTTCATCCTGACAGCAGCATCGACGATAGACAGCACCAACCTGCCGGAAAAGCTCTTGTCCAAAGAACCGCAAACCGGCGGCATTCTTCTGCCTCCCGGGGGGCTCGTGCTGGAAGACGTGGAACAGGAACTCATTCGCCAGGCCATGGAACGTTCCGGGGGACGTATTAAGGAAGCTGCGGAACTTCTCGGACTCTCCTATAAGACGCTTCAGTACCGGCTCAAGAAGTACGAGTTTGACCGGAACGCTCCCTGAATTCCGGCGCGCCCGGTACGCTCAGTCCTTCTTAAGCGCCTTTTCAAGTCCTTCCGGAGTGGTTTCCGGCGGCAGACAGGCACCGTTACGGCAGATATACACCGTTCCCCTGCCTTCCTCCATTGTTTTGGCCGCGCATATAGGCAGCAATGGCGGCGCCTGGCGGTCGCTTGCCCAAGCGATCACTTTGCAGGGTACATGGTGGCCGGAGAGTATCTCAATCATGGCGGCGATTTCCGGAGTATCGGGGGATCCGCAGAAAACGACTTCAACCGGGGGATCAATTAAAAAATCCGCCGCCAGCAGGGTGTGCAAATATCCAGGTGCGTTTCGCAGTGCCATGGCGGCCGCGGGAAGCAGGCTCTTCCGGGCAAGGACCAGGTAACGGGGAAGGTCGAAAAGTAAGCCAAGGCGGCTCAAAACCAACGCGGCCACCGCGTTCGGAGAAGGCTCGGCCGTGTCATGAAACGCCTTCATTCGTACAATCAGGTTTTCGTGGCCGGGTCCTGTACTGTAGAACCCCTTCCCTTCGGGATCGTAAAACCCGTCAAGCATGCGTTCTGTCAGGGTCTGAGCTGATTTCAGCCATGACTCGTCGCCGGTACATTCATAAAGATCCGTAAACGCGTTCGCCGTCAGGGCGTAATCGTCAAGATAGCCCGGAAAGCGTTTTCTGTCCCGCCTCCAGATGCGATACAAAATTGATCCGTCGTACATGATCTCCCGCAAGAACCGGCCGGCTTTGCAGGCCGCCGAAGTATATTCCGGTATATTCCAGGTGAATCCGGCCCTGGCCAGGGCGGTAATCATCATGGCATTCCACGCGGTGATAACCTTGTCGTCAATGCCGGGCCGGATGCGGCGGATACGGGCATTAAGCAACTTTTCTTTCCAGGCGGCAAGCCTCCCCGAATCCACCCTTTCGTCGCTTTTCGGGGAGGTGTGCAAAATATTTCTACCTTGATGATACGGCTCGTGGGATGTGAAGTTACCCTCTTCCCGAACGGCGTAATAGGCGCAACAGTCTTGGCCGTCTTCAGGTCCCAGGATGTGCATGATTTCCGCTTTGTCCCAGAGGTAATATTTGCCTTCCTCACCCTCGCTGTCGGCGTCTTCAGAGGAATAAAAGGCGCCGGCGGGATCCCGCATATTCCGAAGCACATAGTTCAAAATATCACAGGTGACGGTTTTGAAAAAGGCATCATGCGTAACCTGCCACGCCTCCAGATACGAAACGGCGAGCTGCGCGTTGTCGTACAGCATTTTCTCAAAATGCGGCACCAGCCAGCGTTCGTCTGTGGAATAACGGTGAAAGCCGCCTCCGACATGGTCGTATATGCCGCCTGCGGCCATTTTCCTTAGGGTTGACAGGGCCATCTCCAGATGTCCGGTGTTACTTTCGCGGGTGCAGCCGCGCAGCAACAGTGAAATAGTGGCCGGGGAAGGAAACTTCGGCGCGCTTCCCCATCCACCCCACGTCTTGTCATAGGCGGATTCAAGATAAGCCGCCGCAGCCTCCCTCAAGCCGGCCGAAAGCACATCGTGCTCGGATTCCGGGGAACCACCATGTCGGGCCAGGAGTGCGGTCAGTTGTTCCGCGCTCTGAAACAATTTGCTCCGGCTCGTTTTCCAAAGCAGGTCGATCTGTTTCAGGATGTCCAGGAAAGCCGGAGTTCCATACCGGCCATCCGGCGGGAAGTACGTCCCGCCATAAAAAGGCCGCAGGTCGGGCGTCAAAAATACATTCAGCGGCCAGCCGCCGTTTCCTGTCATGGCGGTTACGGCGTTCATATAAATGGCGTCCAGATCAGGCCGTTCCTCACGGTCGACCTTGATATTCAGAAAGTGTTCGTTCATGAAGGCCGCCGTCACTTCATCTTCAAAGGACTCCCGTTCCATGACGTGACACCAGTGGCACGCCGCGTAACCGATGGAAAGAAATATAGGGATATCCTTTTCCCGTGCCAACGACAGTGCCTGCTCGTCCCAGGGGTGCCAGTCCACAGGATTATTGGCGTGCTGCAGCAAATAGGGGCTGGTTTCTCCGCATAGGCGGTTGCTGTGCTTCCCGGTCGGAGTTGATGCGTCCATACTAGTACCTGCTCCCTGTTGATTTCCCGCGGTTAAAACGTACCGGATATAGGTCAGTAACCCGTCATCCCTGCGAGAAATTCCCGGTCAGCGGCAGATCACAGCGCCTTTACAGGAAAGATTATTGGCAGACAGCGTTCTTTAGTTCGGAATACCGAAGGCGCATTTTATCCAGCAGATCTCTCCGTTCCGGGTCTGACGCGAGATTGATTGTTTCATGGCGGTCCGAACGGAGATCGAAGAGTTCCTCATGTGCGGGGTTTTGATCGATATACCGGAGGTATTTATATTCGGCTGAAATGACTCCTTCCGATTTCGGAATACCGGGATGCTCAAAAGTATGTTCATAAAAGAAATCCTTGCGCCAGGAAATGTCTTTGCCCTGCAACAGCGGCGTTATGTCGCGGCCCTGCATGGCGTTTGGCGGCACAATGCCCGCCAAGCCCAACAGGGACGGCGCGATATCCACATTCAGGACAATGTGGCTGAGACGTGCTCCATGTCTCTCCTCCGGCAGCCTCGGGTCAAACACGATGAATGGAACCCGAATAGACGCTTCATACCCGAACCACTTCCCGGCAAGTCCATGATCTCCCAGGAAGAAACCGTTGTCGGCGGTGAACAGCACGATGGTGTTATCATCCAGCGCCGTTTCGGCGAGTTTTTTGCGAATGGCGCCAACAGCGTCATCTATTCCGGTTATCAGCCGGTAATAGGACTTGACCATTTCCTGAAACAGCTCCGGACTGGAAAAACGGAGTTTCCATCGCCTTCTCGCCTCGTTGTCGTGTCGAAAAAAGTCCGGGAAACGTTCCAGATAGTTGTCCCTCAAATATTCCGGCTGCGGAATCTGGGTGTCCCGATACAGAGACTCGTAAACGGGGTCGTAAATAAATTGTCGGGGGTCGCCATCCTGGCAATGGGGCGCTTTAAAACTTACGGACAGGCAAAAAGGCTCCCTGGAACCGGCGGTTTCCAGGAATTCAAGTGCCTGGTCCTGTTGAAGTCCTGTAAGGTGACGATATTCGCCCCGTCCATCTTTTTGCTCGTAATGGCCCTGACCTCCGAAACCGCGCCAGTAATCAAATGCCTGTTCTGGCATGCGCTCCCCCACGCCGTATTTTCCGATGAATCCGGTGGTATAGCCGGACGCGCGCAAGCGGGCGGGATAGGTGTCGTCCAGTTGGGCAGGGGTAAAGGACGTGTTGAAATTGTTGATCCCGTGGCGGCAGACATATTGACCGGAGAAAATGGTGGCCCGGCTGGGTGCGCAAATGGACGTGGTGACATAAGCGTTTTCAAACAGGACGCCTTCACCCGCCATCGCGTCGAGGTTGGGTGTTTGGATAATGCCGTTGCCCATGCATCCCAGGCAGTCCCACCGGTAATCATCGGCAAGCAGCAGGATCAGGTTCGGGGGCCGGTAATCGCAACTTGCCCCCGCTTTTTCCCCTGCAAAGGCATGAGCGGCCGCGCCCATGCAGGAGGCGATGCTCCCCAGGGTAAATGAACGTCTTGTAAGTTTTTGCATCGGTCTGTTTCCTTATGCCGTGATTCTGGCTTTATAGCGCCGTCCCGGGACGGCAGGCAAATACTATGATACACTGTCGGGGATGTTTTTTTTGACACGGAAAGAAATGATATGGGTATGACACTGATTATCACTTATATGATCGTCTTCTGCTTTGGAGTCATGCTGCCGGGCACGGCAGCGGAGCAACACCAGGATGCGCGCTATGCCCTTGTTAATGCGGCTGATCATGGGATCGTTCCCGATACGGGAGGCGATATGGGGCCCCTCCTGGCGGCGTTACTGAACGGAGTAAAGGAAAGCGGACAACCTGCAATCGTACAGATGGATAAAGGTGTTTACCATTTATATGGGGAGAATGGTAGACACTCGGCGATAATCATCGAAAACACAAACGACCTGATCCTCCGGGGCAAGGGACCGGAAACCTGCTTCGTGGTGCGCAATCCCAGGATTGGCGCGTTTTTTGTCACCGGTGGGGAAAATGTCTGGTTGGAAGGGCTGAGCATTGACTATAATCCACAGCCGCATACGCAAGGAACCATACTTGTCGTAAACCGAGAGTCCGGCTGGTTTGACCTTGCAGTTAGCGCGCACCACGCCCCTTTGTCAGCATCGTGGTTTGCCACGGCGCCGAAACCCTTCGGTTGTTGGGGCATGATTTTTGACCGTCATGAGGATACGCTAAAAGCCGGCGCATCTGATCGCCTTCAAATCAACCGATGGGAGCAAGTGAGCGCGAGGGTCTGGCGAATCTACCCGGAACAGACGGAAAATCTAAAAGACATGCAGGCGGGGCTCCGCTATGTCCAGCTCGCGCAGTATGGGAAGGGCGGCGCGGTCTTTTTCTGGCGCTGTGCCGCGAGCGGTGTGAAAAACCTTGAGATCTACGCTTCGCAAAGTGTTGCCATCGGATCGGCCGACAGTGACCGCATAACCGTTTCCGGCGTATCCGTCATACGAAAACCGGGCACACAGAGGCTGATCAGCGTCAATGCCGAAGCGGTACACCTGCAGCGGGACATTCGCGGGCCGATGATTGAGAACTGCCGGTTTGAGCGTATGGCCGGTGACGGCGTGACTATTTATGGGGTGACCAACCAGGTTACCGCGTTCCTTTCCGCATCGGAGTTCCGCGCGGATAAGAATGGAACCATTGCCCGGGGGGACTCACTTTGTCTTTTTGAGCCAAATGAAGGACGCTTTATGATCGAGCCGCTAGTCGTGGACGTCCAGGATGCCCCGGATGGGGAATATCGAATCACCCTGGACCGGTCGGTTCCAGAAGCAAGGATTGGCGCGGGTGGACCTTGCATTTATAACAGATCCCGATGCGGGGCCGATTTCGTCATTCGGGGAAATACCTTCGAGAATCATCGTCGGCATGGTATAGTGATTAAGGCACCGGACGGTCTTATTGAGGGCAATACCCTCCGGAATCTGGGCGGATTGGGTATTGTAGCCGGTAATGATCCGGAAACGCCCGGCGGCGGCATTCCTTCCGGATTGGTAATTCGAAACAATCGCATTGTGAACGTGGGGCGTTCACGCTGGTATGGCATCGCGCGCAATAGCGCCGCCATTCAGGTCTTTACCCTCGCAAAGGGGGGAAAGACGGCCCAGGTTCGCGGGGTTAGGAACGTTATCCTTGAAGAGAATGAGGTAGTGAATCCCCCGGGCGCCGCCTTATACATCGGCGCCGCTGCCGATATCCGTGTAAATGGACTAAACGCGACGTATTCGGTGGATGCCAGCCTGCAGCGGGAAACGACCGCTATTGTTGTGGAAAACGCCTCAAGGATCAGGATGCAAGGCATCCGGGTGGAATCCTTTTTGCCGCAGGTGGAAGCGGGTGTGCTGATCCATGAGTCCGTGGATCCCGGAACTTCCGGCTTGGAAATAGAGGACATCCAGATTACCGGATCGCTTACCACACAAACAATCAAGGATAATCGCACCCGTTAACGCAACCCGGTTCGGAATTACTGCGCCGACAGGATATTACGAAGCGCAGGCGGACGGGCGTAATGTGGGATCCAGGGCATGCTGGGGCTGAAAGGCTTGGGTTATGTGTTTCGAGCCCTCCGGAACGGTCGACTTAACGCGGTCCAGATCCGCCGAAGACATCAGTTGTTCCGAAAAGGTCGTTCGAAAGTGGTGGGCGATACCGGCCCCGGCAACAAGCGATATACTCTCACGGATGGCATCCGTAACGACCGGAACACCACATATCCGGGAATAGTCGGCCAGGGGCCCTTTTACATCCATCGCAATATAGTCGATCAGGCGCAGGCGCAACACTTCCGCCAGCATGATCGGTCGGCTGCCGTTGGTGTCCAATTTTATTTTGAAACCCAGACGCTTTACCTGGTCCAGAAAATCGGGCAAGTCCTGATGCAGGGTGGGCTCTCCCCCGCTTACCACCAGCCCTTCCAGTTTTCCCGCCTTTGGGGCCAGTTTTGCAAGTATATCCTCGGAAGACAACAATTCATCGTGTTTCGCGAGCATCGGCAAAAGGCTGGCGTTATGACAGAAGCGGCAGCGAAAGTTACACCCTTGCGCAAAAGCGATTGCCGCAATGCACGAAGGATAATCACTTAAAGTGAAAGGTTGAAATCCTCCAAATAACATGGCACTATCCCCGTTTAAAAGCCGGATTACGACGTCATCGCCGTAGTCGATACTTCCACCGATTCCGACGCTTCGGTTTCACCTTCTAGTTTGTACCGGGTGCGCAACCGAAACTCCTCCTGTTTACCGGCATTCCACTGGTTCACCGGGCGCAGGTAGCCCACAATACGCGAATAGACTTCCGTTTCCAGGGCACAAATGGGGCAAAGCGTATGTTCACCCCGGAGGTAGCCATGACTCGGGCAAATGGAAAAACTGGGGGACAACGTAAAATATGGCAGGGAATAATTGGAACAGACATGTTTTACAAATCGTTTTACCGAATCGGGATCCGCGACGGATTCACCCAGGAACACATGCAGGACGGTGCCTCCGGTATACTTTGCCTGCAGCCCGTCCTGCAAATCCAAAATGGTAAAAATATCATCCGCGTAATTGACGGGCAATTGGGTGGAATTGCTGTAGAAAGGCTCCGCTCCCTGATCCACCATTTCCTGGTTTGCGAAAATTATCTGCGGGTAACGCTCGCGGTCCAGGCGCGCGAGGCGATAAGTGGTGCCTTCCGCGGGTGTGGCCTCCAGATTGTACAGGTTGTCGCTTTCCTCCTGGTAGGTCTTAAGACGGTCCCGCATATGGTCCAGTACCCGTCCGGCGAATTCCAGACCTTGCCCGGTGCCCACATCGCAACCCAGAAGGTTTATACAAGCCTCATTCATGCCCACAAGCCCGATCGTCGAAAAATGATTGCTCCAGTAGGTTCCCTTATGGGCGTGTACATCGCGCAGGTAAAAACGGGTATAGGGGTATAAGTGTTTGTCCGTATAAGCCTCAAGAATGCGGCGTTTGGTTTCCAAACTTTCCCGGGCCATGTCCATGAGTCGGTCCAGACGTTCCATGAACTCCGATTCGTCCTTGGATACATAACCGAGACGGGGCATGTTGATGGTAACCACGCCGATGGACCCCGTAAGGGGGTTGGCGCCGAAAAGTCCGCCGCCGCGTTGCCTCAGGGTGCTCACATCCAGGCGTAGGCGGCAGCACATGCTGCGGGCGTCTTCGACAGACATCTCCGAGTTGACGAAATTGGCGAAGTAAGGAATTCCATACCGGGCAGTCACCTCCCACAACCGCTCCAGGCCTGGCGCATCCCAGTCAAAATCTTTCGTGATATTATAAGTGGGGATAGGGAAACTGAACACGCGTCCCTTGGCGTCGCCCTCCGATAACACTTCGAGAAAAGCGCAATTCAACATCACCATTTCCAGCGTATATTCGCCGTAGGTGGTATTCTGGATTTCCCCCCCGATAATAATATTCTCTTTAGCAAGCGTGGAAGGCGGCTGAAGGTCCATCGTCAGGTTGGTGAAAGGCGTCTGAAAACCTACACGCGTCGCTACGTTCAAGTTAAACACGAACTCCTGCAGCGCCTGCTTCACTTCGCCGTACGTCAGGTTGTCATGCCGAATAAAAGGGGCCAACAGCGTGTCAAAATTACTGAAGGCCTGCGCCCCCGCCGCTTCACCCTGGAGGGTATAAAAGAAATTCACCACCTGGCCCAGGGCGGTACGGAAATGCTTGGCGGGCGAGCTTTCCGCCTTGCCGGGAGCGCCACAAAAACCGCGGCGCAACAAGTCCTGAAGATCCCAACCGACACAATACACGGACAAAAGACCCAAATCATGAATGTGAAGATCGCCGTTCGTGTGCGCCTCACGAATACTGGCGGTATAGATCTTGTTCAGCCAATAGTTCTTGCTCACTTCGCTCGAGATGTAATTGTTCAGCCCCTGCAAAGAATAGGCCATGTTGCTGTTTTCACGGACCTTCCAGTCCATCTGGTCCAGATAGCGGTCGATCAGTTCTACGTCCGCCTGATTGATAAGTTCGCGAACGCGCGCATGCTGATCCCGATACAAAATGTAGGCCTTGCTCGTTTTTTTGAACGGAGTGGTCAGCAGCACTTCTTCCACGACGTCCTGAATCGCCTCGACTGTCGGAACCGCGGGACGCCCCATTTGTTGGTACAAACCCAGCACGCGCATGGTCAGCTGGCGCGCCACATCCTCGCCGAATTCTCCGGTGGCTTTACCCGCTTTCAGCAACGCTGCGGTAATTTTCGAAGCGTCAAAGGGAACTTTTCTGCCGTCGCGTTTCTCGATATGGGTGATGAATACGTTTTGTTCCTGTAAACCCGTAAGTATTGTCTCAGAAGCCGGCATTGCAACACATCCTCCCGCGGTTATTTCGCCAATCTCTAATTCCATCGCGCATCCCGGAGAATAACCCCGAACGCAAGTATCATTGTAACCGCTATGGACCACAAAGTCAAGTGTATTTTTTTTTATGCACCACTATATGATGTGTATAATTTCCAGAAAACCGAGGAAAAGCCGTAAAAACAATAGCGTTATTTCTTGACAAGATTGACGACACATGTTGTCGCATAATCACGGTTAAAAAATATATATCTAGTATGATTAAATATGGATTGTGTCGTTTTCTTGTAATCTACGTGCTTTTCCAAAATACTTACGAAGAAATATAAGTTCTCTTAGTAGGACATACATTACGATGGAGGTATGGCGCATCAAAAATTGAAAATTAACATGGAAATGCATAAACTATAAATGAGTGTAATGGACTATTTTAACTTCTTACTTTAGAAAGGGTGTTGCATGGAGACGTTGAAAGAGATTTGGGCTTTCATGCGCGTGCGAAAAAAATTTTGGTTGGCGCCCATTATCATTTCCTTGCTGCTTTTGGGCTTGTTGTTTTTCTTCGCCGGAAACGCAGGGGTGGTTTCCCCGTTTATCTATGCGCTTTAAACAAGGCACGTAAACTGTCTTTCATTCCGCGCAAGTTTGCGCCCCTGCTTTGTCGTAACGAGAGAGAGGCTGTTTCTTTGTGCATGCAGATTCCAAGCCCAATATGTCTTGTTCAGAAAAGGAACCTTTTGTAAAATCCCCCGGCACTGAAAGCCGGAACGCGTTATGGGTATATGTGGTGCTCGCGTGCATCGTAGCGCTCGCGGTAGCGCTTCGTGCTTGGTATCTGTTGCAGGTGGTTGACGCGCCGGATTTTTCCGCCCTGCAACAGGATCCTGAAGTGCAGGATTATTTTGCGCGTGGCTTGCTCACGGGGGATTGGTCCGTTCCGGAAGGCGCGACAGATCCGGAAATGAGGACCACCCCTTTTTACCGTCCCCCGGGATACGGGTATTTACTGACCGTTCTGTATTTTTTCACCTCCGGAAGCTATCTCGCGCCGCGTGTCTTTAACGGCTGTCTTGGGGTGTTGACGGTCCTATTGCTTTTCCTGCTGGGAAAGAGATTTTTCGGCGTGCTGGCGGGGCTGTTCGCCGCGTTTCTGGCCGCGATCTACAGTGTTTTTATTTATTGGGAAGGGGAAGTGAACGATCCCGCCGTTTTCGTGTTCCTTGTCCCCGCCCTCTTTTATGTGCTGGATGCCTGGTCGCGCACGTTCAAGTTGCGCTATATTTTTCTGGCCGGACTGATCTTTGGGAGTTACGGGCTGGCGCGTCCCAATATCCTTGGATTCGGGCCTGCGGTCGCCCTGTGGATACTGTGGGTGGCGTTTCGCAACCGCCGCAAATGGCATGTTCCCGCCGCCTGGGCCACGTTGCTCGTGACAACGGTCGTGATGATTATACCGGTTACTGTCCGCAATTATGTCGTTTCCGGTGAATTCGTTCCGATTTCCACCTATTTCGGCCATAATCTGATCATTGGAAACCATGAACAGTCAGACGGCGTGACGCCGTGGCTGCCTTATCTGCAGGACTTGGAAGGAAGCGGCAATTGGTCCGCGCGGGATTATGTGAATGTCGTGCGTGGTGTGGGGAGGGAAACGAACAACCCGGACATCACACATACCGGGGCCTCTGACTTCTTTACCCGTAAGGCTCTGGACTATATTCGCGCCAATCCGGGCGAAACGGTCCGCCGCTATTTGCAACGATTTGTGCTGTTGTGGACCCCTGTGGAAATTACCTGCAACAAGGTGGTGCAGTACGAGTTAAATCACTACTGGCCGCTGCGTCTTCTCCCCCGCTTTCCCCTGGTCGCCACACTGTTCTTGTCGGGCTTGCTGCTGTTAGTGGTGGCTCTTGTGGGGGCGCACAAACAACCCGTCTGGAAGGGGCTGCCCAGCCTCTTGGTGTTGTTGTTACTTTTCCTCGCCTACTACCTCACCTCGTTCCTGCCCTTTTTCGTGAACGGCCGCGCCAGGGTTCCTGTTATTCCTCTTTTTATGCTCTTTGCCGGGTACGGGTTACAGGTCATCGTCTTGGGCATCCGAAACCGCCGTTTTTCGGTTCTGGCGCTTTGCCTCGCCGCCGCACTGGGTTTTATCCTATTATCGCAGGAAATCATCCCGGTGCATATTGACCAGGCCCGGTGGCATTATCAGCGCGCGGATTCCTGGATACGGCGTGGAGAATTGGAAAAAGCCCGCGAGGAAGCGGGGCGTGTTATCGCGTGTGAAGGCGCTCCGTATATGCATCAGCGCCTGGGCCGTTATTTCGCGTCCCTGGGCCTGCTTGACGAGGCTGTGGCACAATACGAGGCCGGCCTATCGCGGGACCCGGCATATCAGGACATGCATTATCTTCTCGGTATGGCCCTGAAAGAGCGGGGCGATACTGAGGAAGCCCGCAGGCGCTTTGAAGAAGCGTTGAAACTCAATCCCCATGACGCCCGCGCCTTAAATGCCCTGGGCGAACTGCTCTTCGACCGGGAACAGTACGAGGAGGCCTTGGTGTGCTTTGAGCGGGCCCTCTCCGTCGCGCCGGGGTATGGAGACGTCATCGACAATATCAGCAGATCCATGAAAGCCTTGAAACGGGTGGATGATATTATCGATCGCTATCAAGGGCTATTGGCTGAAAACCCGGAACAGCCCTTTGTTCATTATATACTCGGACGGGATCTTGCCGAAATCGGCCGCACCGAAGATGCGATGCATCATTTTGCAGAGGCGGTCCGGATAGACCCTCTGCTTGACGGGGCGCGGTACCTGTGGGCCCGTGAACTCAGCCGCCTGGGAAGGGTTGAAGAGGCGATGGAGCAACACAGGAAAGCCCTGGCGTTGAATCCGGACCTCAAATATACGCAGGTGGCCCTTGGCCGCGAATTGTCACGTCTGGGAAATAGCGAGGAAGCGATTTCACATTTTCAGGAGGCTATTCGGATCGACCCGGCGTTCCAGGACGCCCGGTATCTGTTGGGCCGTGAACTGGCCAAACTCAACCGCGTTGACGAGGCTGTCGAACAGTATCAGGCTGCCATAGCACTGAACCCGGAGGATGCCCGCGCCCACATGGAGATGGGTATATTTTGGGCGGAACAGGGAAAACTGGAAACGGCGCTCGAGCATTACGAAGCGGCTGTGCGCGTCAAACCGGATTTCGCCTACGCCCTGGACCGGATCGGGCGTGTTCTGGCCTTGCTTAACCGCTCTGACGAGGCCATAGCGCGCTATGAACAGGCTATCGCCGCTGACCCCAAAAACCAGGACATTCATTTTCTCCTCGGGCGCGAACTGCTGGCGCAGGGTAAAAAAGAGGAGGCAGAGCAGCGCTTCCGCGACGCCCTCGCCCTGAACCCTGAAGATGCCCGCTGCCATAATGAATTGGGCGCCCTGCTCGAGGAACGGGGTGAAACGGAAGAGGCGATGCACCACTACGAAGAGGCCCTGCGCGCCGCTCCCCAGTTCGGTTATGTGCTTTACAAAATGGGCAAGCTCCTCGCCGCGCAAGGCAATTACACTGAGGCCGAGGTGCGTTTTGAGCAGGCCCTGAATCTGGAACCGGACAACCAGGACCTCTATTACCTGATGGGACGGGACCTGGCCGCCCAGGGACGTGAGGAAGAAAGCCGGAACTACTTTGAACGCGCCCTGGCCTTGAATCCCGATGACGCCCGGGTTCACAACGATCTCGCCTTGCTGATTGGAGCGAAGGAACCGGAGACAGCCGTTTCTCATTATGAAAAGGCATTACAAATTGCGCCGAATTTCACGCTCGCCTTGAACAACTGGGGAAACATGCTGCTGGAACTAGAGCGTTATGAAGAAGCCCGTCAAAAGTATCAAAAGGCTTTACAAATCCGTCCCGGGGACGAATACGCCTGGTACAACCTCGCGCGCCTGGCGGAATTAGAAAATCAGCCTGAAGAAGCGGAGCGCTGCTATCTCCGCGCCATGGAAAACAGCCCGAATAATTCACACATCCCGAACAACCTGGGGTTGCTTTTTGCAGGGCTTGGCCGTGACACGGATGCGGAATCTCAATACCGAAAGGCCTTGGAAATCGATTCCGAAAACCCGCTGCCCCACAACAACCTGGGGCAGCTGTTGGAATCGCGGGGTGATTTGGAAGGCGCCCGGCGCTGTTATGAGGATGCGCTGGAACTCAAGCCGGCCTTCCTGGTTGCATTGAATAATCTGGCCGATTTACTGGTCCAGACAGGAAAGAGCGACGAAGCGGAGACGTATTTTCAGCGGGCCCTTGAGGTCGAGCCGGACAATGGCGACGTGCACAATAGTTATGGATTTTACCTGTTTAACCGTGGAAATGAGGAAGCCGCGAGAACTCATTTCCTGACCGCGCTGGAACATATTCCTGAATTTCCGCTCGCTTTGAACAACCTCGGTAATTTGGAACTGAAACAGGGCAACCTGGACGAGGCGGAAAACTGTTATCTGAAAGCCCTGGAGATTTTTAACGATGATCCCGCGGCCCACTTTAATCTGGGCCGGCTTTACCTGCTCAAAAAAGAACGGGACAAAGCGCTGGATTATTTTGAGATACTGGTTCAAAAATTCGGTGCAAATGCCGAAGTACTTTCCGAAGCAGCGACTTTTCTGGCATCGAAGAAAGAATCGAATGCGGCGTCTAAACTCTATGAAGCGGTACTGATGGTCGATCCCGAAAATGTCGATACCCGGTTCAACCTTGCGCGCATCCTGTTTCACGAAAAGAAAGAAGCGGCAAAGGCGCTCGAACATCTCAGAAAGATAGAGGATATTTCGCCTGACTATCCCGGCCTGCAGAGAGAAATCGCGCTTGTAGGCGATTCACTGTAAAATAAGCGGGCGGCAGGGTAAAACAATCGGACATTACGGTGCAGCGGGTTTGTCCGCGCGCTCTTGAACAGGAGCGGCGAAAATGGCCAAATTATTGCCGTTTTTGCGTTCCAGGCCCGGCGGTGACAGGGTTAACCCGCCGGGCATTTCCATTGGCATCGGCGCATTAATCACTTTGGGTTCCGGGGCAGCAATTACCAGCGTTGCGGAACCGCCCCCGTCCAATGCCAGCGCATCGGTCGCGCCCAGAGACAGAAACATCTGTGCCATCTCGTAATACGTCATTCCCGCACTGTATCCCGGTTGCCGGCCATCCGCAACCATCAGGAGTAGTTTGTTGTCCGCCCGTTTGCCGATACCGGTTCGTGGGTGCCGGTCCCCTTCTTCTGGCACTTGTATTTTACCGGTGCTTACCAACATCATGTTGCCGCTTAGGGTGTTGTACAATTCAATGTCCGGAACCGTTTTTGTCGTGCCAGCACCATTTTCAGCCCGTTCCACAAACACAACCTCATTGTTTTTGCTTATGTTAACAGCGTACTTGGCCCATCCCCCGTCCCACGGTGACACCACCTCCCCATTTGAAACCGCCAGTCCCAAGAGCTCCGTATGTTCTTCTTTATCATTGTAATAAAAGTTGCCGTTGATTCCGATCTGCGCCTTTGTCTTTCGCACGAAAGCCGAGGTCGTTTCGCACCAGGTTTCCCGGGGGCCTTCCTCCCCGTTGGACGGGGTGGTCATGAAGCGAAGCTCCGGGACGGACAGGTTGATCTCAATAATGTGGGTCACCTGTTTGTGTGGAACCGTTTGGGTCCGCTTGATATACCGAATACCCTGAAAAATCTCGGAGGATTCTTCTCTTCCCTGCAGATCGGCAGCCAGGGGCATGCAGAGCAACAGTAGGAATGGGAATATTCGAAGCCTTGGGTTCATATCGTCCTTTCAGGGGCAGTAACAGTACGGCGGGGCACCATAAAATGATAACACAATCGTCTTTACTGTGATTAACGAGGAGTTACCAGCCCCGCCGTGTTTCTTGTTGTGCATTTCAGCAAGATGTTTTGCGAACAGTCCGGGTCTGTTCTATAATCCAACAAAACCCGGATCAAGTTGAATTCCGGGGACGTGTTCACAATTATTTCTTAAGCCGTAATCCTATAAACGTCAGTGAACGTAGGGAAAGCCTGTTGAAAGAAAGGACCGAAAAGACTTAAGGGACTTAAAGGACCTGCCAATCAGGAGAGCGTATTACAATCGTTGGACTAAACGGCTATCGCCGTGAAAAAACAATGAATAGGCGCCATAGTAGACGCGGCATCCCTGCCGCGTTGTTTAATGGCTTACATGTCATTCATATTCCGCCCGACAACGCGGCAGGGATGCCGCGTCTACTATGTGGCAAAGTTTTCTATCATCGAACATTCTGATGCGTTTGCGTTTAGTCCAACGAAGTTTTTCTGTTGGCATGGCAACTGAAAAAGATTATTCGTTTTGGTCCTTTTTGTCTTTTAAGTCCCTGGGCTTGAAAAATCTTTGTTTTCCATAACGGCTAAGAGCAATCTACTACAATCCGAATTAAACAACTCTTGGAAAGGCACCTCATGGCTGAACAAATTAAAGCGACCAACATCACCTGGCATCACCATACGATCTCCAAAGAGGATCGCAAAAAACGCAATGGGCACGGAGGCGCGGTACTCTGGTTTACTGGATTGTCCGCCTCAGGGAAATCAAGCATTGCGCAGGCCCTGCAGGAAATCCTGTTTGAACACGGATGCCAGGCCTATGTCCTGGACGGCGACAATATCCGCCACGGCCTGAACAAGGATCTTGGCTTTTCACCGGAAGACCGGGAGGAAAACATCAGGCGTATCGGCGAAGTCGCGGCCCTGTTTCTCGATGCGGGATTTATCGTGAGCACCGCGTTTATTTCTCCTTATCGTGCGGACCGCAATAAGGCAAGGACTTTATGCGGCGAACGCTTTATAGAGATTTTTGTGGACTGTCCGGTGGATGTGTGCGCGGTGCGTGACCCCAAAGGGCTATATCAAAAAGCGCGTGAAGGCAAGATTCCGGAATTTACCGGCATCAGTGCCCCCTATGAATCTCCGGCAAACCCGGAACTTGTGCTGAATACCGCGGAACTGTCTGTGGAAGATTGTGTGCGCAAGGTTGTGGAATACCTGCAGACGCGCGGTATTCTGTAAAAATAACGACTATCCCGAGTACTTGATGTCCGGCCTTGTCCGACACAGTCCGACAGTGTCTGACTGCGTACGTTTGCGCCTGTACCCCAAAAAACAAGAACCCCCGCGGGCCTAAACCCGCGGGGGAAAGTTTTCGCAAGCGATTCGGGATTAGAGGCCCGAATTGAATATACCGATGACGCCGGCCAGACTCGGCAGCACGGGCTGGGTCGCGCCCAAGTCCATGCTTACACTGTTGTCCTGACCCGGGGCGGGCGCCACATAGGGAATCCAGTCCACATGGCCGTCCATATACAGCACGTTGCAGCCGCCGGGCACATGGTTGAAAAGGGCGATACCGCCGCTGTTACCGAAGAGGTCCATCATCGCAAAGAGAGTACTCTGGGCCATGGCGGAAGTTTGCGGATTGTTGACGTCCGTGATCATAAACCGCTCATTGCCTTCTTTCAAACGGTAAATGACGTTGCCGCCACCGTTACCCACGCCGGCGGGAACATCGACATCCTCGCCCACAATCTTAAGCATTGAGATGCCGACAGGTGGATTCGTTTCCGTGAGGACTTTTCGCAGTAATTCGTCAATCATGGCGCCAAACTGCGCCGATATGAAACCGTTATCAGGTGCAGGAAGACTTAGCGCTGAGGTACCGGCCGTCAGATTCGTCAGGGTGCTCATCTCAACGGGCGGCAGATAAGGCTTGTTCAACAAGTCAAACATCCAGCCGACGTACAAATAACTGTAGGTGTAATTCTGGTTCGGTTTATAGAAGTCCCAATCGCCATTGGCATCCTTCAAGTCGTCAATAGACTGCTCAGCATCCGAAGGACAAATTAAAATTGAAGGATCACTGTTGTAGTTGGGATACCACGCGGTATATTGCGGCTGGGCGCCAATGTCCAGTTCTTCCAGAAGGCTGCCCGTAGGCCAGTCCTCGCGAAGGATGCTGGTAATCTGCAGCGGCGGCCAATAGTCCTTTTGTTCATCCGCATACAGTTTGAAGATGGTGCCCCATTGCTTCAGGTTGTTTTGACAGGATTTCCGGCGGGCAGCCTCACGGGCGCGCGCCAGGGCGGGAAGCAAAATCGCGGCCAGAATACCAATAATGGCGATCACGACCAGCAATTCGATTAAGGTAAATCCACGTCGCTTCATGTAAAACTCCTTTTCTTTAAGTTAAAAACACAATGAACTTAGTAAGCCTGGTTCTCCGACCCTTCTTTCTTCTTGAAAAAGTACTCACCTCCTTTCTAGTAATACCCACTTAATTTTTTAAACAGTACTTACTATATTAAGAATACCATAGAATTTCTTTATTTACAAAAAATATATGCCAAAAGTTATAGATTTCAGGATGTCATCTTAAGCGCTATCGAAATGGTCGTGCAGGAAGTTTACCTCTCTATCGAAAACTGTGATAAGGCACTGTCTTACCCGGTCCGACAGCGTCTGACAAAGTAGTGGTCCCAGCACATTTTGGCTTCAGCGTTACATACCCCGCCTGACACACAAACAAAAATCCCCGCAACCGCTGGATTGCAGGGAAAAATAGACAGAAATAGGGTTAAAGATTACAGAGCGGCATTGAAAATACCAATAACGCCCGCCATACTCGGCAGCACGGGTTGGGTCGCGCCAAGGTCCATGCTGGCTGTGTCTACGGTACCCGGAGCCGGTGCCACATAGGGGATCCAATCCACATGACCGTCCATGAACAAGACGTTGCAGCCGCCGGGAACATGGTTAAACAACGCAATTCCACCGGTGTTGCCGAACAGGTCCATCATGGCGAAGAGCGTGCTCTGTGCCATTGCGGAGGTTTGTGGATTGTTGACATCGGTGATCATGAACCGCTCGTTGCCTTCTTTAAGCCTGTAGATGGTGTCGCCTGCGCCATTGCCCACACCGACGTAAACGTCATCTAATTCTATATCGCCATTCATAACCCTAAGAATGTTAACACCGCCTGGATCGGCAACGCCCATAAGCTCAAGCAATTTTTGGTCCAACGCGGCGCCCGCCTGTTGCGGAACGAAACCGCCAGCTGGTGCGGGAAGACCGAGGGCGCTGGTACCGGCGACCAGGTTTGGATACGTATTTATTTCAACCGGCGGTAGATAGGGCTTATCCAGCAGGTCTAACATCCACCCAACATAGAAGTAACTACGCTTCGTCCGGGACTTCGCCCGGAAGAAGGGGGCGCCTTCGGCGCAACCGAAACGCAGTATCTCAGTCAGAAAGAAACACATGAAATACACCCGTATCAACGTATTTCTAGTTTCATTATAAA
>JAAYBJ010000336.1 GCA_012730105.1 Candidatus Hydrogenedentota bacterium
ATCCTACCCGTCCTACTCAGACATATCGCGCCACGACGGCAAGACCCGTGGCGACGCTCGTGAAAGAATCCCGGCTGCGGAGTTTTTCCCGTCCATAGCGGTTCTCGAGCATGACGCGGATGGCGGGCACCAGGCAGGTACCGCCCGTGGTCAACACCAGGTCGATTTCTCCGGGAGCGACACCGGCATTGCGCTCGGCCTCCACGATGCAGTCGCGCATTTCCTCAATGGTGTATTCAATGATATGGGCGAATTCCTCGCGGGCAAGGGTGTCATCAATCTGAATGTCTTCTTTGCGGATGACGATATGGGTGCTTTCGGATTCGGACAGGCGCTTTTTAGCGGCTTCCACTTCCCGCGCCACGAGGTAACCATAGTTTTTCTGTATGAGGCAGCGCAGCGCGCGCAGCCCTTCCGGGTGGTTCGAGTAGACCTCCGCGGCAAGCAGCCAGTTGATCATTTCTTCCGTGTTGAACTTGTAAATGTTCTGCCAGTCCAGAATCTGGCTATAAATATACTGGGGCATGGGCAGGTGGGACGGGCCGTAGCGCGCCCGGCTGCCCAGCAGCGGAAAGATGCGGTCGCGGATGATTTCGCGGTCCAGCGCATCACCCGCGACCGGCAGCCCGGCCACCCCGAGAATACGGCTGGACGCCAGCCGCTCCGCCACGTTCACGCAGCCCTGAAAGTCCATGATGCACACGTCGCAGGTGCCGCCGCCGATGTCCACCACCATGAGCCGCTGCCGCTCGCCGGTTTCGACGGCATATTCCACGCACGCGCCCACCGGCTCGAAAAAGAACACCACGTTCTTAAACCCCGCCAGGGCGGCCGCCGTACGCAGCCGTCCCTCGGCGAGGGTGTTTTCCTCATCCTCCTCGGAAAAACGCACAGGACGCCCGAATACGGCAGTGTCGACGTCATACCCGGCATGCCGGTCAGCGGCCTCTTTCATGGGTTTGAGAATAAAAGCGACCAGTTCCTCGATCTGGTACTGCGCACCGAACACCTCGGTGCTTTTAAACTGGGGCTGGCGGAGCAGGGTCTTCAGGGACTGAAACAGCCTGCCCGGGGCGTTCACTTCTATGGTTGTCCTGACCCGCATCGCCTGGCGCACCTCGGGATCCACCAAGCCGGGGTTGTACACCTCGCTCTTGTCCGGTTCCGCCCCCACGTAGGCCTCAACGGCCATATTCAAATCCACCTGGCGCGTTTTGACTTCGCGGTCCACATTCCTTTCAATAAAGGCGTCTGCGGCGCCCCTTCCTACAATATGGTCGCCTTCCCGCGAAATATACAGCAGGGACGGCAGCGAAGTGGGCAGGTCGTTCCGCAGGTCCAGGGGAAGCGCCCGCGCCTTACTGCCGTCATATACCGCCACGCTCGAATTCGTGGTCCCAAAATCAACGCCAAAATACAATGAATCCACCCGATGTTCCTTGAATCTCACCCGCATGCGGTCAGCAACAAAATTAGTTTACGAAATTTTGGAGTATACCACTTGCACATGGCGGAAATGAAATCAGGCAAAACCCCTCGTTTGAAGTGATTCTCTTTCCGGGAAACCATCACGGTGTTCCGGCGGACAAACGGCTTAAAACGCCATCAGGGATTCCCCCCCCGAGTTACTTTGTTTTCGGCGCTTCGTAGCGGTCCCCGCCGTCCGTAAGCCATTCCAAGGTAAAACATACAAACATATTCTGTTTGTGGTCGTCCTTTTCAAACAACAAACCAATGTCGCCGTTCTGGAGAACGGTAAGCGAGGAATAGGCCGAAGCCCCGGGATAAATCGTCTTGCCCTCGGTCCATGTCTTTCCCTCGTCATAGCTTACGCGCACGGTCATATTTTCGCGACGGTCTTTCGTTTTGGCATTAGAAAACAGCAGGCGGTTCTTGTCATATCCGTCTTCCGTGCTCGTGTACCGGATACAGCTCGCGTTGCACGCCGGGTCAATAAGGGCGGGCTCGGGGGAAGTCTGCCAGGTCGCGCCCTGATCCTGAGAAACATGAGCATAGCGCATTCCCTTGCCTTTGACCCGGCTGTTGATCATCCAACAACCGTCGGCGAGTTCCACGATTTTCGACTCGTCTCCCGGCGTGATCGGGGCATCGATGAAGAACCAGATTTTACCATGATCCCGGCTTCCAAACACATGCAGCCCATTTTTCAGGTTCACAAGCGTATGCAGCAAGTCACCGGAACGCGCCTGAATGCCGCGCCCTGAGGTAATGAATTTGAAATCGTCATGCCATTCGGGCCTGGTAATCTGAGACGTGATGTCTTCCGGTTTACTCCACGACTTCCCGTTATCCCCGCTTTTCACTACACGCAAATAATAGATGCCGGGTTCCTGGACCAGGTCCATGAAATTATAGAAGAGGAAGATTTCCCCGGTCTCCCTGTCCACGATCATGGAAGGATCGGAAGCGGACTTTCCATATTCATAATCCACGATGGTTTCCATGCCGAACCAGGTCAAGCCGTTGTCCCCGCTGCGTCGCCCGACAATATTGATGTCTTTATTATCCCCCAGATCGGAACAGGACGCTACGCGCTCATCGATGACGGCAAGGATATCCCCATTTGGCGCCGTTACCAGCGCAGGAATGCGGTAACAGGCCACGCCTTCCCGCATCGTGGTGTTGAACAGGTCCTGGCCCGTAATCATGCCCACTGCAATTTCCGGTTTTTCCGACGCGGCACACACTCCGGCAAGAAACAACAACCAACAGATAAAAAGTCTCTTTTTCATGTTGTGCATCCTCTCTTCACATCTTAACGGGTTCCACAACGGCGCTGCAACTCGCCGGATGTAAAAATCAAAGAGACCACCCCATTTCAAATTCCGCCTTCCTCATGCCGCAACTTTTTCCGCTCCCGGGTATCTGTTACAATCTCGTTTTTCCGGCATGGATACGGCGATACCGCCGGACCGGCGAGGCACGAAAGCCTTGATACACTGTTGAAGCCCCTACCCCCTTCGAGGGACAGAATATATCATGACACAAAACCTATCATCCGATTGGATGCTCCCGCTGGTGGAAAAGCCGGCGCGCTATATCGGCGGCGAGTGGAATTCCATCACCAAGGACACAGTCGAAGTGGATCTGCGCCTGTGCCTCGTCTTCCCGGACCTGTATGAACTGGGCCTGGGCAACCTGGGCCTGCAAATCCTGTATACGGCCCTGAACGGTCTGGAAGGCGTCTGGGCGGAGCGGGCCTACCTGCCCGGTCCGGACATGGAGGCCCTGATGCGGCGCCATGACCAGCCCCTGCGCATGCTCGAATCTCAGGAGCCCATCACCCTCGCGCACGGCATCGGCTTTACCCTCCAATCCGAGCTCACCTATGTAAACGTCCTCAAACTCATTCAACTTGCCGGATTGCCGCTGCTGGCGTCCGAGCGTGACGCGTCCATGCCGCTGGTCTTTGCGGGCGGACCCGGCGCCTACAATCCGGAACCGTTGGCGCCATTTATGGATTTTTTTGTCATCGGCGACGGCGAGGAGGCGGTCCTGGAGATTGCCTACTGCCTGCGTCGCCGGAAAGGCGAATCCAGGACGGCTTTGCTGGAAGCGCTAGCCTGCATTGAGGGCGTCTATGTGCCCTCCCTGTATCCGCTGGAAGCGCTCGCCGACGGGCGGTCGTTGCCCGACCCTTCCAAGGGCTTGATACGGGCGCGCTTCATTGCGGATCTCGACAATGCGCCCTTTCCGGAACGCTACATCACCCCATACGTGCAGCTGGTCCATGACGGCGCGGGAATAGAAGTGCTTCGCGGCTGCACCCACGGCTGCCGTTTCTGCCAGGCGGGCATGCTGACGCGCCCGGTCCGCGAACGGGGCATCCCGGAAATCAGCCGCCTGCTGGAAGGGGCGCTGACTTCCTCCGGTCTGGAGGCTGCCACGCTAGTATCATTGTCCACCTGCGATTACTCCCGAGCGGGCGCCCTGCTCCGCGAGGCGGCGCGGATAGCCTCGGAACGGCAGGCGGCGCTCGCGCTGCCCTCGCTGCGAATGGACCGCTTCTCCGTCGAGATGGCCGATTATGTCGCCTCCATGCGGCGCAGCGGACTGACCTTCGCGCCGGAGGCGGGCACACGGCGCCTGCGCGCGGTCATCAACAAGGATGTGGCGGATGACCAGTTGCTCGATTTGGCCGCCGAAGCCTTCCGTCGGGGCTGGACGCACATCAAACTGTATTTCATGATCGGGCTGCCCACGGAAACTGAAGAAGATGTGGACGCCATCGCGGACCTGTGCATTCGCACCTTGAACGCCGGGAAACGGGCAAACTCAAGAGCCCAGCTGCGCACGGGCATCTCCACCTTTGTGCCCAAACCCTTCACCCCGTTCCAGTGGGCGGCGCAGATCAGCAGGGAAGAAACCATGGAGAAACAGCGGCGGCTTGCCGGACTGCTGCGCCCGCACCGCCGTATTACCTTCGGCCGGCACGCCCCGGAGAGTTCCTTTATTGAAGGACTGCTCAGCCGCGCCGACCGCCGCGCCGCCGGGTTGCTGCTGTCCGTGCTGGCCCATGGCGGCGGCTACGAGACCTGGGAAGAGCGCCTGAATTTCGGAGCCTGGCAGGCCGCGATCGAAGAAACGGGGTATCCCGTAGAGGAACTATTTGCTGAACGGAAGGAAACAACACGTTTCCCCTGGGATCACATCGACGCGCAGGTCAGCCCAGAAGCGCTGCTCGCCGAATGGAAGCAAGCCGGCGGGGAATGCTTCACACCGGATTGCCGCCAGGGAACCTGCCATCAATGCGGGGCCTTGCGGCACACCGCCGACAGTTGCGCGATCATGCGGTCCCGGAGCCTTGCCGCCCTGGACTCCGACCCTGACATCCCGACGGTGCCCGCTGAAAAACGCCTGGAGCCGTGTCCGGGTGTGCAGCGCCTGCGCTTTCGTGTAGGGCGTAAGGGCCGCCTGCGCTTCCTGAGCCACCTGGAAACCGCCCAGGCCTGGGTACGGGCGCTGCGGCGGGCAGAAATGCCCCTGGCCTATTCCCAGGGATTTCATGCCCATCCAAAGGTCACCTTCGCCACCGCCATGCCGGTGGGAGAAGAAAGCGAAGCGGAACTGATGGACATCGTACTGGAAGAACGCCGTGCCCCCGGCGAAGCCCTGGAGGCCCTGCAACGCCAACTACCGGACGGCCTGACCGCGTATGAGTCCCGGGAAGTGGCGTTGAACGAGCCCGCCCTCATGGCGCAACTCGCCGGACACGCTTACCTGCTGGTAGCGGACCCTGTACCCGACGGCCTGGAAACAAAACTCCTGGAACTGAATGAGGCGGAAGCATGGCCGATGGAGCGCATGGTCAAGGACCGCCTGAAGGGTGGAAAGAACGGCCGTAAAGCGGTTTCCCTGGACCTCCGCCCGCTCGTCACCGGGCTGCGCTGCGTGCCGGTGAACATCCAGGGCGCGGAAACACTGGCGGTATCCTTTACCACCGCAATTAAGGAAGGGCGGCTTGCAAAACCCAAAGAAATCATGGAACTGCTTGGCCTGGATCCGGCCCGCACACGGGTCTTGAAGACGGATACCCGGCTAAACGCATAAGTCCTTTTCCCCCATCCCGCGCCGGCAATACGGGAATACTCCCCGGCTTCGCAACGTTGGCACAAAGGAGTATTGCCGGAGCCGCCACGTCCGGATAATGTATACATGAAGGATAACAGCCATGAAAGAGAATC
>JAAYBJ010000337.1 GCA_012730105.1 Candidatus Hydrogenedentota bacterium
GCCTTCCGGTTGAGGATTTCATAGGCCGATTCACGGTTCACCAGGGTGTCATATTTGCCGCTTATGGGACTGCGCGCACGCACGGCGGCCCGTTCCTCAGGCGTCAAGGTTCCCATCCTGCAGCGGGGCGGGCAGATGACGGTCCGCTCCACGGGCATGGGCACCGCCTTTTCCTGCAGCGTGGACACCAGGGCCTCCCCCACGCCAAGCTGGGAAATGACTTCGGCGACATCCAGCCGTGGATTGGCCACAAAGGTTTCCGCCGCCGTTTTTACCGCCTTCTGATCGCGGGGTGTGTAGGCGCGCAGCGCGTGCTGGATGCGGTTACCGAGCTGTCCCAGGATTTCATTAGGCACGTCGTCGGGAAACTGGGAACAGAAATACACGCCCACCCCCTTGGAGCGGATGATGCGAACAACCTGTTCCACCCTTTGGCGCAACACGGGCGGCGCGTCATCGAAAAGCAGGTGGGCTTCATCAAAAAAGAACACCAGTTTCGGCTTGTCCAGGTCGCCGACCTCGGGCAGCGTTTCAAACAGCTCGGAGAGCAGCCACAACAGGAAACTCGAGTAGAGCCGGGGCTTCAGTATCAGCTGGTCCGCGGCAAGGATATTGATGATGCCGCGGCCGTTGAGATCGGTGCGCATCAGATCATTGATTTCCAGCGCGGGTTCCCCGTACAGAACCTCCCCGCCCTCCCGCTCCAATGTCAGCAGGGCACGCTGAATGGCGGCTGCGGACTGGGCGCTTACCAAGCCGTACTCCGTGGATATTGCCTTCCGGTTGTCCGCGATGAATCCGAGCAGGGCGCGCAGGTCATCGATGTCCAGCAGAAGCAGCCCCTGGTCGTCCGCCAGTTTGAAGGCGATTTCTAGCACACCCGCCTGGGTATCAGACAATTCGAGAAGCCTTCCCAGGAGGCTGGGGCCCATCTCGCTTATCGTGGTGCGCACGGGATGACCGTTCTTGCCGTAGATATCCCAGAACACCACCGGACCGGCTTCGTTCACATAGTTTACAACGCCCGTCCGAGCGACGCGTTCCAGCACTTTGTCATTGCTTACGCCCGCCATCGCCAGGCCGGAGACGTCCCCTTTCACATCGGCCATGAAGACCGGCACCCCCATGCGGGAGAACCCTTCCGCCAGCACCATCAGGGAAACTGTCTTCCCGGTACCAGTCGCTCCCGCCACCAGACCATGACGATTGCCGTACCTGGCCAACAAGTGGACTGGCTGTTCGCCCTTGCCAACAAGTATCTTATCCACGGACGATCTCCTTGACAACGTTTTTCTGTTGTCCGACACCCGGACGAAGTCATAATATAACAAAGCGCCTGGCTTTCAAAAGTATACGCGGGAAGCTTGGCTTGAACAACAGGAACCGCAAATCTTCCGATGATTTAATGTAGATTCGATATACTAGTACATGGACAGAAACGGGCTTGGTCCTTGATATTCATCTTTTGTGGCCAGCCCATCCAATTCGATGCAGGCAACGGGAACAATACGGAGCATTCCTATGGGTAAAAGCCCCCGAGATAACTTTAACCAGGTCGTCCGACATGAACGCGCGGACTGGATACCCTTCACCCTCGATGTGGGATCGAATCCCGGGTTTACAGCACCGGTGATGAGACTATTTCGGGAGAAGACAGGGCATTCAAATCCGGAAGAGTATTTTAATTATGACTTCCGAACCGTTTCATTGAAAACGCACTTTGGGGGCACCGATCCCACAGCGCTCCACGAAACGATTGAACCGGGCGTTGTATTTGACGAATGGGGTGTCGGCCACCGCCCAGGGACTATTGAAGGCGCCTACGAAGAAGCCTTCCCCCCCCTGGCGCATACCGGGGATCTTCGGGAAGTGGAGTTGTTTCCCACGCCTGTAATCGAAGCGGGAAACGCCTCCGAAACCGTCAAGGGATACCAGTCCCGGGGCTACCCGGTATTCGGTTATGCCGGCAGCATTTATGAATGGTCCTGGTGGCTGCGGGGCATGCAGCAGTTCATGATGGATCTGCTCGCCTGGCCGGAAATGGCCGGGGCGGTCATAGACAAAGTCGCGGGATACACCAAAGCGCTCGCGCTCCAATCCGCCCGTACTGGTATCGACGTTCTGTGTTTCTACGATGACGCCGGCATGCAGAACGGGATGCAGATTGACCCGGCGCTCTGGCGGCGCTATATCAAGCCCCGCTGGCGGGACGTGTTGGACGCGGTTCGGCGGGATCATCCCACGTGCAACTTCTTTTTGCATAGCTGCGGCAAGATTGAGGCCATTATTCCCGATATCATCGAACTGGGCTTTCACATTCTCCATCCCATTCAGCCAGAGTGCATGGATTTCGAGAAAATACGAAACACTTACGGCAGGGACATCGTATTGTGCGCCTCCATCAGCGCCCAGCGCCTTTTCCCCTTCGGCACTCCGGAAGAGATCCGGCAATGGGTCCGCTCGACAAAAGCATTGTGTGCCGGGGACAACTGCGCCGTGCTGTGTCCCGCCAACCTGGTGCAACCCGAAACGCCCTGGGAAAACATCCTCGCTTTTGCGGAGGAAGCCCGAAACGGTTCTTTCCGAGATGCCAATGGGTAATTCACATTTCAAGGAAAAGTGTCCAGCAATCGGGCTCCAAACCAGGCAGGTTTTAGGGGACGGGGTTTAGCGTTTAGTCAGAAAAAAAGAGGTCTATAAAACGTTGGGCGATTCAACCGAAACAATTACAGCGCAACATGGCAGTACCAGAACCGCCCCTTTGGGAATAATGAAAGAAAAATGATAACATTAATGGCCTTGGTGTCGTTTATAGGGTAATCATACCTTGTCATAGAAGAAAGAAAGACGCATGGACCTTGCTTCCGTAATCCGCAACATCCCTGATTTTCCGAAACCGGGAATCCAGTTTAAGGACATCACCACCCTGCTTCTTAATCCCGAAGCGTTTCAGCAGGTGATAGAGACGTTTAAGAACCGTTATGACGCGTACAGCCTGGATGCCCTTGTGGGGGTGGAAGCGCGGGGCTTTATTTTTGGCGGGGCACTCGCGTTTGCCATGAGCCTTCCGTTCATACCGGCACGCAAACCCGGCAAACTGCCCGGCGAAACGATACAGGAGTCCTTCGCGCTTGAATACGGAACCGATGCGGTTGAAATACACCGGGACGCGATTCAGCCGGGGCAGCGCCTTTTAATTGTGGACGATCTGCTCGCGACAGGCGGCACCGTCGCCGCAGTGCAGCGCCTGGTGCGCCAGTTGGGCGGAGAAGCGGTGGAGGCGGCCTTTGTCATCGAACTTCCCCTTTTGAAAGGCCGGGAAGTCCTGTCCCCCCTGCCCGTATTTTCCCTTGTGGAATTTATGGTCGAATAAAGACTTTGAACGCGACTGCAACTATACTTTTATGCAAGTTGAACACTCAAATGCAGTAAACAGATAAATGCCTTTACTTAACAGGCTTAGCCTTAGGCGCTTAAGGCCATTTCGCTGACAATTAATTATGAGTTTCGTTTGTTGCCGAGAGGAGCGGTATGTTCCGGTTCAGTTCAAGAATCCAAAAACAACGCGTCATTCCGGTTTTTCGCGGTGCAAA
>JAAYBJ010000338.1 GCA_012730105.1 Candidatus Hydrogenedentota bacterium
ATAGCCAACTACCGTAAGTACAAGGAACTCACCCAGGAATGGGTGACTTTGGCTATCGAGTTGTGTAAAATCAGGGCCGACAATCAACCGAACGAATAAAAGAGAACTCGGTACTCACAAGTTATTTCGTGTTACGATTTTATACGCGCTGGTTTTGATACTATTGTTTCTATCGTAAAAAAATACGCGCTGGGTATATGACGTTCTAAAATGGAGGTAGATGCCATGTCCACATATCGCTTTGCAGCCGTAATTGAAAAAGACGAAGACGGCTATTATGCATGGTGTCCGGAACTTCAAGGATGTTATACGAGCGGAGACACTTTCGAGGAGGCCCGTGCGAACTTGCAGGATGCCATTCGTCTTCACATTGAGGATCGGATCGCGGACGGCGAGGAAATAAGAATACCCCAATCTATCAATCTGACCACCATAGAGGTGGCAGTATGAGTGACCGCCTGCCGCGCGCCACCGCAAAAGAGATTATTCGGGTCTTGGGGCAGAAAGGTTTTTTGTTGTCGCGTTCCAGTGGCAGCCACCATATTTTTAAGAATCCGGCGGGCAAGCGTGTAACCGTATCTGTTCATTCAGGAAAAATAATCTCCCCGAAGGTGTTGAAAAGCATCCTGTATGACATAGATATTTCTGTCGCGGAACTGAAAGAGGCACTTAAAAAGTAACATCAGACGTATGTACTACCCTATCTCCGGAACTTCGGGGGTTGCGCCGCAGACGAACCGCTCAGGAGTGCGTTCTACAATCCTTTTGGTCACTTAACGTCCCTTAATTTAAAAATTGAATGGGAAGCGCCTCAAGAGATACCGTAGCCGGATGGCGCGCAAGAAAACAAGAATAAAAATATGCTGTCAATAAAGACTTCAATTGAAAGCCTTGGCCGTTGAGCACCCGCAGGCAAAATGAAGCAAAGTTCAGCCATTGGCAGGAATTGCCCGGTGGTGGCCGCCTGTATTCACGGGTAGTACAGGGGCGTATGGGCTGGCACGCCATATATGTGAAAGAAGTTGACGAAAACGAATAGATTGTTTCTTTTCGACAGGAAATATATAATGAACAAGGAACATGTGTTGAAATACACCAAAAATATCCCTATGACGTAGCGATATTGGAATTGTTCAGTTCGGCCTGCAAGGGAGGGTATGCACCAGGCCGAAGTGATCTTGATTTCCTGGTGCGTTTTAATCCGTGCAGTCCCGAGGAACACGCGGAACGGTATTTCGGTCTGCTTGCCGGATTGCAGGATTTGTTTCACTGCGATGTAGACTTGGTCGAGATGAATGCGATCAAAAATCCCTTTTTCCTGGAGAGTATTGCATCCTCGAGAGCAACGGTCTATGCAGCCTGAGGTTTAACGCTTGCGTTGAGCGTATTTAAACATCATTGATTTTTCCTATAGTCGAGGGGATCCAGGCAAGCGCTATAAAATTGGCGGTCGAAGGGAATCCAATCGGTATCGTTTACCCCCCGTTGATTCTGATACGTGGGACTTTTCGGAAACGCACATGCAATCTTGATCCATCGTTCCTGTTCCCGCGCAATTTTCTTTATATCTTCCGCCGCTTCTGAGAGATCCTGATCCTGACTGAAAAGGAGCACCACATCATATTCGTTCATTCTTGCCTTGCGGACCATGTCCAGCGCGATACGAACATCAATCCCTTTTTCCTGGCCGACAAGAACCGTCGCCTGGCCGCCTCCGGGTATGACCACCGTTTGGTTCCGATATTTGAGATGACGCGAGAAGACATGAACCCCGCGCGTTCCCATCACAGCGAGTTTTGCCGTCCAAAACTGATGCCAGGTGGCGGAGTCTTGAGCCTGAGGCACGCCTGTGTAGAATCGAGTCTCGCGCAACTGCCATCCTTTAAGCGTGCATACGGCTTTCGCTAGAGCAAGTGGGTCGTAATTTGGGTAGGTGTAGCCAAAGGCATGTCTGGCCGCATAAAAAAGGTTCTGACCGTCAATGAAGACAACGGTTCTTTTTTCGGTGGGTTCACCTGGCATATATTCATGCAACTTTTTGAAGATTAACATCCCAAAAAAGATAACCCCGCCAGAGGCCTTTCGGCTGATCCAACGGGGAGCAAATACTATGTAAATCATACCACAAGTTTCTCGCAAGATCAATGCTTTATTTATGCACTTTATTTATGACGCTTTGGTATCCGAACATAACGTATATTGTCTTTACTTCAAATTCTTCACGATGCCGACATCAATCCTGACTCGCTTCGCAAATGACTCCTCATAGGGTATCGGTTTCCCCGCCTTACGTGTGCCCGTATACTATGAGTCTTCCTTGTCGTCCAACGCCCGCAGGTAAGCCAGCACGGAACAGTTGCGGCAGGAGGGATTGTGGGCGCACCAATCTTCATGAATCTGCATCAGCCCCTGTTGCTGGCGAAAGTTCATCCTGATTTCCTGTTTTCCGAAAGCAA
>JAAYBJ010000042.1 GCA_012730105.1 Candidatus Hydrogenedentota bacterium
CGAAAAACCGGAATGACGCGTTGTTTTTGGGTCTTTGAGACAAATCAAAGCATGACACTCTTCTTGGTTACCTATACTTAAAACAGAACTCATAATTATTTGTCAGCGAAATGGCCTTAAGCGCCTAAACTTCGCGGACGCGCCCCCGGAATTGAATAACACCAGGCGTCCAGACATCGTCGGGAATGCACATGCCACTGGTAAACGGACACCAAAGGCGGAGCAACTGATGACGAAGCAACCATCTGTAACGAAGAATGGATGCCCATTACTGCTATGGGCTATTTCGATGCCTGTCCGTTTCTTGCGGTCTTATAGGAAGATGACTTCAAATAAGCGCCGAACTGGATTTCGAATGATCATTGAAATAACTGACGGGATCTGGAAGCCCGAACATGGATCCATCACACCTTGTCCGCTCTCCCTGCCCCTCTGAAACATGGCAGGCAAGAGGAACATATCCTGTTCCACCTGGCGCGTGGGAGAAGGAACACGGTACTTATTTCCGGTGCAGCCGTCCACGAGCTTTGTTGTTATTCCCCTTCGGCGCAGCCCATAAAAAACGCCCGGCAGCCCCGCTTGATGTTGCGAATACTGTAGCCACCCTCCTGGACGATTAACAAAGGCAGCCCCGTTTCCATCAGACGCCTGCCCATGACACGCATTACCCGGGGGGACAACACGAAAGTGCCGGTGGGGTCGCCCTTCAAAATATCAAAGCCCAGACTGACCACCAATGCTTCGGCGCGCACCCTGACAACACGTTCCAGCGCTTTTTCAAAAACACTCAGATAGTGTTCCTCGTCTGTTCCTGAAGGGAGTGGATAGTTCCGGTTGGCGCCAAGTCCTTTTCCGGTCCCAACCTCATCACTGAACCCCGAGAAATAAGGATAGTTATGATCCGGGTCGCCGTGAAGCGACACCGTAAAGACGTCCTCCCGTTCGTAAAAGATATCCTGCGTACCGTTCCCGTGATGAAAATCCAGATCCAGCACGACCACGCGGGCATCGCGCGCAAGCCGTTGCGCGGCAAGAGCGGCATTATTGAAATAACAGAAGCCGCCGAAGAATCTTTTCCCCGCGTGATGTCCAGGCGGCCGGCATACGGCGTACACCAGCCGGCGCCCTGCCACCAGTTCATCGGCGGCGGTGAGGGCCGTATCAACGGCGTCACGCGCGGCGATATACGCATTACGACTGAGCGGGGTGTCCGCGTCCAGACAATAATAACCGGCTTGCACCGGCAAATGTTTGGGCCCCTTGTCACGCCGATGGATGGGAAACGCATCTGGATATACGGTCCGGTTTCCCGTAATTTTTCCGCAGACAACACGCAAGTAATTCAAAAACTCGGGATCGTGCACGGTGGCAAGAATTCTTTGCCCGTGACGGTCCGGTGACAGCTGTGTAAAAAGGCCCAGCCCGCCCAAAGATTCATAAATGGCCTCGGCGCGTATGGGACTTTCAAAATAGCCGCGTTCCCGGACATGGTGCAGTTGATGCTTTGGACTGCGGACCATGGCATAGGCCTGGGAAAGCCGTTGGGGAACGACTTCCGGGTGGACCTTCTCCACCCGTTGATAGCGAAAAGGACGGAACCGGACGGGATCGTCGCGAAAAGAACCTACCACTTCCCTTATGTAGGCATCATCGGCCATATGTCCAAAACGGCGCCGCAGAATCATCTCCACGGTCCGGCGCGCTTCCCAACGCGAAAGGGGCGTTCCGCGACCGAGATCGTCATAAAGCAGGAAACCCGTGGTCGGAGGATCTCCCAGGGGCTTGTGGTATAGCGTGCCGTCAATAACCCGGACCCCGTAGCGCTCGTAAAAACGCATGCGCTTGCGACTTTCTGCAAGTTTACCGGGATCAGGTGTCAGTTCAGGCACGTCGGGCTGCACGTCAAGATAAAGCGCCCGCGCATCCAGGCGTATGCAATATTCGCGCAGCGCCTCATACAGGGCACCGCCGATACCGCGACTGCGCGACTGCGGCCGGGTGCCTACATAATCGAGAAATGCGCTCTTCACCTCTTCAAAATACAGGACCAGCGCAAAAGCATCCACCCGGCCGACAGCGCCTTCCGCCACCAGCAACGACGCGCGATATCCCTGCCCGACAGGCTGGCTGAGCACGGACTCGATCTTATCCGCATAGCCCGCATATTCGGGAAAGGACTGCCGGAAAATCGCGCGGACCTGATCCAGCCGATCCGGAGAAAGAAAAAATGTACTGCCGGACAAAGCCCTGATTCGAAACATAACTAGCATTCCTGAACATATGGGCCGTGTTCAACGGCTCAAACGCTATCGTACTTTACCTAAATCTTCTTGAAATGGATCAAAACGTGTGCGTATACAATTCGACGTGCCCCACGGAGGCGCTCATTTCCTCCAGCAGGTAATTCCGTTTTCGCAGCGGCACGCTGAGAAGAACGCCCATGCCGGCCATGGTGGTCATATAGAAGTTGCCGCCATAGCTGAGGAAGGGCAGGGGTATCCCCGTAACGGGCATCAGCCCGGAAGTAATGGCGATGTTCACGAATACGTGAAAGGCGAGGATAATAACCACCCCGGTGGCGAGAAGCGTTCCGGACATATCGGCGGCGTCCCGGGCGAAACTCAAGCCCCGAAGCAACAGCAGGGTAAAGAGGGCGATCACGAAGATGGCGCCGACAAAGCCGAATTCTTCGGCCAGCAGGGAATAGATGAAATCGGTATGATGCTCGGGCAGATAATTCAGCCGCGTCTGCGTGCCTTTCAGATAGCCCTTTCCCGTCAATCCGCCGCTGCCGATGGTTATCCTGCTTTGAAGCGTGTGCCACCCGCTTCCCTGCGGGTCATATTCCGGATGCAGAAAGGTGTAGATCCGCATTTTTTGATAGTGCTTCAATTCAAAGACGACTTTCGGCTCCGTCACCGTCTGGGGATCGAAATCCTTCATCTGCCACCAGAGCATGGGAACCGCGCTGAGACCCGCGATGATTACCACGGCAAGATGCCAGCGCTTGCATCCCGCTACGTACAGCATGGCCAGCGTAAGCGGACCCAGGCAGGCGGCCGTACCCAGATTGGGCTGTTTCAAGATCAAGACCACAGGCACGGCGGCCAGAATAAAGGTCAATATGAACCAATGCAGCCGCCTGATCCTCTCACCGATTTTGGAAAAATACCAGGTCAGGAAAAAGACCATGGCCAGTTTGGAAAATTCCGATGGCTGGAGGCGGAACACTCCCAGTTCTATCCATCGTTCGCTGCCTTTGGCCACCGTGCCGAAAAATATGACCAGCAGCAACAGCCCGATCGAGCCCGCATACATGAGCGGGGCAAGTCCCACAACAAAACGGTAATCCAGGCAGATAAAAAACAAGGCGACAAAAATACCGACCGTAAAGAAGACCACCTGGCGGGGCAGGTAGGAAGCCTGTGTGCTTCGGGACGCGCTGTACATGAGCACCCAGCCGCACAAGGCCAGCAGAAAAACGAGTACGGGCAGCCACCAGTCGATGCGCGTGACATTGCGGACGTTAAAGAGGTTAACGCTGATGTCCTGGTATTGCACCTGTTTCCCGGAATAGGCCATGGTTCCCTTACTCCCCGCCCGCCGCCACTTGGGCGGGTTTTTCCGGCGAAATTCCGTAGAACGCCTCAATGACCTCTTTGGCAACAGGCCCCGCGGCCGACCCGCCGGAATGACCGTGTTCAATCAGAATTGAGATGGCGATGCGCGGCGTACGGTCAAGCACACCCGCCACAAACCACGCGTGATGCCGCTTCTCATACGGAATGTCTTCTTCGCTGGCATATTGATCAAGATTTGACAGGGAAATGACCTGCGCGGTGCCGGTCTTGCCAATTACGTCCATGCCCTCAACCGCCGCTTCCTTGCCCGTTCCGGTGGGCGGCGGCGACTTCTTCTCGACGCACATGCGCAGCCCCTTGATAACCTGCTCAATGGTTTCATCCTGAAATAATTTCTCGGACCGCGCAGCCCCCCGGTCCTTGTTCAGGAAGGGACGCACGCAATAGCCGCCGTTAATGATACAGGCCATCATGACCGCGTCCTGCAGGGGCGTTGTTGTGCAGCTACCCTGGCCGATACTCAGATTGATGGTTTCACCCGGATACCATTGCTGTTCCCATACCGGCTTGTCGGCGTTCAGCGCCGCTTTCCATTCCCGGCCGGGCACCAGCCCTGTCATCTCCCCCGGCAAATCGATGCCCGTCAACACACCGAGCCCCATCTTGTTGGCATAGGCGACAATGCGGTCGACATCCAGGCGCCGCCCGACGTTGTAAAAAAACACGTCACAGGAATAGGCCAGCGCTTCGACGACATTCATAGCCCCGTGCCCCGACCGCCGCCAGCAATGCCAGCGCCTGCCTTTACCGTCGATCATGTAATGACCGGGACAATAAAAACGGGTTCCCCCGTCTATTACTTTTTCTTCCAAGGCGGCCGCGGCAAGCATGATTTTGAAAATGGAGCCGGGCGGGTACACTTCGCGAAAGGCCCGGTGGCTCATGCGGTTCGGCTTCTCCCCCGAGAGGAGTTCCATACGTTCGGCACTCGCGCCCCGGTTTACGAAGACACTGGGATCATATCCGGGCTCGCTTGCCATAGCCAGAACGGCGCCCGTATCGGCGTCCAGCACAACAATGCTTCCCACCTCGCCTTTCAGAATGGCTTCGCATTTCCGCTGCAGGCCGATATCAAGCGTCAAATGAAGCGGATCCCCGGACAGCGGGTGAACGGGTGGCGCTTCCAGATTGAGCAGGTGGCCGATACTGTCCCTGCGGGCGATTACCGGCCGGCCGGTCCGGTCCGTGCGCAGCTGCGGTTGACCAGACGCGTACTTGGTCACCAGCATGTAACCGTCCCGCCCGTGCAACTGGCGCTCGTAAAAGCGCTCCAGGCCGTCTTTACCCACCAGGTCGCCCATGGAATAGCCATAGTCGGTCCAGCGTTCAAGTTCATCCCGGTTAATTTCACCCAGGTAGCCCAGCAACTGCCCGGCCGTCTCCTGAAACAGATAGCGCCGCTGGGGATGCACAATGGTCGTCACGCCGGGCAGGGCATGCTGGTTTTCCTCCACCCGGACACGGTCCGCCTTGGTTATGTCACGCTTCACGAGAAGCTGGGTAAAAGGCGTGTGCTTCTGGGCATCGATTTTTTTGCGCAGTTCCGCCGGGTCGATGCCGATCAGCCGCTCCAGGCGCTGGCAGACATCATCCAGCAAATCCTGGGGACAGTCGCCGGGCACCATGACCACATCGGCGCTGGCGCGATTGTCCGCCAGCACCTCGCCGTTGCTGTCATAAATCAGCCCCCGGTCCGCCGCAAGCCGTTTCTGCCAGACGCGGTTGTCCTCGGCCAACTTGGCAAATTCGCCCAACGATACGACCTGCAGCCGCCAGAACTGCACGCATAGCACCAGCATGGCCGCCACCAGGGCGAAACCCACCCATTGCACCCGTCGTTCCACCCCTTCGTAACGGTCGTTGTCTTTCTTGGACGGCATTACAGCATCCCGCCCGTGATGGCCTCACGGCGATGGAATATGCGCTCCACGGCGATGAAGACTATCGGGGTCACGATTGCGGAATAAAAAGCCGCGGGCACCGCGTTGGTCAGCACGGGGTACAACATGCCCCGTTGCGGTTCCTGCACATATTGGATGGCAAGGAACAGTATTCCCTGCAGAAAACTTGCCACCAGCACCAGCCCCGCCTTGATGGCCTCATGTTCCGTGATCAGCCGGGTGGAAAGACGGCCGCAGAAATATCCGATCAGTACATAACAAAACACATGGTGGCCCAGCGTGGTGTTCACGGCGACATCCAGGTACAACCCGCCTATAAGCGCGGTAAACATCGCCCGCTCCTCGCCGAAGGCGATGGCGAAATAGACCACCATCACCAGCACGATGTCGGGTGACACGTCCTGCAGCTTCAAAAATTCCGGCCAGTTCGTCTGGAGCAGGGCGGCAAAAATGACGCATCCGAACCAGAACAGGTAATCGGGCAGGGTATGTTGCCTTACGCGCATCATGGTGCGTATCGCTCCTGGAGGGTGCGCATGTCCGGCATTTCGGGCGCGTTGGAAACGCCCGCCTGCGCGGCGCCCCCGGAAAGAACGCCCCGGCGCAATGCAGCGGGAGGCCCGGCCACGTAGTCCGCACTCTCAGCCGCCTGCATTATAATGAATACCTCGTCAAGGCGGTAGGGGTCCACGGCCGGATGGATGTCCGCGCTTTTCCACAAGCCCTCGCCGCTCCGCACCGTGCTGATGCGCCCGATGGGCAAACCGGCCGGGAACTGGCTTTCCGGGCTGGTGACCACCCAGTCACCGACGCGCACCTCCTCTTTCATGTCAATATATTCCATACTGCACAGCTGGTTGAAATCGCTTCCGCTGGGATGAATGATGCCGTCATAGGCGCGCAGCCGGTTGCGCAGCACCATGGCCCCCACGCGGCAATCCATATGATGAATGGTGGCCACGGTAGCCGTGAAGTCCGCCACTTCCGTCACCACGCCGACAACCCCGTCCGGGGTAATCACGCCCATGGAAACGCGGATACCGTCCCGCGCCCCCCCCTCGATGCGCAAGAGTCCCTTGTAACTTTCAAGAATGATCACGGGAAGGAGATCCATGCCCGCTTCCTGGCGCGTGAACCCGAAGAGGGAGCGGATGCGCCTGTTCTCCTGCTGCAGTTCATGCAAGTGGGCCGTCTTGCTTTTCAGGGTGGCCACTTCCAGCTTCAGAGATTTGTTCTCCTGAAAAACGCTGTTGTAGTCGGAGACAAATTTATACGCCCCGCCCAGCGTGTTCGAAGTGAGATGCTGGACCTTGATGAAGGGATAGGAGATAAAGCTTACCGCCCTGGAAAGCCCCCGGTGAATGAACGAACTTTCCGTGCCCATGACCAGCGAGAAAAGGGAACCCAGCAACAATACCACCAGGAGGACCTGGGGCCTGTGTTCGCTTATTATCCTGCCTGGGTTCATGGAAATGCTGTCGCCCCGTTATCTCCGCTGTAAACAAACGGCCGCACCTGGAGAAACGCCGCTTAAATTTCTTCGGGCTTGAAATGTTTCAGTTCTTCCAGGAACTTGCCGCCCCCGAGAACCACCGCACCCAGCGGATCCTCGGCAACGGTCACGTGCAGCCCCGTTTCCTGGGCAATCAACTGGTCCAGGCCGCGCAGCAGCGCGCCGCCGCCGGCAAGCACCACGCCGCGGTCCACGATGTCCGCGGACAATTCCGGCGGAGTCCGTTCCAGGGTGACCCGCACGGCCTCCACGATTTCACGCACCGGCTCCTTGAGCGAATCCCGGATCTCCTCGGAGGTGATAGTGATCACCTTGGGCAGGCCAAGCACCTGATCGCGGCCCTTTACCTGCATTTCCATTTCCTCCTTCAGGGGGAAGGCGGAACCGATGGTCATTTTGATTTCTTCCGCCGTGCGTTCGCCTATCATAAGGTTGTAGGTGCGCTTCAGGTGCTGCATGATCGCCTGGTCCATCTCGTCACCCGCGGTGCGGATAGACTTGGGAAACACGATCCCCCCGAGGGCAATGACGGCCACTTCCGTGGTGCCGCCGCCGATGTCAACGATCATGCATCCCTGCGGCTCCTGAACGGGAAGTCCCGCCCCGATGGCGGCCGCCATGGGCTCCTCGATAATATAGACTTTCTTCGCACCCGCCTGCACCGCGCTTTCCACCACCGCGCGGCGCTCCACCGCAGTAATGCCCGACGGCACGCTGACGGCCACCCGGGGCCACGCGGGCAGCCGCTTGCGGTTGTGCACCTTTTGGATGAAATAACGAAGCATCTGCTCCGTAATCTCAAAATCGGCGATCACGCCGTCTTTCATCGGACGGATGGCGACGATATTCCCCGGCGTCCGGCCAATCATATTTTTCGCCTCATTGCCGACGGCTCGCGCTTTGCCTGTATCTTTGTTAATCGCGACGACCGAAGGCTCGCTGAGCACAATACCCTGCCCTTTTACATACACAAGGGTATTGGCTGTTCCGAGATCAATCGCCATGTCGTGGGAGAACAGGCTGGGCAAATGACGCAATATTTTAAACACGTTCGGACCTTTCCTGGAATGTAGCAGGTATCGAATATTTTCCGGCAGAACAATCCTCCTGTAGCGCCAGGACATTGAGCGGGGCTCCATGCGCCAAGATCTGCCTGATACCCGCATCATTATAACAAATCAAGGAATTGAATCCCAATCATACATGATTGTCGTATCTTTTCTCCTCGCTGGTACAGGATACTCCCGTCAGGATATCCCGCCCTTCCCCAAAGAGCAACTTTCGGCTCCACAACTGCCACGCCCGGGGATGTGATCCAAACGAAATCTTAGGGAAATAACGGCCTGTGCCGTGCAAGAAAAAACTTGATTTTCTGGTCGCAAATGAACTACTCTATGGACGTGGAACATTAACTAACGGTAGGTAAGCAGGTGGGATCAACATGGAACAACATTTTTCTGAAGAACGCGAAGTCAATGAAGCGGAAATCAGACTTCTCGAAAGTGCCCTGAACCTCTTTTCGGAGAAGGGCTATGAGGGCACCAGTATACGTGAGATCATCGAAGGGGCCGGAGTGACCCGTCCGGTTTTATATTACTATTTTACAAATAAAGAGGACCTGTTCCGCCGACTGCTGGAGCCCGCGCTGGCGGAATACACCAAGGCGCTGCTGAGCGCGCGCGAGCATTATTCCGAGGTGATCGGCCGGTTAAAGGCCGTGGCGCGCGCCACCTTCGCCTTCGCCGAGCGCAATCCACAGGCGGTGCGCCTGATTCTGCAGTTGTACTTTTCTCCCCCGAAATGCGGGCCGAAACTGGACAAGTCCATTTACCGGTTACGCCGTTTCCGTTTCCTGGAAGAAATCATGCAGGACGGCTTGGACCGGGCCGAACTGGCCGGCGGTGACGCGCAAAGTCTTGCCCTGACGCTTATTGGTATGATGGACACCTTCGTTACATCCAAATCCTACCTGCCCAACACGCACCTTTCCAGCGAAGCGGCCGAGGGGCTGATAGACCTTTTCTATTATGGGGCGTGTTACAAGGAAAATCCGCCGTCGGTCCTTGTCAGCCCGTTCAGGTATGTGTGATTTTCTCCGGCTGCCTTCCCCGCACCCTATAGCCTAGACCAGGCTTCGGTAGCAATCGCGTGTTTCCTCGGCGCATGCGCGCCAGGAGAATCCGGCGGCCCGGGTTATTCCTCTTTCCCGAAGCGTGTTGTTCAGGGCGGCGTCACCCGTGACCAATTCCATTTTCCGGGCGAGTTCATCCGTATTCTCCGGGCTGACATACATCGCGGCATCCCCCCCGATTTCGGGCAGGGAAGAAGCATTGGAAGCGATAACCGGGCATCCGCAGGCCATCGCTTCGAGCACCGGCAGCCCGAAGCCCTCATGCCAGCTGGGGAATACAAAGGCATCGGCCGCGCTGTAGAGCGCAGGCAACAGCGAACGGTCCCGAAGGTATCCGGTAAACACGACCCGGTCATTCAAGCCCAGTTTTTCCGCGAGTTCAAAGACTTCCGCACTCCTCCACCCCGCGCCTCCCGCGACCACGAGTTGATGGGGAAGATCGGCGCGTGAAAAAGCGGTCAGCAGACCGGTCACATTTTTGCGGGCCTCCACCGTGCTCACGAACAACAGGTAGGGCCCGGTGACGCCCAGCGCATCCCGGACTTGCCGGCCGGCGATATCCCGCGGCACCGGCTTAAACGTGTCGTCCGCAGCCTCATGAATCACCCGGATTTTTTCATGTGGAATGCCGAGCAGGGAAACAATATCATCCCGGGTCGCCCCGGAAACGGCAATGACGGCGTCAGCCCGTAGCGCGTCCTCCCGGATAGCGCGGGCAAAGGGCTTCATGACTTTGGGGCTAAACCATTCGGGGTTGCGGAGAAATCCCAGGTCGTGAATGGAAAGCACGCCCCGGGCGTGTTTAAGCGGGGGAAGCACATAGTTAACCGCGTGAAACACATCGAGCCCGCCCAGTAGCATGTCCGCCCAGGGCCGTTTTAAACGGGCCCAGGCCTGGTACATCAACCGGGAAGGCACCGGAACACGACGGTACCGAACAGGGATGTTCTCCTTGTCCAGCGGGCGCACGCCGGCGGCCAATCCACAAAATCCTGCCGGCCCGTCGAGGACAACCAGTTCCCGCAACAGGTGACGGGTGTACAGGCCGATTCCCGTCGGTGTCTTTGTGAGCGGCGTAATGTCTATACCGACAATCATGGTGTGTTTTTCTTTTCCCGTTGCCGCGCCCTGCCCGGATACATCATATCGGTCTCCCGTTATCCCGGCAGGCGTGTTCATAAGCCAACATGGTCAGTTCCGCGGTCCGCTTCCAAGTGAAGTCCGCCGCACGATCAAGGCCCGCCTCCCGCAGCGATTGCCGCAGGCGTTCATCTTCGGCCAGGGCGGTCATCGCATCCGAAAGCTGGCGGACATTGAGCGGGTCCACGGTGAGGGCGGCGTTCCCGGCCACCTCCGCCATGCTCGATGTATTGGAGGTAATTACAGGCGCACCGCAGGCCATGGCTTCCAGCGGCGGCAAGCCGAAACCCTCCATCAGACTGGGCCACACAAAAGCCTGCGCCTCGCTGTACAGCGCCGGAAGCAGTTCCTGGGGCACATGACCGAGGCAATGCAGCCGGCGCGCGTCAAGACCGCCGCCAACGAGACGTTCAAGGTCTACCTTCCAGCCGGCACGGCCCGCCAGCACCAGGTCCGGCACGGACGGCCCCGCCCGCATCCATGCCTCCAGGATGCGGGGCAGATTCTTGCGGGGTTCCAGGGTGCCAAGAAACAGGAAGAAGGACTCGGGCAGGTCATATCGCTCACGCAGGCCTTTGCGCGCGTCATCGTCCGCCGGCTGGAAACAGGCGTCCACCCCCAGGGGAATGACATCGATGCGGGATTCGGGTATTCCATAAAAATGCCTGATATCCGCCGCTGTGGCGTGGGAATCGGCAATGATCCGGGCGGCCCGCCGTATCCCGGCGTCCGCAAAGGCAGTGTAGTAGAAAACACGGGTGCGCGGAAACCATTCCGGATGGGTCTTGTAGCATAAATCATGGACCGTCACGATCACGGGCGCCTGGCCGGATGGGGCCGCCACGGTCGCTGGAAAATGAATCAGGTCCGCCTTGAATTTTCCGGCAAGCCGGAACACGGCCAGGCGTTCATGGTAGAAACGATACGCAAAACCCGACCGGCGCCGGACCAGTTCCAGCCGTTCCCCCTGTGCCGGGGCCGCCAGTTCACGGGGCCAGAGACACACGACTTCCGGCCCCTTCGCCAGCCCGGAAAAGGCCCGCACCAATTCGCTGGTATAGCGGCCTGTGCCGCTGCGGTTTCCCGCCTGGAGACCTTGTAGGAGAACGCGCATCACAACAGCCTCCCGTAACAGTCCAGGGTTTCCAAGGCGCATTTCCGCCAGGAAAACGCGCGGGCGCGGGCGATACCCTTTTCACTGAGGCCGGCGCGAAGCGGTTCATCGCCGCATACCCGTTCCATCGCGCGGACAAGGCCGTCCACATCCCCCGGATCCACATACACTGGGGCGTCACCGCCTACTTCCGGCAGCGAGGACGCATTGGAAGCAATGACCGGACAACCGCACGCCATCGCCTCGAGCATGGCGAGTCCAAAACCTTCATGCCAGCTGGGAAACACAAAGGCCTCCGCGGCGCTGTATAGGCTGGGGAACAGGGAACGGTCGGGCAGGTATCCGGTAAAGACAACTCTGTCCGACACACCGAGTTTCGCGGCCTGGGCCGTCACGGCCTCGCTGCCCCAGCCCGGCGCGCCCGCAAGAACCAGCGTATGGGGGACATCGGCGCGGGCAAAGGCGGACAACAGGGTGGCCACATTCTTGCGCGTCTCGAGGGTGCTTACGAACAACAGGTACGGTGTCGCTATCCCGAGCGCCTCACGAACCCGACACGCCGCTTGGTCCCGTTCAACCGGGGCAAAGGATGCATCAGCCGCATCGTAAATCACCTCAATCTTGCCGGGATCGACATTCAGCAGTGAAATGATATCGTCTTTGGTGGCTTGGGAACAGGCGATGATGACATCGGCGCGCACAGCATCCCGCCGGATGGTCCGTTCGAAAGGCGCGCGCGTTTTCGGGCTGCTCCAACCCGGATCGCGCAAAAAACCCAGGTCATGGATGGACAGGATGCCCCGGGCACGTTTAAGCGGAGGCAACACATAGTTTACGGCATGGTAGACATCCGTCCCACCCAACAGCCTATCCACGCAAGGCATCCCCGCCCTGCCCCAGAGGCTATTGAGGAGGCGCGGCGGCACGGGAAACCGCCTGTACGGAATGGCAGGGTTCTCCTCGACCGGTTTCCGGGCGCCGGCGACAAAGCCAATCACTGTTCCGGGTTCCGTCAACGCCGCCAGTTCCCGGACCAGGTGGCGGACATAATAGCCGACACCTGTCAGGGCATAGGTGAGCGGTGTCAGTTCTATTCCAATTCGCATGCATGGTTTCCGTTTGGCGGTGAAGGGCGCAGGCCGAATACCCCTGCGCGGGACTGGGCGGCCTGTAGCCTCATTTTACTGATTTCATGCCATTATACGCCATCAGCGCCCGTTCACGCGCGCCACCGTGGTCTACCATGGGTTGAGGATACTCATTCCCCAGGGTGACTCCCGCCGCGCGAAGTTCCTCGGGGGACGCGGTCCAGGGGGCGTGCAGGGCGTTTCCCTGCAACCGCGCCAGCTCGGGAACCCAGTGCTTGATATACAGCCCCTTCGGATCGAAACGTTTGCTTTGCAGCACGGGATTGAAAATCCGGAAATACGGTGCGGCATCGGGACCGCAACCGCCCACCCATTGCCAGCCCAGGGTATTGTTCGCCTTGTCCGCGTCCACCAGGGTGTCCCAGAACCATGCCGCGCCCGACTGCCACGGCAGCAGCAGATCCTTCACAAGAAAAGAGCCCGCAATCATACGAACGCGATTGTGCATCCAACCTGTCGTCCATAATTCCCGCATTCCGGCATCCACAATGGGATAACCGGTCCTGCCGCGTTGCCAGGTGCGCAGTTGGGCCTTGTCTTTACGCCAGGGGAACTTTTCATATTCCGGATACATGGGTTTGTCAACCATATGCGGGAAATGGTGGAGCAGATGATGGGCGAATTCGCGCCAGTACAACTGACGCAGGAAGACCTCGGCCTCGTTATACAGCGCTTTGTCCTTTGAAGTGTCGCACTGCCCCCGAATCGCGTAATAAACGCTCCGGGGGCTGAGTTGTCCAAAATGAAGGTGGGGAGAAAGTTTCGAGGTGCCATCATGGCCGGGAATGTCCCGTTCCACCCCGTAGTCTTTGAGGTCTTCCCCGATAAAGGCGTCCAAACGCGCCGCGGCCGCGGCCTCCCCGGGACACCAGGCGTTTCTGAGGCCATCGGCCCAGTCAATTTCCGGTTCCAAGCCCAGCCCGGCGAGAGGCGTACTTTTAAGCGGGGTTTTCGGCTTCACCAGCGTTTTCGGGCACGGCAGCGGCTTATCCACGAACAGGGTCGACGCATGCTTGTAAAAGGGGGTGAACACCTTGAAGGGGCCGCCCGACTTGTTCCAGACATCCGCAGGATTGAGCAGGTGGTTGGCGCCGGCATAAATACGGCATTCCGTGCCCTGCTGACGTAACGCCTGCTCCACAGCGTCCTCCTCCGCGCGCCCTTCGGGATCATAGACGCGGCTCCAGAATACGGCGTCGGCCTTCCAGTCCCGTGCCAGTTCCGGCAGGACCCGCGCGGCTTCCCCGGTCAAAATAACGAGGCGTGACCCCAACTTCTCCAGGCTGGTTGACAAGGCAAGAAGGGAACCGTGAAGCCACCAGCGCGATGCCGCCCCGGGCATGGCGTCTCCCCCAGGCCATACAAACACCGGCGCCACCTCATGGCCGCCCTGGGACGCAGTATACAGCGCAGGATTGTCAGCGGTCCGCAGTTCTTGGCGCAACCAGACAATATGTCGCATGCCTCTTTCCCTTCTTCATGACGGCAGTCCGAACCCGGACTGTTGCCGCTGGAGACGATCACCTGGTTCCCATACCGCCCCGGCAGCCGCGACCCACCCCGAAAAAACGGTGTTCAGGAGTTGGCCTGTTGCGTTGTTGCCCGCTGACTCTTGGGAAGGCGGACAGTAAATCGTGTGTGGCCGCTCGATGTGTCCGCCCGTATTTCACCATGATGGGCTTCAACAATGGCGTGTGAAACACTGAGTCCCAAACCGATCCCGTTCTGATCCGGCTTGGTGGTAAAAAAGGGAACAAACAACTTGTCCGCGGCTTCATCGGAAAACCCCGGGCCGCTGTCTTCCACGGTAATTTCCACATAATCGCCCTGGTCGGATGCGAAGAGTCGCATCCATTTTTCGGGAGATTCCCGCACGGCATCGAAAGCGTTGTTAAACAGGTTGATGAGCACCTGGCCTATTTGCGTCGGCCGGCATTCAAATGACAGGGGCGTTTCGGGCAGCGTCACTTCACAGTGAACATTATTGAGCCGGAATCGTTCCCGGCACAGCTCCATGGCAGTATCAATAATCGTTGCGAGTGGGGACGCCACAAAAGGATCGCTGGAAGCCTCGCGAGACAAGGTCCGGAGACTCTGGATGATTTTTTGGATGCGGAAAGTGTTATCACGAATCATGCGAAGAAACTTTTTCACGCTGCCGTCATTCATCGGCATGTCGTCGGGACAGGTCTCCAGGCGTTCCGCACAGCCGGCAATCACGGCCAGCGGATTGTTGATCTCGTGGGCGATGCCGCCGGCCATGACACCCAGGGAGGCGAGACGGGCGTTCTCAATCATTCTGACGCGCTGTTCCGAAAGAAGCCTTTCCGCCTCCACCCGCGAGGTGATATCTTCGATAATACCGTCGAAATAGGGTTTTCCCTCCCGGTCATGTTTCACCACAGCGCTCACCGAACCCCAAATGGGTCTACCCCGGAGGGTCACCAGTTCCACCTCTTCATTTCTGATAAAACCCTGGCGCATAAGTTTATCGGCGATTTCCTTACGCTTGGCGGCCGTCCGGTACAAGTCGCTTACATTGTACCGCATGACCTCTTCTTCGGAATCCGCGTCAAGCATCGCCACGTGCGCTGGATTCATCTCCAGAAACCGCCCCTCAGGCCCAGGCGTATTGCGATAAACCGCCACAGGAAGATTATGCATCAGATCTTTGTACTTCTGTTTCTCCTGTAATATTTCCTTTTCGATCTCCTTGCGGCGCTCTATTTCCCGGGAAAGTTCTTCCCGATGAACGGTCAGTTTACCCTTCGCCGCGAACAGGTCCACAATCGCCGTGAGAAAGGACGCCGCAATCAGCACCAGCCCCACCCCGTTGCAGGCCTCATCAAATGTCCGAACCAGCAGGTACCAGTCGTAGGAACCAATGCCCTGCAGACCGTTCAGCAGATTCAATATGCGGGCGATGCGGATGGCCTGCGACATCAGGACAAGAAACATGCCGATCAGAAGGAACCACGTCACACGTCGCTCCTCCTTGATGGTGAAAAGAAGATACAATAGCGCAATCGCCAGAATGGCGAGGCCTGATATGTCGCATACGACATGGATCAGCGAATTTCTATACTGCAACACACCCATTACAAAGTCGGGAATATTGACTACCGCCACAATCCACGCCAGGGCGAACCAGGTAACAAACCGCAAGCGCTTCTCTTTACGCAACAACGCATGTTGCCGGACCGGTGCCGCACGTTCAGCATCGGTAAAATCATTCATTCGTGATCTCCTTGAGGGCTTTTCTAAAAGCAGTTCAGCACCGCCGCACCTTGCATTGCGCAAAATAACATCTTAACATAATTAACAGTTGCTCTCCCTATTAATTATACCGTAAACACGATGAACATGGGCAAGTCATGATTATCGTTTCTCAGAAACAAAACCAAATCACCCTAAACGCAGCGTGCCACAGGGCACAGACACCAGGACCAGTCTTGTCCAACGAAAATATCTATAAATATAAAAATAACAGAAAAATACTCCTAAATTCACATTATTTCAAGGAAAATATTTAAACATACTGCCTTTAAGTATGGTAAAACCTTTACAACAATCTACGCTTCGTCCGGGACTTCGCCCGGAAGAAGTGGCGCCTTCGGCGCAACCAAAACGCAGTATCTCAGTCAGAAAGAAACACATGAAATACACCCGTATCAACGTATTTTTCGTTTCATTATAAACAACCTTAAGCACCGTCATTCCGGTTTTTTCGCGTTCTCTGGCTTGGATCGAAG
>JAAYBJ010000339.1 GCA_012730105.1 Candidatus Hydrogenedentota bacterium
CCATCCGCCGATGCGGCGCACAGGTAAACACGCAGTGCGGTATGCACGTCCACATTGATGCCGCGCCCTTCGACGGACGCCGCCTCGGCAACCTTGCCAAGATCGTTTATAAGCAGGAGCCCCTCATCCTGCACGCCCTCGGCATCAGCGATGAACGGCTCCGCCGGTTTACGCGCCCAGTCAATGAGGAATTCATCCGGCGCGTGGAACGACAGCGTCCTCAAACGAAGGACGAACTTAACCGCATCTGGTACGGCTATCACAACGCGCATCCGCAACACTACTGCTCGACCCGCTACCACGGCGTGAACCTGCATAACGTCTGGTATCGCGGCACGGTGGAGTTCCGCTGGTTTGAGGCCACCCTCCACGCGGGCAAGGTGCGCGCCAACATCACCCTCTGCCTCGCCCTCGCCGCCAAGGCCCTGAACGGACGCGCGGCATCGAGTCGCAAACGCGCCTTCGACCCCGCGAGCGCCAAGTATGACTTCCGTGTCTTCCTGCTTCGCCTCAACCTCAGTGGAGACGAGTTCAAGGCGGTGCGCAAGCACTTGCTCGCCAACATGCCCGGCGATGCGGCCTTCAAAAATGGACGCCCCCAACCCACGTCCGAAACGCCAACGCAACCGCATGTAACTGCATGCTGAAAGGAGAATCCCCAATGAAGATGGTCATTCGCAACATGGATAAGAACGGACAGCCGACGCTGGAGTCCGGCCGACAGATTGAAGGTACGGACTGTCTCGCGCTGGTTGAACAGATGCGCGCACAAACGCCTTTCACGGCCCGGCAAACGCCGGATGAGTACATGGAGGACCTGCTGACCCGATTACCAGACAAGCAGCCCCTGCCTGCCTGTGCGTGCCCGCACGCAGACAGGCGCGGCGGCACACCAGAGGAGCGCGCCGCGGACTTCCTCAGCGCCCTCGCCACAAACGGCTACGTCGAGTTCGTGGCGGATAAGGCGGATGATGCGGTTGACGTTACCCTCGTCCTGGAAGACCCGGGACCGGTGCACATCCCCGGCGAGGTGCTGGACGACCTGGAGATCATCCGGCGCGATGGACGCACGAACATGTTGGACTGGCCCACGGTGGCGCGAATTGCCGACGCCATGGGCATGGACAAGACCGCGGCGTGGGTGCGCACCCATCAGCGGGACTACTCTGCGGGCATCTTCCGCGGTTTTGCGGCGGACAAGAAAGGCGACCCATCATGTGCGGACAAGTAGGACTTATCTTTGGCAAAAAGCGTAGGCGTGCCAGCGAGCGCGACTATCTGTGCCAGGTGTTCACGGAAATGCTTCTGCGCGCCGAGTCCCGGGGGCCTCATGCCACCGGTGCTGCCTGGCTTAAAACCGATGGCGAGTACAGCATCCTGAAGCGGCCGGTCCCGGCATCCGAACTTACGGTGTCAGACCTATTTCAAGAAACGCTGGAAGGCGTTGACAACCGGACCACCGCGCTCTTGGGGCACACACGTTGGCGCACACGGGGCAGCGAGGCCAACAGTCGTAACAACCATCCCATTCGGGCCGGGGCCATCCTCGGCACGCACAACGGCACCATCTACAACGCGGACCAGCTCTTTGTGCGCCTGGGATTGCCTCGGTTCGCGGAGGTAGACAGCGAGGTTATCTTCCGCCTTGCCGACCGATTCGCCCGGGAGAGCGCCGTCAACCGGCCGGGATTCAAGCGGGCACTGGCGCTCTGCCGCGGCCAGATGAGCGCCGTGTTGGCCTCACGTTTCGCGCCCTGGACCATCCTCGTCCTCAAGGGCAACAAGCCGCTCAGCCTCTATCTCCACCGGAAACATCGCGTCGTGGCCTATGCCAGCGAAGCGGCGTGGTTCGAATACGCCGTCGCCAGCGAGAAAGGCTGGCGCCCGCTCGAAATACCGCCTATGACCATGATGCACTTCGAACATCAGGACATCGCGAATTTCGGAACCGAACCCTTCCGGTTTACCACGCAGGAACAAAGGCTCAACACCACCGAAGCTACAGGAAACCCCAGGAAAATACCCGTATGATCCCCAAGAAAACCCCGTCGAAGCACACAACGGACAATGACAAGCGCGAACCAGTCATCACCCTATTCGTCTACGGGACGCTTAAAAAGGGCTTTCCGAACCACGACCGCTTCTGCCGTAACGCCATCGCCATCCAACCCGCCACCGTCTGGGGCCGACTCTACGATTTGGGCGCCTATCCCGCCCTCGAAGTGCCGGAAACATCCATCCTCGCCCACGGCACCGCCGACTCACGCGCCGACGCCGCCACCCAGGCCCGTCTTAACGCCCACATGCCCCAACACGCGGCAAACACCCCACCCCTCGGCGATTGGGACCGCATCTACGGCGAATGCATCACCCTGCCCAACCCAGCGCAAAACCTCCCGCCCCTCGATCGGCTGGAAGGTTTCTTCTTCGGTCATTCAGACTACTACAAGCGTGTGCTAGTACCCGCCTTATCGGGCACTGAACAATTAGTGGCATGGTCCTATATGGCGGGAAAAGACTTGATCCAGATACGTGCTTGCCCCATTTTTTCGTGGCCTCACTAATCATTCACACACGGGGTTTCTCACGAGGTTGATAATAACTGACATCAACTGCTATTGTTGTTAACGTCGTGGCGGAGTGAAACACCAAGAAAAGGTTGGTATTATGAGCAAATCC
>JAAYBJ010000340.1 GCA_012730105.1 Candidatus Hydrogenedentota bacterium
CGCCGAGGCCTGGGAACGGTCGCACCAGCACATTCCGAAACTGCTCCCGCTGGCGGAGGAACTGAAAATTACCATTGCCATTGAAGAGGTCTGGAACAATTTCCTGCTCGACAGCGCGTCGGAGTTCGCGCGCTACGTGGATGAGTTCAAGAGCCCGTGGGTCAAGGCTTATTTTGATGTCGGCAATGTCCTGGCCTACGGCGCGCCGGAAGCATGGATCCGCACCCTGGGCAAGCGCATCGTCAAGGTCCACCTGAAAGACTTCCGAAAAGAAGGCCGGAAATGGGTGAACCTCCGGGACGGCGACGTCAACTGGCCCGAGGTCATGAAAGCTTTTGGCGAAATAGGCTACAGCGGCTACCTGACCCCGGAATTGTCCGGCGGCGACGAAGCGTACCTGCGCGACCTGTCCGAAAGGATAGACCTGATCATCGCGGGGAAATAAGCCGCCGTGGCCCGCTGAAACAGGGCACGTGGCATTTTGTTTGCGTTCTGGAGATAGGAGAATTCCGGATGAAAACCGCAGTACAACCCTCCCGCCGTCAATTTATCCGCAACGCGGCCGCGTCAACCGCCGCCATGTCACTGCCCTGGATCATTCCCGCCGGGGCGATGGGAAAGGAGACCGCGGCAGCCCCGAGCGAGCGGATCACCCTGGGCGTCATCGGGATGGGCCCGCGCTGCACCTATGTGCTGCCCCAGATGCTCGGCCAGCCTGATGTGCAGTGCGTCGCCATGGCGGATGTCCAGGCAAGCCGTCGGGACGCCGCCAAGGCCTTTGTCGACAAACACTACGGCAACAGTGACTGCGTGGTGTACCGCGACTTCCGCGAGCTGCTCGCACGGGAGGACATCGACGCGGTGCTGATCGCCACGGGCGACCGCTGGCACGCCCCGGCGTCCATCCTGTCGGCAAAGGCGGGCAAGGACGTGTACAGCGAAAAGCCCTGCGGACTGACCATCGCCAACTGCCGGGACCTCGCGGAAACCATCCGGGAAACGGGCCGCGTCTTCCAGGCGGGCACGCAGCGGCGCAGTGTGGCGAACTTTCAACAAGCCGTCGCACTCGCGCACAGCGGCAAACTGGGCAGGATACACACGCTCCACGCCACCGTGTACACTCCGGAGATCAAGACGGAATGGCTGCCGGGCGAACCCACGCCCGACCCGGAGGTCGTGCACTGGAACCTGTGGCTGGGCCCCGCGCCGTGGCGGCCGTACAACAGCGAATATATCAAAGGCGGCTGGCGGGCCCACTGGGATTTTGAATCCGGTGCGCGCCTGCTGGACTGGGGCGCCCACACGATAGACCTCTGCCAGTGGGCCAACCAGGCGGATGACACCCTTCCCGTCTCCTTTGAACCGGGGGAACAGGCGATCACGGCGTATTACGCCAACGGCGTCAAGCTGGTGATACACTTCCTGAAGACCCCCTTCGAAGAGCGCCCGGGGTGGATTCAAGAACTGGGCACCTGTCCCGTGCGTTTTGAAGGCGACGAAGGCCGGGTCGAAGTCGGCGACAGCGGCGGCATCGAGGTATTTCCCGAGACACTCAAGAGCGAACTGCCGCCGCTGCCCCAGAATGGATCCGGGCTGGATGTGCAGGCCCATTCCCGTAACTTCTTCGACTGCGTCAAGTCACGCCAAGCACCCGCCGCCAACGCGGAAGTCATGCGCCATTCCCATATCGCTTGCCATGCCGCAGCGCTGTCCTGGCTGCTGGGACGGAAACTGGAACTGGATCCCGAAAACGAGACGTTCATCAACGATGACGAGGCCAACCGTTTGCGTTCACGGCCGGAACGGGACTGGACGGTGTAATTGGAATTCCGGGGACATGTTCGAATGGCACTAATTTAAGCCCGCAAAGAAGGGACAGACGCCCCAAAAACACTGTTGTTATTAATCATGATAAGGCTTGGATGCGTTTTCGGGGAGTCAGTCCCTTCTTTGCTTCATTGTATGCTACGATTTGCGACATGCAAATGCCTTAAGTTCAGATTTCCTGACGTCGTCGAAAATGCGTATGGCGCTCGTAAACAAACATAACGACGGAGCAATAAGGGACTGATGACGAAACCTTCACAACCGGGTACGTGCAGTATCGTGTTATTTCTTATTACGCGACGCCCTCTCATCGAGCCAATGCTGAAGCGATTGCTCCGACTCGAAAGACGGATTCCCCCTGAGCAAGCCGGATACCGATATATCCTCGTCAAGTAGTGGCCAATGAATTCCTGTTCCCCTTCCCATCAATTCGTACGTATTTATTTCTTCTTTGGTTCCGTGCGAAAGACGCGGGTACCAGGTGACCGGAACCGACAAAACACGTCCGTCAACGAGCGTTACGATAATTTCGTCTTGCGTCACCTCGACCCGCAAGGCCGCAGCGTCTCTCTCAACAACGGCCAAAGAATTCATTCCATTTCCTTTCTACGTACGCTTTGTTTTCCTCTATCAACTTTTCTATGTCTCGCAGTTCGTGTGGCGAAAACCCAATATTGAATGCCAGTCGTATCGGATGTATCCAGAATTTTGCCATGTTATCTTCACGTTTTACATGTATATGAATTGGCTCGTCACCATCGGATGCATAAAAAAGAAAGCGATAAGGTCCAATTTGAAATACGGTCGGCATATTTTCTTTTCCCATGAACACGTATTCAACATATCTTTATTATGCTTCCTGAAGTTAAACAGTTCAAGTTGTTGTTCTTCACTGTCACTGCCCGCCTTAAACAAGTATCTGTAATTCCGGGGACATCATAGAATGGTACTAACTGTTCTTTTCCCGATTACTTGCGGCGTGTCAGCAATTGAACCGGGCCGGGGCGATCCAGCCTGTATTTGTAGTCGGGCCATAAGGGGCAATTGAGATCGACCCAGGCCTTTAAAGCCCGCATGTCGTCCCGGGTCATGGCAACATCTTTATGGTCCTCGTCGCCCAACACCTTCCACAGTTTGCTTTGAAGGGTCCCGAAGGAAAGGGGCTCGGCCTTGAAGGGTCGGATGCCCCACGTGTAATCAAAATAATGGACCCAGCCGCCCTCGATGAGCGCACGGTACGAGGCGGGTATATGTTCCTTGTCGAGGTTGCCGCGCAAATCGGGGCGCGTTCCCAGCAAACCGCCGCCGTGACATTGGACGCAATTGCGGTCCAGCACCGGCTGGACCACTTTTTCGTAGGAAAAGGGTTCCGCACCCCAGGGGGGCGCTTCCAGGTGGTCGGGTGCCCTCCGTATGGCCTGGCGGCGGCCCGTATCCGGCGAGCTCTCCTGGCGGTCTTCGTGGCAGCCGATGCAGCTGCGCATCTCGCCCGGCTGCAGTTGAATCACACTGCGCATCCGCTGGATTTCGTTGAAGTCTTCGTCGAGCAGCTGGAAATAAAGTTGCCTGTCCGCAGGCGCCAGGAAATTCGCCGAACCATCCTCCGCCACGGGCGCTATGCCGTAAGACCGTTTCGCCTCATAGGTGGGCCAGGCAGGGTCATCACTCACACGATACAGCCCCTCCCCCACTGCTTCAATTCTTTCGGACCAATTATGATTGGTCCTTAAAGGCCCCGCCAGCACGTTTGTGGTACGGGTAAGGTAACTATTGACCACGCCTTTTACCAGGTGTGTCGGCGAGGCATAGAAATCCTGGAAGGGCGGGTGATCCGCACGGCATTCACCGTTGTCAAGCCGTTCCAGATCAGCGGGCACCTCCTCCGCGACCTGGATATATTTGACGCGTCCACGCTCCACTTCGGCGCCCAGACCCATGTAGACGTCTTGAACGGTGAAACGCCCCAGTTTTTCCCGGGCAAGATCAGGGTCAATAGATCCGGCCAGCAGCGGCGGGCGCGGTTGCGGGTGCAAGGGTCTCGGCCCCATGCTGCTGATTTGGGGATCGACATACAGCAATTCACGGTTGCCGTAACGGTCGATAACGTACAAACCGTAGCTATGATGATTGTCCGGATTGTGGCTTACCAGGAAATGGTCGCCGGAGACGGGATAAGGATCTCTGAACGTATCCGTATAGCTCCGATCCATCTGGTAGCAGGGCCGCGTATCGGGCGTAATGTTGGTGATCGCATCCGTGTCAAAGGGGCCTTTGCCCCGGTCAATCAGGGCGATGGGGCCTTCATGCGCCCCATGGGACATCAGGGTGCAGACAATCTCGTCGGTACCCGGGATGTCGTGGGCCTGGCTGTAGCAGTTGGGCGTGTTGTTGCCGAACACCAGCGCGGGATGGGTGCCGTCGGGGTGGATAGTCCAGAGGGTGTGGCTGAAATCCGCACCCTTGTCGAGATATTCGGACCGCGTCCACAGAAGGAGGCCGTCGCTCATGACGGAGGGTTTCCACTCACTCAGGTTGGCATGAGAAAGCCGCTGAATGTTCGTGCCGTCCCGCTCCATGCGGTAAAGCACATAGGCTTGGGGCCGCCAGCAGAGGAAGCGCAGCGCGCAGCGTGTGGAGATGAACGCCAGCCCCCCGTCCGGCAGGACGGCCGGGTCGAAATCATGAAAAGCGCCTTCGGTAAGTTGCCGCGTTTCCCCATTCTTCAGAGACAGCGAATAGAGGTGCCAGTAAGGGCTCCATCCTTCGACTTGCGGGACGTCCGGCCGATAGGCGAAGAAAACGGTTTCCGCCTCATAATCGGGTACGGGTTCGCGGACAATGCCCGCGCTACCGTCAAAAAGTTGCTCCACTTCGGCCTGGTCCGGAAGCAGGCCGCCCTGCGCGTCGCGGGGTATGTGGAGCACATAAACGCCGCCGCCGGGTTCCAGGCAGCCGTCCAGATGTTCGCTGTAGTTGTGGGACTCCAGGAAAGGATGCCGTTTCCCGAATAATACCCGTTCCAGCGGCGCCAGGGAAGGATCACGGAAGAACAGGCGCCGCTTGGCCCAGCGCGCCGCGAGGTACAGGTCGTCATCGGCAGCGGTGCCAGCGTCCGCGACGGCCTGGAACTGCTGCAATTGCTGCCGTTCCCCGCCGACCTCCACACCCTGATTTTCAAGACGGTCAATCAACTCCGAATACAAGGCCAGAACCCGCTGTAACGGCGCCAACCGCGCGAGTTGTCCCCAGTACGGTGCGCCGCCCGGCTGGACGGGCCGGTCCGTCACCAGGGGCGACAGGTAATCATCATCAGGAATCCGGCTCCACCTGTCGCGTTCTCGTAGGAAGGCATATTGCACCAGGCCCTGCCAGTTCTTTTCGGCCAGGCGGTCCACGGGCAGGCAAGGTATCAAGTCATACTGGCTCATCGGATTCCGTCGGCGGGGCATCAGGAATGACGATTGTGCATCCAGGGCGGCCGCCGGCTGCCAGTCCGTGCCGTCCAAAGACAACAGCACCTGCGCTTCGGTGGGAATGCGGTCCTGAAACGCGCCCTCCCGGTCCCGTGAAAGCACGACCCGCGCCACCTCGGCCGCCTCGGGCAATTCGATCTGCGCCCACGCCTCGCCCGCTGTGGCGGCAATCCAGCTGTGGGCATTGCCATATTGTCCGTCGTTCAGATGGGCCACCGCATGAACCGCGTACCCGGCCAGCAGCGAGGAAGCGCTTGCCACGGCGCCGCGGGAAGCCAGGGCCAGATTCTCCGCGCCCGCCGGTCCGTAAATCTCCAACTCATCCAGGCACGGTTCCGTGTTCCCGCTGGTCTGCTGGATCATCACCCGGACGAAACGGGCCTTGCACGCTGGAAACTCAATCGTTGCCGTTCGCTTTTCCGTCTCACTCACGGGAATGCGGGCCGCTTTCTCCGCGAATTCTTCCACCACGGGCCGCCGCATTGAGGGCATCGCCGCCGCCATGTCCGCCGGAGTTGATGGGGCAAACAGCAGGAAAGCTGTAAAGACTATAAGTACGGATAAAAAAGCCATTTTATCATCTCCATTCAATAAATACGGACTTCCTGAAACGATATGGATTATTTGACAAGCCGATCCGCTGTTTTATGTACATTCTATGCCTTATGTGGCGAGTCTTTAAAGAATATGTTTGCCACAAAAAGCACATAAGCCACAAAAATTTGGTTGCGGCTATGCCGCGCTGTGTTTTTACTCAATCTGTTGGATTAGATGTGGATACGGGCAACGCTTCTATTAAAGGGTATAGACGCTACAAAAAGTTGCACGATGACACCAAAGGTTATACCAGGGAACGGCCTTATTCGGTTATCGAACGAATCGCTTTTTCCCCCATCAAAGATGGTCCACTCATGATAGGAATATTCCAGTCATGACAACAAGTGTCCCTGAGGAATTACGAACAGCTTGTCATCAAGTTCTACAGCATCCCGGCCGTTATACGCAAGTATTGCTGCGACACAAGCGGGCGTTCGTTCCTTGAATGCGCGCAACCCGGATAGGTCGCTTTCATTCCATCGCGTGGCCGCTTTCACCTCAACCGCCATTACCTTTCGCTTATGTTCAATTACAAAGTCCACTTCGTGACGGCCCTGTTCATGCCAAAAGGCAAGTTGCGCATCCGGCAGATAGGCTTCCAACAATCCAAAGAGATTTTGTGCCATGTAGGTCTCGAATAATGCCCCCCTTAAAAGGTCATCCTGGCCAGGCTCGAGACTGTCAACCCCGGCAAGATAGGCCGCAATGCCACTATCCGTAACATATAATTTCGGCGACTTGATTAAACGCGAACTACGGTTCTTAAGAAACGGTGGAAGTCGGCGGATCAAGAAGGATGCTTCCAGCAAATCCAGATAACGTCCGGCCGTCGAAGCATTGAGTTTGGCGTCACGGGCAAGCATGCTGATGACCAGCACCTGCCCCGTGCGCAAAGCGGCCAACTGTGCCAGCGTACGGAATGCGATAAGATCGGTAATCTGGGAGAGTTGCCGCAAATCACGCTCCACATAGGTTTGTACATACCCGCGAAACCACTCTGATAAACCATCGGCCGGGCCCAGGCATGCGGGGGGCAAACCGCCAGCAAGCACTTCTTGTTCCGTGACCGGATCGGCTTTGCCATGCGGTAAGACTTGTGTTTGAATAAACTCCGTAATAAAAGGCGGCTTGTCTGTCTGACCGCCGATTTCACGGCGCGTCATAGGCTGCAGCGTAAGGTAGGCGGCACGGCCCGACAGTGTTTCGGAAACATGGCTTAACAACGCCAAGTTGGCCGAACCGGACAACAAGAAGCGGCCAGGGCGCCGGTTCCCGTCCACATCCTTCTTGATGGCAAGCAGTATTTCCGGACAACGCTGTACTTCATCAAGAATAACGGCATTTTTCAACAACGATTCGGGATTTTCACGCGCGGCCGCCAACAAGGCAAAATCATCCATCGTGTGATAGGCACGACCGGCAGCTACCGCTTGTTCCCGCTGGAGCAATGTGCTTTTGCCCGTCTGACGCAACCCTGAAAGCACTACGACAGGTAGCCTCTCCAAGGCTTGTATCAGTCTGGACGTTATTTCTCGTGGCAGGTAAGGTGTCATAATCAGTCACAGTATAATGGCATTATGACAGGATGTCAAGCCATAATTTGCCATCGAGGCTCTATGGATAATCGCGAACAGGACAAAATCACACCGCTTGAAGATAGTGCAATCACGGCTATGCGAAATGCCGTACCCATATTATCGCCTTTGCGTTCTCCTGTGCCATACCTCTTTTTTGAGACGTTCATAAACATTGAAAACGATGGGGCAAATGGCACAGTTGCTGACGACGGCCATCAAGCGGAAGGTGAAATCTTCTTTATGCAGATAGGGATAGTCGCGGCACCCTTGCGGGCGGGCCGCTTCAATAGTGCAGCGCATCTCGCGCAAAAAGGGGCAGGGCGGCCCTTGAATATAAAATGTGCCTTCCCCTCTCTCTACCATGTACCGTTCCTTGAATTCCTCTTTGGATAGTTCAAGCAGGCCGGTCAGGCGTTCAATTTCGGCCTCATCGCATTCCGGATGCAACTCCATGCAGCAATTCCGGCAGGTTGAACAGTCAATTTGCGGGGCAATCTCCTCCAGAAGACGATGAACAATAGCGTCTATCTCCTTGTTGTCGCATTGTTTTAGGAAGGTTCTGAACCGCCAGTTTTCATCCTCCCGTTCTTCGGCCAAGCGCTTGATTGTTTTTAAGTCTGTTTCAAGTTTCATACGTGTTCCTCGTCAATAGGGAGATCCCAATCAAAGTTATCTTCCTCGGCGTTGTCGTCAGGGGAAGACTCGTCCCATGCATTTTCCTCCACGTCATCTGGAAATATAAGTCCGGCATCTATTAACCTGCGGAACAGGGCGGGATGCTTCGCACGGAGCATCCCGATACGTTTCCGCTTGTGGGATCGTATCCGCGACACCTCCAGCACCAGTTGTGCCAGTTCCGCCACGTCCATAGAGGTTGATTGGCACAATTCCGCCAGCCGCTTCTGATTCTTTTTTGAAATATTCTTCTGGTGCAGATAATTATAAATCTCATCCCGCATCCGGGCAAGCTGATATTCCTGCGTTTTGGTATAAGGCCTGCACTTGTTGCACACATGAATGCGGTGCCCCTTGGCGGAAAAGGCTTCGTTAGGCCTTGACTTCCCACATACATGGCAGGTATGGCCCATGGTCATTTTCCCATTTTCTGAAAGAGTTCGCCCAGTCCGGACAGGAAGCTGCCGAGTTGCTGCGCCGTATCTTTGTCCGGTAGTGGAATACGGAGTTCAGATTTTCCAGTGCCGGCATCCTGTTTGATCAGGGCGGCGAAGGGTCGGGAAGCGTCCCGCACGGTCCCTGACGATTCCTGCAGCGATTTTCCAAACGCGCCAAGAAGCCGGATGCCTGTATTGAGAAGTTCCTGAACGGGGTCCGTGGGCGGAGCCGCGACATCATGGGTTGTTTCATCTTCGGCAACAGTAATCACCTCGTCGGCCTCTTGGGCCATAAGGGAATCTTCGACCGTTTCCCGGGAACTTTCGGCAGGGGTTTCCTTCGTCGGGATGGCGCTGGAGACCGATTCGACCGTTTCCATGAACTTCTTCATCCTGCTACCGCCTAGGAACACTTCACTTTCACCGCCGTCAAGCACGCCCTCAAACATGGAGGTCTTGAATTTGAGCACCTCCAGCATACTGTGTTCGATGGTATTTTCGGACACAAAGTGGTATACCTGAACGTTGCGATGCTGGCCGAGCCGGTGAACGCGCCCGATGCGCTGTTCCAACACCGCGGGGTTCCACGGCTGGTCCATGTTGATGAGTACAGAGGCATGCTGAAGGTTAAGCCCCACACCTCCGGAATCCGTGCATAACAGAATGCGGCATGCGGGATCGTTTTTAAACCGCTCCAGGACGCTCTTGCGGGCCTGCCGCGCCAGGGAACCGTGATAGAACGCGTAGGGGCGTTTTTCGCCTTCCAGCCGTTGAATCAGCAGTTCGTGCGTGCCCAGCCACTGGCTGAAAATCACCACTTTGTTCTCCGGTATCTGGAGAATATCATCGAGCAGAATGGCGCATTCATCCATTTTACGACTGTGATCCGCGGTTTTTCGGTTGCACAAATAGTCGCTGTTGCAGGACATGCGCATATATTGCAGCGCCACCATCAACCGGCGCTGATCGGTTTCAGAAAGGAAACCCATGCGTTTCCATTTGTTCACCAACTGCATGACCACCTGCGCGTTTTCCGCGTGTATGGCCTCCTGCTCTTCCGTCATCTTCACAAAATAATGTTTGTCCGTGCGTTCCGGCAATTCCCGTACGACCTCCCGTTTGCGGCGCCGTATCAGGACACTGCCCAGGGTTTCCTTAATACTGTCAAGATTCTTGTACCCGATGACGCGTCCGGTATCATCCACATGTTCATGGGCATGAAGAAAGCGAAAGAGGGGGCCGAGATGAAATTTATCCACGAATTCCATGATGGAATGGAGTTCGGACAGACGATTTTCCAGGGGCGTCCCTGTCAGTACAAAGGCGTATTGAGTATCAATCTGCTTAACACTTTTAGCGCGGCGCGTTTCCCAGTTTTTGATGCGCTGCGCCTCGTCCAGGATAACCAGGTCCGGCTGCCAGCGGTTGATGCCGTCCAGGTCGCGATGAATGACATCATAATTGGAGATCTTGTAAAAACTCTCCTGTTCGTATTGTTGCGAACGGCTTGGCTTCAACCCTTCTATTACCAGGGCGGAACGGTTTGTAAACCGTTCAATTTCACTGGCCCATTGATGTTTCAGCGCGGTGGGGCACACCACCAGCACACGCTCAATGCCGACGGTTTTCACAAGCAGTTCTGCGGCGGCGATAGCCTGAACCGTCTTGCCCAGCCCCATGTCGTCGGCGATCAGACACCTTCCCGTTCTCGCGGCAAAAATGGCGCCCTGCTGTTGATAGGGATACAAATCAGCCTTCACCAGTTTTTTGAATACGGCCGACTTGTTCCCGCCCTTGAACAAGGCATCAATCGCTTCCGACCGGCGCGCATCATCTCTGACCCGCGCCACAAAGGCCAAGACGTCTTCATAAATGCGGCCCTCCGGATCTATCTTATGGAATTGCCGCACGAACTGTTCAAAACTCAGGTATTTATCCGCCCGTAACGCGCCGTTCGCGTCAAAGTATGCTTCCGCCAGGCGATGCAAGGCGTCCGGAGACGCCTGCCCGGCCTGAAATCGCACTTGCCGTTTCAGGCCATACTCCAGATAAACTTCTGAAAAAGGCGGGTGATATCCTTCCTGAAAAGCCCGTTTGCCGCCGCGCTTGCGGACCAACTTTGACAGCAGCCATTCAATATGCTTACAGGTACCCAGCGTATTGACCGCGAAATCGGGACAGGAGCAGTAATTTACGCCTGGAGCATTGCCGCGTATGCATACCCGGTAGCGGCGCCTTGTTTTTGGATTTTCCACTTCAAAATCGGAAAAGATGGCCTCCACGCCGAGATTCTTGACCTTGAATTCCTGACTCTGGCCATATTCCCGCCGCAACGCGATCTGCCACTCTTCCAGCGTCATTGTTTCAGGCTTGCGCGTTCGGGGCGTTTTACCGGGTTTGGATTTTACTTTTCTTTTCTGGATCATTTGTCGCATTCAAGTCCTATGTTGTAC
>JAAYBJ010000341.1 GCA_012730105.1 Candidatus Hydrogenedentota bacterium
TCCATGCGGTTGGTGGATCTGCCCCCGCCCCGCATCAAACCCCGGGACGTGCTGGTGCGCGTGGAGGCCGTTGGGGTATGTGGCTCTGATATCCATTATTATCGCGATGGGCGCATCGGGAACGCCGTCATTGAGGAACCGCTCGTTCTGGGCCATGAATATGCCGGAATCGTGGAAGAAATCGGTTCGGCCGCCGATAACACGTTGATGGGCAGGCGCGTTGCGGTGGAACCGGGCATACCTTGCTTTTCCTGTGAATCCTGCCGGACCGGGCATTACAACGTATGTACGGGCATGTTTTTTCCCGGGGGGCCGGGGAATAATGGCGCCTTGTGCGAATACATGGCGGTTGACGCCCGCTTTTGTTTTCCCGTTTCAGAGGCCATGTCCGCCGGTTGCGCCGCCATGGTGGAACCTGCCGCCGTGGCCGTGCATACCGTGGAACTGGCTGCATTGCGGCCCGGGGATACCGTGGTCGTGTTCGGCCTGGGGGTTGTCGGCCTGCTGACCGCGCAGCTCGCGAAAGTCTCCGGCGCCGTACGTGTGCTCGGGATCGACCCGCTTGGATACCGGGTGCAAGCGGCGTCCCGCTACGGTGTGGATGCCGGGTTTCAGGCCCGGCCCGGGGGGCTTCAAGAGGGCGGGAAGGAGGCTCTCGCCTGGATCGCGGATCAGACGGGCGGGCGTTTGGCGGATGTCGCCATCGATTGCACGAACAGTTCAGAGGGGCTTGCCCTCGCCTGCGCTGCGGCGCGTCCCGCGGGCTGGTGCGTGCTGACCGGCATTTCCGGGAGCGAACAGGATGTCCTGCCCGTAAGCCTCGCCCGGCGCAGGGAACTCACCCTGCACTGGTGTCGCAGATTTCTGAACAATTATCCCGCCACGCTGGCGCTCATAGACGCGGGTGTTCTGGATGTCGCGGGCTTGATCACCCATGTCTTTCCCTTCGAAGAAGCGCCGGCAGCGTTCGCCCTGACCACGGCCTATGCCGATAACGTATTGAAGGCTTCCATTGAGTGGTAAAAGAATAAAACCCGTGGACTTTCTGTTGAGTCCTAATGAAGGCACCGGGAGAGATGTTCTCCGATGGTGTCACGGACCAAAACATGGTGAGATGGAGAAATAACGATGAAGATTTTTAAAAGAATACTCTTGGGCCTGGTGATTTTTATTGTGGCGGTGGTCGCCCTGTTCCTGATATGTATCGGCCCGTGGCCGGTGTATACTCCGGGCGATTTCACCCAGGAGTCCTTTTACAAGGAGGCGATTGCGGCCATTGATGCCAATGCGAAACAATCCGATATTTCCGGGGCTCCCAGCCAGTTGATGGCCGGATGGGCGACCCGGATCATGACCCCTAATGTCGGGGTTCCCATGGGCGGCTATGGGGCGCGTCCTGACGGCAAAAAGTCCCGGGGCGTTCGTGATGAATTGAAGGCGCGCGCGATTGTTTTCAGTGACGGCAAGGACACCGTGGTCGTTCTCGGCCTGGACATGCTGATCGTGCCGCCGAACATCGCCGAGATGACCGTGGCCAAAGTGGCGGCCCAAACCCCCCTGACTTCCAATGATTTTTATTTTGCGGCGAGCCATACCCACTGCGGCCCCGGTGGTTTTGCCCCCGGGCTTGCTTCAAAAATTAGCGCTGGGGACTATGATCCCGCCGTGCCCGAATTCCTTTCCACGACTTTTGCCGATGCGATTGTCGAGGCGTATTCCACCATGAAACCCGCCCAGTTTGCCTATGGATATGTCGATGCGCCGCAGTTTATCCGCAACCGCACGCGGGACGCCGCTGTGGATTCCTTTCTGAATTACATGGTTGTGGAGCAGGAAGGCGGTCGCCGCTGTTATGTGACCCGCTGGTCCGCGCACCCGACTATTTTCGGGTCGGATATGATGGAGTTCTCCGCCGAATTTCCCGGAGAAATGGCCCGGTATATAGAACAGAAGACGAATGGCACCGCAATCTACCTTGGCGGGGGCCTGGGTTCCATGAGCCCGCGTGCCCCGGATGCGCCGACTACGTCTGAACGGGTTACGGCTTACGGGCAACTTCTGGGCCAACTGGTGCTTGATAATACAAACGACCTGGCGTTTAACAGTTTCGCGGAAGTCGCGTCGGTGCGGGTGCCTGTGGGCGTTCCTGCCGCCCAGGCACGGCCTTTGTCTCCCAAGTGGCGCCTGTCGCCGGTGGCCTCCAAGATTCTGGGAATCCCCCAGGAGGGCTGGGTGCAGGGCGTGCGTGTCGGTGGTGTGGTGCTGGTCGGCATGCCTTTTGACACCAGTGGCGAACTGACCCGGGAATGGCGCATTCAGGCTGAACAAGAAGGTTGGGATCTCTGGGTGACCAGTTTTTCCGGCGCTTATCTGGGATACATGTCACCGGACCGGTATTACAATGTGGTGGATGACAAGGGCAGGTTGGATTACGAAACCGGGTTGATGGGATGGCTGGGTCCGCAGACGGAAGCCTACTTCGCTTCGCTGATGAAACAAATGATCCGTAATTTCGGTTCGCCGCCGCCGGCCTTGTCCGCCGTGACGGCTCCGGCCGCCGTATGACCGCGGAAATAGTCGAACCGGCGCCGGCGAACGAAAGTACGCCGTCTGCCCCAAAAACCTTGTCCACACCGCGCAAGCCTTGGAAAGGGCTGTGTTTCAGCCTGTGCGTGGTCTTGGCTGGCGTATTTCTTCTGTGGCGCACGGCAGGGCGGGAATATGCCGCACTGGAACAGGAATCGTGGAAAGACGCGTTTATCCTGTTCAAGACGCCTGAAGGCGTGTCGCCATCGGAAACCGCGCCGGTGTGCGTGCGCCTGGCCCAAAGGGAACAGTCGCTCCCAAGCGACCTGCCGCTTGAACTCATGGGTGCGCTGGTGGAATGGGACCGGTTTAATAAGCATATTGGTCTCTCTGATCCTGAAATGGTGATTGCCCTGGAGTTGCCCCCGGAAAAATTACAGCCGCTGCTGGCCTCCGGCCGACTGCCTGAGCCGGGCAAGCCGGAAGTGCTCGCGGGCGATCTCGCCCGTTCGAAGAGTTTCAAAATCGACGGAATCGAGTTTCAGGTGGTTGGCACCTTGAAACGGTCGGTTTCGGGCTTTCTCTTCGCCTATATGCTGCCCCATGGAGCGGATTTCGCCGACCTGTTCACGCAGGAGCGCGGCGCGGTGGATGGCGTACTTGTGGAGCATGGCGAACGGCTCAGAAACGAAGGCTTGTTGCCGGACTTTTTGGCAACACCTGAGGAAACGGAGGAGGTCCGGACGGACAATGAGGCCGGGGAGGGGGTCCCAAAACGCCTGGTGGTGCCGAATTACCTGGGCGGTTTAATGCGCTCCGCCGACCGTACCGTGCTGCTGACCCTCTTCGCCATGGCATTGGTAGCCTGGGGCGGCGCGTTGTTTCAGTATCACCTCTTTCGCCGCCTTAAAGCGGGGAACGGTGTCATGCTCCGGCCTTTCGTTGAAGAAGCGCTGGCCCGTCCAAAGCTGTTTTGGGGCACCCATCTCTTCTTCTATGGCGCCTTCTTTCTGATCATGTGGGCGGTCATGTACAACCCCTTACTGGCCTACCGGACGAAACAATATATCGAGGCGGTTTTTGAAGTGGGTGGCCTGGGGCATGTCGGCTTCGCGTACGATTCCAGGCGTATCAGCTATGCCGCCTGGATGACCTTTTACAACAACTACATTGAACAGACCCTCCTGTTGACCTTTTCCATTTCCCTCTTTCCCATTCCCCTGGGGTTGATCAAAAACCTGCTCAGTTTTCTGCTGGTCGGCGGCGCCATGTCGCCCTTGTGGGTGGGTTCCTCCGACATGCTTGTGATGCATTCGATTACCATGGCCACCGAACTGGAAGCCTACATACTCGCCTGCTTCGCCATCACCGCGTGGCCGGTCATGCTCGTTTCCGGCATCCGCAACCGGTCTTTTCTAAAAGCCCTGAAACAAGGCCTGCTCATGCTGCTTTCCGCCATGGTCTTTACCGGAATCCTCCTGGCGATCGCGGCGGTTTACGAGGCGTTGACACTGATACATCTCGTTTAGGCGCAGGAAAATCCTCACCAATCCGCCTGTGTCGCTTTGACTGGCGACCGCCTGATCTGCTATGATTTCCTTGTCGTGGGCGATTAGCTCAGCTGGTTAGAGTGCCACGTTGACATCGTGGAGGTCGCAGGTTCGAGCCCCGCATCGCCCACCATTCAAATAATGCTGAAAACATTGGGTAAAACTGATGTTTACCGGGTGTAACCCGCGCGGCGTAACCTTAACCGCAACCCTAACATTGGTAGGGTTGGCAAAAAAGGGAGACGTTGCGATGAACAGAAAAGTTACCCGGAAAAGCACCACCACCCCGCGTAGAATCGCCTTAGAACTACGCCACGATCGGGACGGCCGTTACCGATGGTATGAGCAGGAAACCGATGCTGATACCGAAGTATCTGCCACCACACCCGCGCAAGCCTGGCAGGATGCCGCCCATGTCTGGGGCGCCGATGTATGGGACTTTAAGCGCGTATCCGACACCACCGCCACAATTAACGCTGATGATGGCGCCGTTACATCCATCATTGAAAAGTCCATCCGTGAAGAATTTCCAGGCAGGCATAACAAAGGACTTCGGGCGAAGGTCCGCAAGGCGGCCGCCACGGGATACCCTGGAGTAGTGCGTGATATCGCTTCACAAGTGGCATTGACAGCCAACGGCCGCGCAAGCCTGGAAGCCGTGGCGCGCGCTATGATGCCCGCCTACGCCATGAGTCAACTTGAAGTATTCCACGGAAGGCGCCATCATGCCGAAAGTTAAACTTCCAAGCATGCGCCGTCAGAAACGCGCACAAGGTCAAGACACAGGGTACGTGATGTTAAGCGGTATCCGTGTGCATTGCGGCGCCTGGGGCACGGTAGAGGCCGAGGAACACTATAACAGGGAGGTCGCCGCATGGATGGCCCGCGGCCGCGTCATGCCCGTAGCACAGCACGAGATCACCGTGGGCGAACTTGCAGACATGTACACCGCCCATATTGAGCGCGAATATCCAGATAGCCCTGGAGTGCGTGAACGGGTACGACTGAGCATTACCCCGCTGACCGATATGTATAGCCGTGTGGCTGCCTGCGAATTCGGGCCCGTGTCACTGAGGGCGATACGGGAATTCATGATTGACAAGGGACTATCCTTGAAAACCATCAATGAACGTGTGGCCGTCCTGAAGTCCGTGTTTCGATACGGCGCCGAAAATGAACTGATACCGGGCGAGGTGCATTACCGCGTCCAGGCACTGAAACCGCTGCAGCGCGGAAAGTCCAGATGCAAACCGCCGCGCGTGGTGCATCCTGTCGCCGTCAAGGTCGTGGAGGCAACCTTGCCATTCCTGACGCCGTCCGTCCGTGCTGCCGTGCAACTGCAACGCCTGACCGGGGCGCGATCGAGTGAGATATTGAACCTGAAGCCCCAGGACATAGACCGGAGTGGTGATGTCTGGATCGCCCGCCTTGAGCAGCACAAGACAGCACACCATGGGAAAACACGAACCTTGTGTTTCGGACCGAAGGCCCAGGCCATACTGAAACCTTTCGTCCTGAAACGCAAGGCAGACGAATATCTGTTTTCCCCTTGGGACCATTTCGAGGAACGCAAGGCGGCAACGCCACCCGGCAAGGGACGGCGCCCGAATCAGAAACCGAACCCGCGCAAAACAGATCATGTTGTGGGCGATCATTACGATGCCAAAGCATACGCCCGCTGTATTGCGCGTGCATGCGTAGAGGCGAAGGTCGCCCACTGGCACCCGCATCAACTGCGACACCTTGCAGCAACGGAATTAAGGGCGACGTATGGCGCCGAAGCGGCACGGGCGATCCTGGGCCATTCCACCCTAAAAATAACCGAGGTCTATGCCGAAGTGGATGAGCAAGTATCTGTAAAGATCATGGGGGAGATCGGCTAAAGTGTTGAATCACCGCGCCGTTGTCTTTCTGGATGGCGGCGCCCTTTTTGAATTAAAGTGACTTGATTTGAAATCGTGTAACGCGGTATGATAAGGGCATGAGTGAGAGCGTTGCAAACATAGGGGCACAGCCCACAAGAGATGATCTTATTATCGTTCAGGCAATGGCAGCCAAGGTATGGGAAACGTTGCCCAAAAAAGAAGTAAACCGTCTGAAAAGTATAGCAGGGCGAGCCAGGGGCACAGATAAAGCACAAAGGGCTGCTGATGAAATCGCGTATGCAATTCAGAAACAGGCAGTAATGCTTTTTACCAAAAACAGGGATCCTGAACTTGCCAGATTCATCGAAAACAAACTGTGTAAGATTCCATTGCCAGTAGAGTTTTTTGTTCATTAGCGTATCGACTGAAAGCCGTTAAGCCGGGACTCCAGTTATGGCAACGTGGTGACACGTTGAACATGATTGGAGTCTCTTTTTATGACCTGGATGACGATTTCAGAAACAGCGAGGAAAGTACCCACCACGAACGGGAGGCCCGTTGGCGCCGCCACAATTTGGCGCTGGTGCACGAGAGGATGCCGGGGGGTAAAACTGGAGCACGCGCGTTTCGGCCGCCGGATCGCAATTTCCGAAGAAGCCCTGGAGCGGTTCGCCGCTGAACTTGCCCAGGCATGGGCTGAAGAGCCCACACCGCCCACACCGCCCGCCCCGCGCAAAGCCAAACCCCGCACCGCCGCACAGCGAGAGAAGGCGATCGCCGCCGCTGAAGCCCGCCTGAAGGCCCGCGGCTGTATGAGCGCGGAATAAGGGGGAGGCACGATGGAAACAAAAAAAGCCCGGCGGGCACCGGGCGACAAGACCAACACCGCAACTATACCAGAAATGGACTGTGAAGCAAAACTGCAACAAATCGGCGAAACCCTGCATGAGTTTATCGAGGAGATACACGACGACCCTGAGCGGCAATGGCAATTACCGTTTCTGTTTGCCAGGGCCATACGCCGCACTAACGCGCGTTATAGTACGGATTACAATGTGGGCAGTGTTCCGGCATTCATACAGCAATTTTGTGAAGAACGCGACATAGACAACGTGGAAAACTTCACCGACATGGTCGCCCTCTCAATGGATAAGGTCAGCCACTGCGGACCTAGCGCGTTAGACGTTGCTTATGAAAAGGCGTGTCTGACAGAGGGGACATTGCTTCCAGGTAAGAAATGGCCTACCAGGCGCATACACGCCGACTGTACCACGTTGTACGAGATCGCCCGCCACTTGTCTGACAACGGCCAAAAAGTGTTTTTCCTATCTTGCCGCGATGCCGCGCGTTTGTTGAACACCGACAAGGGCCGCGCCGCCGCATTACTGCGGATGTTATGTGCGCGTGGCTTCTTTGAAAAGGCGAACGAGCGCGCGGGGTATGACGCCCAAGAGTACATATTCAAAACGCGTACACAGGATACACAGAAACACAGGATACACATTGAGACACAAGAAACACATTGATACGCATGAAACGCAGGACACCCACGGAGCACCCTGACGGGCGCCGGTGTGTGTGTCACTAAAGGGAAAGGAAATGATTATGGAACAGACATTAACAGACGTGGCGCAATGGCGGGAAATGGTACAGCACTGGTTCCCCGCATTTTCGGGAGACTTGCCCACACCGCCGCCGCGAAACAGTCAAAGCCTATGGGCGATGTGGTGGTCGAAGGTGGAGGGGAAATCATGAGTATGGGTATTTCGTTGGCATGCCGACAAAAACCAGACAAGTCTTATAATCCGCAAGTTGAAACAGTCAAGATTTTAGACCGGGCATGGGAGCATGTTTCTTCTGTTCCATACCAGGTAAGCGCACGATGGCTGTTTTATCGACTGTTACAGGATGGAATCTATCGCACCAAAAAAGATTACAACACTTTTCTAAGCATCATGAGCCGAGCCAGAAAAAATGAATACGGACCATGGCGCCGAGATACCCTGGTAGACGATACAAGAACAATCTACCCGCACGAACGCGGGGACCGTGACGGTAGTGCATGGGCAGAGGACTTCAAAAAACATGGCGTCCGCTGTAAACTTGATCATTGGTTCTGGCAGCAACGTTATGTGGAAATATGGTTTGAGGCGGCCGCGATGGTATCGCAATTCCGACATCATACAAGCGGCATTGATATTACACTGCGACCATTTCAGGGCATGCCGAGTATTTACTATAAAAACGAGGCCGCCCGACAGATAAGTGAATACGCCCGGAAGGTTTATGATCTGCCGGTTACAATCCTGTATTTTGGTGATGACGACAGGGCTGGACACCTCATAGCAGAAACTAGTATCGGGGACATTTACACCTGGGGAGATGTTGAATTACATGTAGACAGAATTGGGTTAAATCCTGGTGATGGTAAACGGTATGGCATTCCCGAAGATTTCGAGCATCCTGGTAATTATCAATGGGAAGCACTGAATGACGAAACGGCAGGCAGCCTTATAAAGGATGCGTTAAAGCATTATGTGGATCTGCAAGTTATTAATGAAATCAGGGAAGAGGAAGCGGCTGTCGAGACAGCACTCATGAAGCATTTGAAAACTTTTGAGTTTGTGTATAAACCTTAACTGCGGCACCGCCGCAAGGGGGAGCAACTATGACACTAAGCGAAAGACTACTGGAACGTAAGGCGCGCGCCGCCATCGAGCATATCGGCGCGGGCGGTGCCGATGAAGTCACCGCCCTGCAGCGTGAACGAAGGGAGCACGCCCATGAATGACCTTACCGCAAAACAGGCCGCCTTCGTCACAGCCTACATGGAGAATGGCCATATCCAGCACGCAGCCATAAAGGCCGGGTATGCGGAACGTGGCGCACACGTCACGGGTTCCCGCCTGTTAAGAAATCCTAAAATTGCAGCCAAAATAAAGGCCATGCGCCAAAAGGCCGAAAACGCCTCCGCACTGTCAATGACCGAAGCGGTAAACATACTGGCCGCCATTGCCAGGACGAGCCGGTCCGAGTTCGCACGCATACGCGCCA
>JAAYBJ010000342.1 GCA_012730105.1 Candidatus Hydrogenedentota bacterium
ACAGTACTCAAATACTGAAAACCACTGATATCATGCCATACACAAAAACCCCGCATCCCTTGGGAATGCGGGGTTCTCTGGTGGCGCGCCCTGCAGGATTCGAACCTGCGGCCTTTTGATTCGTAGTGTAGTTATCGATCGTTTTGAAAACCCTTATTTATCAATGTCTTTCAGGCGGTATGTTTTACCTGTACGACCAGATTTACGACCAGAGCGCTTGATGGCCTGCTTCGCTTCCCTGAGCTTCCTTTCTTTTCGGATGTGCTGGTAGATGCGCATCGTGACGTTGATGTCCGCGTGCCCGCCCCAGGAAGCGGCGACCTTTACGTCGACCCCGGCATCATAGAGCATGGTGAACCAGGTGTGCCTGAGGTCGTGCGGGGTGAAGGAGAACTCCTTCCAGGCGTGTCCCTCCGGCGCCCAGCGCTTCCGGCACCCGTTCAGCTCCACCTTACAGGCATAGATAAAGCTGTCCAGGCCTCTTTTGAACGCAGACAGGGAGACGGGAGCCTCCCCTTTTGACGTGGAAATGAAGTGCCCGGGAGCCCCGAGGAATGGCTTCAGCTGCGGCCAGACGGGGATGCTCCTCTCCCCCGCCTCTGTCTTGGCGGTGCCGACTGCTCCCTGGTTCCTCCCCCACTCAATGGATTTATTGACATGGATTTCGTCCCCGACAAGATCCGAGGAGGTTAAGGCGCACGCTTCCCCCCGCCGGAGGCCGCCCCACAGCATGAGCATGACCCCCGCCCCAAAGCGGTGGGTCTTTGCGACTCTCCCGATGAGGTCAACCTCCCAGTGGTCGAGGACGCGGTGGCTGCCCTCCGGCCCCTTGGGGATGTCGACCCCTTTGCAGGGGTTGAACGCGATGAAGCGGTTGTTGAGGGCCGCCTCGAAGATTGCGTTGACGGTGATGAAGGTTTTGTCGATGGCCGACTGGGAAAGCCCAATTCGGGAGTTCATGAGCGCCACGATGTCCATCGGGGAGACCGACTTGATGGACTTATAGCCGAAGGCCGCTATGATGTGCTTGATTTCGTTCTCGTAGCCCCTCAGCGTGCTTCTCTTGACCTTGGGGCGCTTGTAAATATTGAGCCAGTCCTCTGCCCAGGCCCCCACCGTCTTCCCCTGCTCCGTCACCCTCCGCCCCTCCTCAATTTCCCGGAGGAAGGCGGTTTTTTTCTTTTGGGCTTCGGCGAGTGTTTTGCCATAGATGGACTTCGACTTTTTCTGTCCCGAAATGGCGTCAGTATACCGGACATGGAGCTGGACCAGACCGGATGCGTGGCGGGCGTCCTTCTTCTTCTGCATGGCGCCTACTCCGCAATCTTCGCGTATCTGACATCGAACCAAAGTTCGTTGTTGAACACGATGTATCCCGGGAACGACCCCAGCGTTCTGAACCCGACATAAAAGTGCGCACCGGTCCCTTCAAGCAGCTCCACTTCCTCGAGAACGGTCAGAATCTCCGATTGAATGAAGTCCATGTTGAAGGCCTTGAATTGGTCTGACGTAAGGACTGCGACATTCCCGCCGTCAACCTTATCGGCCTGGACAAGGATTTCAAAGCAAAAGTAGAGCGGTCCCCTTGCTTCTATGTAGGATAGTTCGTCTATTTTCTCGTACGCCTCCGGAAAGGAAAGGTCTTCAATTGATTTGAACGTAATCTCGGCCTCAATGCCCCCGGCTGCGTCCTGCCAAACCACGGTGATTGGCTCCATGACAGACACATCTATCGGGAACTCCCTTGTTCCGGGGCGGTTTGGTTCTGTTTCCCCGACAACGGGTGAGGCTGTCGAAACGATGGTCAGGAGAAGCAGTGTCGCCAAAACCCTTTTCACTAATTCCCTCCTCCGTGGTTATCGCCCCATACCCCTATCTTTTCCGATGCCGCCGCGTCCTGCGCCGCCAGGAAAAACTTGTGGTAGCGGATGTTGGGGTAGACGACCAGCACGACCGCGAATCCCTTCCGGACAAGGGAGAGGTTGAACATTGTCCCGTCCTTCAGCCAGATGTGACACAACTGGCGGTCATACTTGTCGAGCTTTTCGATGTCGTACTCCAGCCAGACGGTTTCCCCTTCCAGGGCTTCCCTCACATAGTCGGAGGCTTCCTTCCCGCCCGGCTGTGCCTCCATGTCCGGATGGACCGTCTCCGGCGTGTCAATGCCGAGGAAGCGGACCTTGTGCGACACTTCAACCCCGTTTTCGACCACCTTGAACCAGGCGGTGTCGCCGTCCACAACGTGCTCGCAGACCGCCCTGGTGAGATGCTCCAGGTCCGGCATGGTGATGTAGATTTCCTGCTCTGCGACCGCAACCAATGCCAGACATACCAGCGCCAGGGCCAGGGGAGCCGCTAGTCGCCGTCGCATCGCTTACAGATGGTGATGTCCTCAGGCAGTTCCCGCAGCGCCACCAATTGTACGTTGTCCTTGGTGCGGATGTACTGGCAGGCAGCGTCCGTGTGATATACCTTACCATTGGGCAGATAGTAGACGACCAAACCTTTGCCAGGGTTGCGCTGAGCATTAAAAAACAGGTAGGACGGGCTCTCCTCGTCGCTCTGCATGTTTTCCGGGTCAGTCAGGTCATCAAAAGCCATATCCCATTGCGCCTGGTCGACCAAACCTAGGGAAAAATACCAGGCCTTGAAGGAGACAATCTGGTCGTACATCGGCTTGGCGCTGTCCAGCGTGATTTTGCTGCCGGCTGCGAAGGCAGTCATCGCGATGGCCAGGATCAGCGGAATGAGTAATATCGCTTTTTTGTTTTTCATGAATCCTCCAGCTCAGTAGACATAGTCCTTGACAGCTTTCATGATTTTATCCTGCTCTGCCTTCGACAGGATTTCATAGTCATGGCAGCGTGCCCTGTTCCAGGTCTCCAGGATGATGCTCCTGCCGTTCTCGCGCCCCCAGCGCTGATAGGGCTCGATTCCCTCGCAGTACATGAGGACAATGTCCCCAACCTTCACGCCCGCGTCCAGCAGCGACCGGTCAAAGAACACCTCCATGCCGGTGGTCCAGGCGATGTCATCGATGAAGAGCCAGACCAATCCGCTGCGTCCGCTGCGGTCGATGGTATCCAGCATCACATACGCCTTGCTGTACCTGACCTCATCCTTCCACCAGCCCATGCCAAACATATCCAGAGAATATTGGTAACTTACAAACTTTTCTCTTGGAACAGGCGTTGCCTTGGGCGCCTGACCCACTGCCCCGGCGAGCGGGGCGAGCAGGAGGACGCCCAGGAGCAGGACCATCAGCCGCTTTGCCATTAAATTCTCCTCACGCCGGCCCGCTGCTGTTCTCAAAACACTCGGCATAAATGATTCTGATGAACTCCGACATCTTCTCGCTGTTCTTCTTGCGGAAGCGCTGGGCATATACGCGCTCCGGGTTGCTGTAGACGATTTCCGTGCGAAAGGCGAAGGAAATTGCCCTCCACTCCGCCGGCTTTGGCCGATAACCCAGCAGGTTCACGGCGCGCAACCAAGCCAGCGGCCGGATGTCGTCCACGCT
>JAAYBJ010000343.1 GCA_012730105.1 Candidatus Hydrogenedentota bacterium
ATGTTGGCAACCACAGCAGCGGGACGGGTCTCCACAAATTCCCGATACAGCGCGTAGGTTTGAGGCGTCTGCCGGCCCAGGTTGCGGACATACTGGGCCTCTTTTGAATTTTTATCCCACAGGGGCAAGTCGCGAGAACGAAGATAATCCAGCTAGTCGTCCAGCACTTCCTCCAGACTGGCACGGGCGACGTTGGTAAGTTTGATCTCGGTTTCCTTTGAGGTAATCGCCGCCTTGCTGCCTTCCAACAGGTTCTTTTTGCCTGACCGTGCCGCCTGAATCATCTGGTCAACGGTGCGATCACCTTTGGTGAGAAACTTATGGGCAAAGCGAAAAGTGATGTCGTGGATCACCTCGGCCTTCTGGAACGAATGGAGCGTACGGTAATCGCCGCGGGGAAGGAGGAGGGGTTGGTCGATTGGGAGGTTATGGGAAGAGTAGGAGTTATGGGAAGAATGGGACGAATGGGATGAATGATTGTCGAGGTTCTTCTGATTCTCCTGATTCCCATGGCTCCCAGGATTCCCATGGCTCTTGTCTCTATTTTCGCTGACCATAACTGCGCCCTTATTTTTCTCAACGCTGTAGCACTCTCGAAGTACGCCCTCTTGCTAAATGTAAATATAGTCCATTGTTCCGCTGAAAACAAAATGCGCAGGGTAATAGGGATTCTGCCTGGGGTAAGAAAGAATGACTTAAAAAAGAATGACTTATTGCGCCCATAACGCTTCATTCGCTATACTAAAAAACACATGTAAAAGCATGTGTCGTACGGACAGTAATTTCCACGGTTTCAACACGGAAGGAGTTGTCATGTCCCACAAGAACACCCCTTGGCGCCTTGGCGCACTCACAGCTGCGATACTAATACTGGTTCTGGCATCGGCCTGCAGCAAACCTGCTCCCGCACCGCAGGCGACTCCCCCGAGCGCGCCCGATACGACCGCCACGACTGAAACACCCCCTGCGCCGTCCGCGCCGCCGGCAAAACCCATCGAACTTTCCTACAGCGTTTTCTTCCCGCCTACACACCTCCAATGCAAAGAAGCGGAAGCCTGGGCACAGGAAATGGAAAAACGTACCAACGGCCGGGTCAAAATTACCATCTACCCGGGCGGTTCGCTGACCCAGGCTCCCCAGGTTTATGAGGGGGTGGTATCTGGCATTTCAGATTTGGGCATGAGTTGCCTGGCTTACACGCGGGGACGTTTCCCCCTGCTGGAAGGCCTGGACCTGCCGCTCGGCTATCCCAACGGAAAGGTTGCCACGCGCCTGGCCACGGACCTTACCCGCAAGTATGCGCCCGCCGAAATCGCGGATACGCACGTGCTCTACCTGCACGCCCACGGCCCCGGCATCCTGGCAAGCAAGAAGCCGGTGCATACGCTCGAGGACATGGCCGGTCTCAAGGTGCGCGGCACCGGACTTTCCGCCAAAATTATCAACAACCTGGGCGCAACGCCCATCGGCATGAGTCAGCCGGAAACCTACGAAGCCCTTCAGAAAGGCGTGGTGGAAGCGACCCTGTGCCCGGTGGAGACCCTGAAGGGCTGGAAACAGGGCGAGGTGGTTTCCTATATTACGGACAGTTCCGCCATCGGGTATACGACCGCCATGTTCGTGACCATGAACAAGGCGAAATGGGACAGCCTGCCCGCTGACATCCAGGCGGTCTTCAACGAAGTCAGTGATGAATGGGTGGACCGTCACGGCACCGCGTGGGACCAGGCGGACGCCGAAGGCCAGGAGTTCATTCGAAGCCTGAGCCGTGAGGAAATCGCGTTACCGGAAGAAGAACAGGCGCGCTGGGTCCAGGCAGTCAAACCGATTCTCGACGAGTACGTTGCCGGCTGCACGGCAAAGGGACTGCCTGGCGCGGAGTTCCTGGCAGACCTGCAGGCGGGTATCGCGGCGAACGCTTCCTGATGACATCAATAAGTACCCACCCGTTCATAAACCGGATTTCACGGTGCGTCGGGCTGCTCTGGACGTTGCTGCGTTTCGCGGTCATGGCCTTCGCGGCGGTCGCCGGGTTGGCCACGCTGGCGATGGTTACCCTTATCTGCGTGGACATTCTTGTCCGGTTTTTCGGTTATCCCTTTGCTGGCACCTACGATATTGTCCGGTTCCTGGGAACCATCGCCATTGCCGGGGCGCTTCCCTACACAACAGCGGTCAAAGGGCACGTGGCCGTTGAGTATTTTTTTCATAAGCTGCATCGTGTCGGCAGGGTTCTTGTGGATACGGTTTCCAGGCTTATTGTTATGGTGCTTTTCAGCACCTTTTCCTGGCAGTGCGTACAACACGGCCTTTCCCTGAAGGCCGCAAACGAAGTCTCGCTGACCCTCGGACTCCCCCTGTTCTGGATGTCCTACGTGATTGCCGCGGCCTGCTTCCTCACTACCCTTGTCGTATTGTACAACCTGCTGCACCCCGGCCGGGAGATGATCAAGCCATGACGCCCATCCAGGTCGGTATAGTCGGATGCCTCGCGCTGGTGATCCTCCTCGCGGCCAGCATGCCGGTCGCCTTTTCCATGGCCTTGGTGGGCGTCGTCGGCTTCGCCTATCTCGTGAATCCGAACGCCGCGCTCAGTATGGTCACGGCGGACCTTTTTGAAACGTTTTCCTCCTACAGCCTGACCGTAATCCCCCTCTTCGTATTCATGGGCCAGATTTGCTTTCATGTGGGTATCAGCAAGCGGCTGTTCCATGCAGCTTATCAATGGCTGGGACATCTTCCGGGCGGATTGGCCATGGCCACGGTAGGGGCATGCACCGCCTTCGGCGCCATATGCGGCTCCGGCCCGGCAACTGCGGCAACCATGGCTTCCGTGGCCCTTCCGGAAATGCGCCGCTACAAGTACAGTATGGAACTCGGCGCGGGCGCCGTGGCGGCGGGCGGCAGTCTGGGCATGTTGATTCCGCCCAGTGTGGTGTTCATCGTTTACGCCATCATCACGGAAGGTTCCATCGGGAAGTTGTTTATTGCGGGCGTCCTGCCGGGCCTGCTTATCGCGACCCTCTTCTGCATCACCATCTATGTTGAATGCAAGCTGCGCCCTGAACTCGGTCCAACGGGTCCCCGCACCACGCTGCGCGAAAAAATCGTGTCTCTAACGGGGGTCTCGGAAACCCTGGCCCTGTTCATTGTAGTCATTGGTGGCATGTTCGGCGGTTTTTTCACGGCAACGGAGGCGGCTGCGGTCGGGGCGGCGGGCAGCCTGATCATTGCCCTGATAAAACGACAACTAACGTGGAAGATATTGCATCGGGCTCTCCTCGAAACCCTGCGCACCTCATGCATGGTGATGGTCATTGTGGCTGGGGCGGTCATGTTCGGACGCTTCCTGGCTATAACGCGAATTCCCTTTGAACTGGCCACGTGGCTGGGCGGCCTGCCGCTTCCCGGCTGGCTGATCATCTTTTTCATTATCATTTTTTATCTCATCGCCGGGTGTTTCGTGGATGCCCTGGCGCTGGTGCTGCTCACCGTCCCGATATTTCATCCCGTGGTAATGGACCTGGGCTATGATGCCATCTGGTTCGGGGTCATCATTGTGGTGGTTACCCAGATGGGCGTCATCTCGCCGCCGGTCGGAGTCAACGTATACGTAGTCGCGGGCATGGAGCGCGACATTCCCCTGACCACGGTGTTCAGGGGCGCGATACCCTTTCTTATCGCTTTAATTATAGCGGCTATTCTGCTCGTCGCTTTTCCGCAGATCTCGTTGTTCCTGCCCAACCTGGTTCTATAGGCTGCAAGCAGCCCGCTTACAAGGAGGCCTGTTCCGCCATGAACACATGCGAATTCCCCGAGAGTCCTTACCAACGCATTCTGTTTTGTACCGATTTTTCGGAGAACGCCGATTTTGCCTTCACCTATGCCCTGGACGCGGCCATTCGCCGGCCCAACGCCATCCTCTACCTCTTTCACGTGATTCCGGAACCGGAAGCCCAGTTCTGGAAAACCTACATTTACGAGGTGGAGGGGGTGGACAATAAGGCCAAACAGGACATCGACCAGCGCATTGCAGAAATCTATCTGCCCCGTATTCCCGACACGGTGCAGTTCAAGGTGGAGATGCGTATCGGCCGGGACTATGTAAAAATACTGGAATTCGCGCAAAAGGAACAGATAGACCTGATTGTCATCGGCCGGCACGGGCGTAGCGCCCTTGAAAACGTGCTCTTCGGAAATGTGGCGGAGAAGGTGGTGCGAAAAGCACCCTGCGCGGTTCTGGTGGTACCCGGGGTAGTGAAGCACCGCCACCGGGACTGACCGTCCGGTTAAGCGTCAAGGCTTGAAGGAATAGAATCCCTGAACGTTCGCAAAAAATAACCCCTGAAAGACTGGAATTATCCCATGAAAAAAGTTTTTTTAGCCCGTTTTTTGCTGATTCTTCTTGTAACCGTTCTCCCGGGCGTACTGTCCTTTGCCCAAGACGCTGAATCGGACATCACGGAACACTACAAGCGCATGATGGTCTATCACACCTATATGGACGGTAGCGTGCCTGAGGGTGCGGTGCTTTTCATCGGCGACAGCATCACCCAGGGGCTCTGCGTGGTCGCGGTCCATGGCCTGGCCGTAAATTACGGTATCGGCAGCGACACTACCCTCGGGGTGCTGGAACGGCTTCCCGTTTATAAATCCATGGAACGTGCGGCCGCCGTGGTCATTGCCATCGGCGTGAACGATCTTCGCCGCCGCGACAACAACGCCATTCTTGAGAACTACAAAAAAATCATGGCGGCAGTACCGCCTGATGTCCCGTTGCTTTTCAGCGCCGTCCTTCCCCTCGATGACAGGAACAAGCCAGAAGAGGAGCCACGAAACGAACGGATACGGGAATTGAACCGGGGACTTGAGGCCCTGTGCGCCGGCGAGGGCCGGTGTATCTTTTTGGATTCTACACCCTCACTTGTTGATGATACCGGCAATCTGGATCCCGCCTACCATACCGGCGACGGTGTTCATCTGAACACGGCCGGGTATACGCTTTGGATCAAAGACCTGCGCGACAAGTTGGACATCCTGCCCGCCGTCCCGCGCGAAACCCCTTGAACCCGTCTCCGACGGGAATCTAAAATCTGTTATCTTTGCTCGGAGACTATTCCGCAATATGCAATCCCAAAGGCTGGCCTATCTGGATCAGGTGCGCGGGTATGCCATTTTCGGAATGATCCTGGTCAACGTGCTGGGCCTGTTCAACGGCATACCCTGGATGTTCACGCACCATCATGAAGGATTTTCCTATGCTGATCATATAGCCCCCCTGTTTGTTTTTATTGTGGGTATGGGCTTTCGCGGATCTTTTCAAAAAACGGTGGGTTTTAATGGCCTAACTCAGGCCCGGAAACGGGCCGCGCGCAGATATCTCATTATTTGTGGATTGGGCCTGCTCTACGGGGGATTCAACTTGATGGTGTCCATTTGGGACGCCCTCATGGACATCGGCATCTCCGGAATCCTTGCACTGCCGTTCATGCATCGTTCCACTGCCGTGCGTATCGCCGCCGGTTGCGGGTTCCTGGCGCTCTACCAGGCCCTTTTCTCTCTGACCGGTTACGGGGAATGGGTGGTTGATAACAGCATCAACGGTGGACCGTTAGGCCCTTTGAGTTGGGTTTTTATTCTGTTCCTGGGTTCTGCGGCGGATGACTGGACGCGCAACCGTTCCAGGAACGCGATAACCACGCGCCTGTTCACAGCCGCCATAACGCTTTCACTGGCGGGCTGGCTGGTGCGCGTGGGCTGGCCTGGCCTCAAACCTGTCTGGCACTTTTCCCCATACGCCATGACGGCGCCATACCCTCTTTACGCAGCAGGACTGTCTTTCTTCTGTATTCTGATTTTCTATTGGATATGCGAGGTTTGGGGCGCCCAACTGCCCTTGCTGACCCCTATGGGCAAAAATCCGCTGGTACTCTATCTGCTTCAGGCCATCCTGGTGCTTGTGGCAGAACTTCTCATTCCCGACTCGCTGGGCATCTTGCCTGCTGTCGGCCTCTTCATGACGGTGCTTGGAATCTGCTACGGCGCTGGACGCTACCTGGAAATTAAAGGGCGCATTATCAAGATCGGGTAAAGACGCTGGCGGAAAGTAACCCGTGAAATAGCATATACGCGTGCAGCATCGTTCGTAATTTAAAATTGGCTTAACCCCGCGACAAGACTGCCCCATTTTGCTCTGTCTATGAACGATAAGAAACGACGGTTGTTCATGACACCTCTTGTATTTAGTCACCATGTTTCCTGTGTTTTTTTGAAAGCCGATTATGCGGGGTATATTATGTTGCTGAACAAAATTTCCACATTTAGGGAGGGCATGTCATGCTTTGTACGGTCATGGTTGTTGTGAGTCTGTTGGCCGCTGAAACAGACAGCAACGCTATCCCCTTTTTAGCGTCGTTAAACCGTGCTGATATCCAGCAAGAGCGGCTTAACAATGTACTCGAAAATGCCTTAATCCTGGGCAACGGCGATATCAACGCCCTGGTATACTCGCGGGACGGGAACGTGGTGATTTCCCTGACCAAGAACGATGTGTGGGACGCACGGCTGCTCACGGAAAAGGATCCGCCGCTGCCTACCTTACAGCGGTTGAAAGCGCTGGCGGCCGGGGGTTGGCCGAAGGGGGGCGACGCCAACTGGATTCTGCCCGACGGAGAGGCTTATGACGGTCAGGATTCGTATCATGCCCATCCTTTCCCGTGTCCCCTTCAGTGTGCGGAAGTGGTGCTGCAGAGCGGTATTCATGAAGCCGGTGATCAAAAGGAACCGGCGCAGTGGGAGGTTGTGCGCGCAGAGGGAACGCTGAATGAATTTGTGCAAGACGGGACGAAGGGTATCATGCGAATTGAGGGGAAGGCAGGATCTTCCAACGGATTCCGGTGTGCCTTGGAGCTCCCTTTGGAGGCGGACTACGTCGAGATAATGCTTCGCGTCCGGGGAACGGCGAATGCGCGTTTTTTTGTAGACCTAATGGACGAAAACAACCGACCGTGTTTTAGCAGCGGGTGGCTTGACACGCCCCGGACAGTCGAGGATGTTTCCTTTGATCTTCCAAAGGATAAAGCCTTTACAGCCATCATTTTTTACACGTGGACTAAGGATGGTGCCCTTGCTGCCAATGTATTCGAAAAAGTCGCTTTTACGGGTAATGGTCCGGAGGTATCCCTCACGCTGGGCTTGCCGCCTTCGGTGCCCATGCCAAGCCATCTCTCGCTGGAGAAGGCCGTGGCGGAAATTGAATCGGTGCCTGGCAAGAGCGATGGGACCGTAATACGCGCCCTTGCCGATAAAAATGTTTTTCTGATTGAAACCGCCGCATCTGCCCGTTTGCGCGCGGTGACGTCGGACTTCCTTCCGCCCCCAGACCTTCAGGACGGTGCGGAGGTATCATGGATTATGCAAGAGGTCAAGGGCGATCTCGACTGGCCCGGCATGCGCTACGCCGTGGCGCTGGCGCGCGGGGAAGGCGCGACTGCGGTGAGCATTGTCACCTCCCTTGAAAGCGACACGCCCCGGGAGGAGGCCGTTAATCTGGCGACAGCGACCCTGGCGGAAGAGCGGGCCTCCCTGATCAAAAATCATGAGGCTGCCTGGCGCGATTTCTGGTCGGCCAGCGGCATTTCCATGCCGGACACGACCCTCGAACAGAACTGGTATCGGTCGCTCTACTTTTTACGTTGCGTCAGCAAGCCGGGCGTGGTGTCGGCGGGGCTGTTCGCGGGGCTGATTAATGCTACGCCTGCCTGGCACGGCGATTACCATCTCAACTACAACCTGCAGCAGACCTTCTGGAGCGCTTATATCACCAATCACTGCGACCTCGCGGAGCCCTATGATCGGCTTATGCTCGAATACCTCCCCCGGGGCCGATGGCTGGCCCGCCAGGTGTATGACTGCGAAGGCGCTTTTTATCCGCACGTGCTGTTCGCCTACGAACCACAGGACCCGGAGTCCTGCAAGAGCGTCAACGGGCGGCAGTATATCCATCATGTGTGGGGGCTGACGCTTGGCGTGGCGGGATTCGCGGTGCAGCCGCTGTGGTGGCGGTATAAATACGCACCCGATCCCGAACTGCTGCGCGAGACCACCTACCCGCCCCTGCGCGAAGTGGCCCGGTTTTATGCCGCTTTCATCCAGACCTGCGACCGAAAGGACGGGGTGGTGCGGCTTGGTCCTTCCGTGAGCCCGGAACACTGGGGCTGGACCGAGCAACTAGATCGCAACTATGACTGCGCCTTCGACATTGCCATGGTACGCTATGCACTGGAGGCAGCCATCGAAGCCGCCGGCATCTTGGAGTGCGACGCCGACCTCGTGCAGCAATGGCGGGACGCGTTACTGTTGCTGCCGTTGTATCCTACTACCGGCGGGGAAACGCCCGTGGTGGTGGATGTGGCCGGGGCACCTCCCACAGAATATAACATTTCCGTGCCCGCCACGCCGGTCTATCCCGGCGACGTGATAACATGGTGGTCGGACAAGGAAGAGCAGGAACTTTTCAGGCGAACCGTGGACGCCCTGGAATGGAACGGCAATAACGCCACCTTTATGCTGGCCATTTCCCGCGCACGGCTCGGCATGCCGAAATCTGCGGACTGGCTGCGCGACGAAATCATCGCCCGCCAGCGGCCCAACGGGACGCTGACCCTGAACCGCCTCGGCCATCACTTCAATACCTTCGGTCACTACACGGAACAGTTCGGCGCCGCCCAGGCCGTGTCTGAACTGCTGCTGCAAAGCGTTGGGGATATCGTGCGTGTGTTGCCCGCGTGGCCGCTGGACAGCCCGGTCCGCTTTCACCAACTGCGTGCCCAAGGCGGTTTCCTCGTGAGCGGCGGCTGTGAAGAGGGCCGTCTGTTGCCGGTCCGCGTATTATACACTGTCGGAGGCGCGTTCCGTATGGCGTCCCCCTGGGAGCAGACAACGGTGCAGCAGGGCGACGAACCCCAGCCGGCAACGCCGGCGGAGAACGGTGTCATCACCCTCGATACCCGCCCAGGCGAGGTGCTGGTAATCAGCGAAGCGGAATCTTAGGCGCTTGGGCGATTCGCGCAAACCAGCCGAGAGACAAGACCTCATAGCGTATCTTATTTTTGTGGGACTTATAGGACTTGAAAACCTCACAATCCTGTCCTACGCGTCCTACCGGTCCTACGCAAAAATAGCTTGCGCACTCCCAAGCACCGGCTATACGACGATTCAACTTCGTATTTTTATAGCGGCTGCAAGCCGATAGGGTACTAATCACTGCGGTATGACCGGCAGCAGGATATGGGACGGCCGTTCGGCGTCGTGGTAGATGGTCTGTTCCGCGGTTTTGAATTCGGTTTGTTGCGCGAAGGGGCCGTACACATTCAGGTTGCGGTCGAATTGGGGAAAGTTGCTGCTGGATACCTGTACCCGGATGCGGTGCCCTTCGAGGAATACGTTGCTGGTCGCCCACAGGTCAATTTCGAAACGGTAGACCTCGCCAGGGACCAGGGGCGCGTCTTCGCCGTCTTCCCGGAACCGGCCGCGGATAATACCTTCCGCCAGGTTGAGGCTGGTACCGTCGGGGGCAACATCGCAGAGCTTCGCGGTGAAATCGGTGTCGTCCCCGGACGTGGAAGCGTACAGCACAAAACGGATCGGGCCGGTGACCTCCAAGGCCTCGGTCAGCGGCGCAGAGGTGTAGACCAGCACGTCCTGCCGGCTCTCAACCTTCTCCTGACGCCGCGGGCCCATGCCGTCACCCATGAAACAGCCGCCGACGGAGGGCACCGGATCGGCGGGATCATAGGCGTAGGTGTCCGGCGTTCCTTCTCCGGAAGCGGGGGTTTCGCTCAGGGTACCGTCGCCCGCAGCTGTGTTGGCCTTGCCGTCACTACGGATATAATACGGCATGTAGACGGTCCGCGCCAGGGGCCAGTCCTCCTCCCGCCGCCAAGTGTTGATCCCCATCACAAAGATATGTACCGGCTTGTCCGGCAGGGTCCCTTTTCCCCGCAGCCAGTAATCGTTCCAGTCGAAAAGTTCTCGCAACAGCAGAGGAATGCCGGCTTCCTTGCCGAAGTCCCGGTCACAGTCTTGGCTGCCGTGCATCCACGGTCCCATGAGAAGGTGTGGTCGCCGCGCGGCATCGCTGCCCGCGGAGGCACGTAGCGCCTGATAATCCTCCAGCGTGCCTCCGGCCGCGATGTCATACCAGCCGCCTATGAGCAGGGCCGGCGCAGTGATGTTCGGTATCTCCGGACGCCGATTGAGAGCGTCCCAATACGCGTCACGCAGTGGATGGGCGAGCCAGTCATTGAAAAAGTCCACATCGGCGCCGGTCATGTCATCCGCTTCCATCAACGGCAGGTGCCACATGCCCGTGTCAAAATCCTTTTTCGGATGGTCGCCGTCTTCCCGTTCCCCGACGCCCACGGCCCAGCCGCCCCCCGTGTCCAGACAGACCGTACCGCCCCGATAGAACAGGTCGCGCAGGTCGGCCGAGATGACCATGGGCGCCATGCATTTCAGCGTGTCGCCTGCCGCCGGCGCGAGGGCCCACTGCGTGTAGCCCAGATAAGACGGCCCCACCGCGCCCAGGTCGCCGTTGAACCATGACTGTTCCCGGAGCCAGAGGACCATGTCCTCGCCGTCCTGGCGTTCATGACTGAAGGCATAAAAATCTCCTTCGGAGGCGTACCGGCCTCGTACATCCTGCACGATGAGGACGAGGCCCCGTTGGGCAAAGAGGATGCCCGGGGCAAAGGAAAAACGTCCGACGGCGATTTCCCGCAACGGCTTCTTGTCGTACGGGAGCCTGATGAGGACAGCGGGAAACGGGCCGGTCCCGTCCGGCCGGTAAATGTCGGTGGCAAGCAACACCCCGTCGCGCATGGGAACCATCACGTCCTTTTCCACGACCATCCCGCTGTACACCGGCTGCGAGATGCCGAGATACGCGGCAAGAATCCGGTAACGCAGCAGCCACCCTGCGCCGGCCAGCAACACCGCCCCAAGCAACAGCACCACCAAAACGATCAGAACCTTTTTCAAAGCGACACATAATTTCAACACAGTACCCTTCTCATTGTTCAGTGCTACATAGGTAAAGACGCCAATGGGCACAGACGCCGCCTGAAACAGGACAGCGCCACATGGTATACTAGGGTATGAGGTGACACGTGTGTTATGCAAATCCTGTTTAAAGAATCCGGCGTCCATTAAATTCACCGAGGTGGTCGATGGCAAAGCGATACAACATTACCTTTGCCCGGAATGCTATAAAGCACTCCAGGAAACACCTTCGGGCTTTAGCTTTTCCGTGCCCAGCCCCACCCTTCACGAATCAGCCACCGATAAGACTGATGCGTCCGCGGAAAAGAACAAGCTGGCAAGGTGCCCCGGCTGCGGCGCTATGGCCTCGCAATTGCTGGAATCCGCCGAGGCCGGCTGTCCAACCTGCTTCACCACCTTCGGCAGGGAGATCAATACCCTGCTGGAAGGGCTCCAATTGGGCGCCGTGCACCGCGGCAAGATCTTTAAATGTGACGATGAGCGCCTCCGCTACAGCAAGCACATGCAGGAGAAACGCGTCCTGCTCAGACAGATGATCCAGGAGGAAAATTACGAAGAAGCCGCGCGCCTGCGCGACGAAATCGCCCGTATGGAGGCTGAAGCACAAGCCTCGACAATTCCAGGATAACAGGAATATGCCGCTTCACCCTTTGACAAAGTCCATACCTCGGTGGGTAACGGTTCCTCAGAACATTTCGGAACCCGTTGTCTTATGCCAATGTGTACTCGCCCGTAATCTTGCCGGGTTCAATTTTCCCGGCCGCTGCCATGAGGAAGAGCGGCGCGTGGTCGAATCCCGGATTTTGAACGTTCTGGAGAAAATCTTCCCCCATTCGGAAGGACGCTATTATTCCGCATCGGATCTGGACGTCAATATGATGCGTTTTCTCGCGGAACGGCGCATCGCCCCCTATGAATTTCTGGGCGCCCACGGTACGCGCGGCATCTATGTCGCAAAGGAGCAGTCCCTGACGATTGTGGTCAACATGACGGACCACCTGCAATTTCGAGTTGTGTCAAGCGGAGAACCGTTGTCGCGGTTATGGGAGACGGTGGACGCCCTGGACACGCAATTCGGATCCCTGCTCGACTATGCCTACCATGAGCAATTGGGGTATCTGACCAGTTCGTTGCGGCTGGTGGGAACGGGGCTTAAATTCTCCGTCCTGTTGCACCTGCCCGCGATCGCCATGCTCGGAGAAACGCCCCGGATTACGGGACTCCTCCAGCCCAAGCGTCTATCCTTTCGCGGGCTGGTCCTGGGTGAACCCCGCCCGCTCCCTGCGGCGCCGGCGCAAGGCTCCGGCAGCCTGGCCGCTGAGATCGAGCCCGTATCCTTTCAAAGTATGTACCTGGACACACTCGGAACCCTCCAGACCGAAGCGGAACAAACCATCGGCAATCTTTTCCTGCTGAACAGCCAGGACACGCTGGGGGTTTCAGAGGGTGAATGCCTGTTTCAGATTGAACAGGCGGTCTCCACCCTGGTTCGGGAGGAGGAACAGGCACGGGAGCGGCTGTTGGGCAGTCAACGGGTCGCCCTCATGGATCGCATCGGGCGCGCCCTGGGCATCGCCCGAAGCGCCAGACTCCTGGGTATGCGTGAGGCCCTGATGCTCGCTTCCATGATTCGGCTGGCCGCCGCCATGGGCCTGGTCACGGGGTGCAACCGAAACGCGCTCAACCTCGCGTTGCTCGAATGCCAGCAGGCTCACCTGCAGATTCTGCGCGGCATACCCCCCGAACCCATGGCGCTTGCCCCGGAACGGGCCCGCATGTTCCGCGCCCTCTTTGCCGGAACGGAAATGAATTGACACGTTCTTTACGCACGCAAGGAACCCTGGCAAAGGGTTTCTCTACCGTGATCCCGCTCAGTCAAAACCTACAAGCACCTCCGTAAAATACCAGGCGCCGGTGCTGTCTTGTGCCGCGCCCACTCCCGCATGAGAATAATCGGAACTCAAGATGGATTCACGATGCTCCGGACTTGCCATCCATTTGTCCACGACATGAACCGGCAGGTTCGCCGCGCTTGTTTTGCAGCAAATCACTTCGGCACATTCCGCCCAAGGAATTCCCTGCGTGTCCAAACGTTCACTGAAAGTCTCGCCCGCAAGATTGGTATGGCTGCAGTAGTCATTGGCCGCCAAGTCATCGCTGTGTAAACGGGCCGCCTGCCAGGCGCACGGATCTATCCTGAGCGCGGACGCGCCGACCTCGGCGCGTTTCTCGTTTACACGCGCGAATACCGCCTGCTCCAATGCGGAAAAGACATCCAAGACCGGTTGTCCTTCCGCATCCGCTTCGCCCTCATAAGACCATAAGGCATCCTCAGCCACCCCGCAGTCATAGGGCAGATCCTCGCCTTCCGGCTCATTTCCATTTTGACGGCACCCGCTCGATACCACTACGCAAAACCCCAGCAGAACGCTTACCAGCAATATTCTTTTCGTCATTCGTTTTGCCTTTACTTTTGCCACAAAATCGTTATTTCCGGCTATTTTAATGCCTATCTTACAAGAAAAACAAGTATTATTTTCGCTTTTTCAGTATTTTTTTTCTAATAGTTTTCCTACCACACCGAACAGGAAAACGAAGACGAGAGCAATAGCAAACCTTGAGGCGGGCATTACCCACAACCCATAACCATTCACGTGGCTTAAGTAAAAAATGACTGGGAGTCCCCTGTTACTCCGGCGGTCCTTGACGCTCCCATCCGGGACCCTCCAATGCAGCAGACGCCCCCGGATTCATCTACCCTCCATAAAAAAAGAAACGGGCCTTCTCCCCTGAGAGAAAGCCCGCAATTGTCCGTCTCAAATCAAAGGCCGATTTCAGGCCCTGGCGCCTCCCTTCTTCGGGCGGCGCCTGGAAGAGGATTCCGCGGCGGCGTCTGATGCGGGCGTCTCTTCTTTCACTTGTTCCTTTATCTGTTCCTTCACCTGTTTCCTGGCGCGCGGGGCGGCCGGTTCATCGCCGCCTTTCTTCTGCATCAGGTAGACGATGGCGCTCGCGATGAAGACCGAGGAGTAGGTACCGAAAAGAATACCTACCATCAGCACAAACGCGAAATCATTGATGGCCTCGCCACCGAAGAAGTAGAGCACCACCACCACGAAAAGCGTGGTCAGGGAGGTAAGCAACGTTCGGGCCAGGGTGGCATTGATGGCCCCGTTCAGGATATCGATGAATTTCATGCCTTGGCCACGGCGGGCTTCACGGTCTTCACGGACACGGTCGTAGACCACGATGGTGTCATTGATGGAGTAGCCGAGGATCGTCAGCAGGGCCGCGATGACATTCATGGAAATCAGCCCGCCGACCAAGGCGAAGAGCCCAATGGAGGCAAGTATATCGTGTAACAGGGCGGCCACACCGCCGACGGCGTACTTCAGGTCAAAGCGGATCCACATGTAGATAATCATAGCGAGCAGCGCCCAGAATACGGCGTTCAAGGCGTCCCAGCGCAACTGGGCGCCCACGGCGGGGCCGACGGTCTGTTCGCTGTCAAGAATAACACCTTCGGCCGCCTTGGCGGCGGACAACGGCGCGAGGGTTTCCCGGATGCGGTCCGCAACGGTTTGCAGGGGCGCTCCTTCCGTCGCGGTGGCATCCTCAGCGCGGGTCACATCCCCCACACGAACAATAAAAATATTCTTCTCCTCGCCCGTCTCATCGGCGCTTTCCTGCACAACGGGGTTGTTAAAGCCCGCGGCGGTAAGCGCCTCGCGCACGGAGCCGACAGGTACGGTATCTGGATTGTCCACACGCAAGATCAGGTTAGTGCCCTGCTGGAAGTCGACACCGAAATTATCCATGCCGCGCACGGCAAACATACCCAGACCCGCAAGAATGATTACCCCGCTGAAAATAAAGGCGAAATAACGCATATGCAGGAAAGGAATGTGCGTCTTCTCGGGAAGGAGACTGTTCATCCGAATCGCTTTGAATAGTTTGCGTTCAAGGGCAAAATCAAACAGGGCCCGGCCGATTATCAGCGCGGTGAACACACTGGTGAAAATACCAACACAAAGCGTGATGGCGAAACCCGCGATGGGGCCTGTTCCGAACTGCATGAGGATGATGGCGGCGATGAGGGTGGTCACGTTGGCGTCGATGATGGTCACCGAAGCCCGCTTAAACCCGCTGTCCACCGATGCCAGCATGGTGTGGCCGCGTCGCATTTCCTCGCGGATACGCTCGAAAATCAGCACATTGCCGTCCACGGCCATACCCATGGTAAGGATCAAGCCCGCGATACCGGGGAGGGTCAGCGTCATGTCGAAATAGGCCATGGCGGCGATGATCATCAGGGCATTGAGAGCCAGGCAGGCACAGGCGATAAGGCCCGCCCCCAGGTAATAGACAATCATGAACAGGATGACGATGGTGATACCGGCAAGCGAGGCCACAACGCCGCTGCGCACCGTATCAGTCCCAAGGCTGGCGCTGACTGTGCGCGTGAATTCCTCGCGCACGGGCACCACCATGGAGCCGGAATTCAGCGCGATGGCCAGATCGTTGGCCTCCTCCGGCTCGAAACTGCCCGTAATCTGGCCACGCCCGCCGGCGATCCGGTCCTGAATAGTCGGCGCGGACACCACCACCCCGTCGAGCACAATGGCCATCGGCTTACCGATGTTATTGCCGGTGGCCTCGGCGAAATCCGCCGCGGAAGCGGAATTGAATGTAAATAATATCTGCCAGTAGGGTGGATTACTTTGGTCCTGAATGGCGCTGGAGGAAGTCAGGCCCGCGCCGCTCGCGATGGGCTCCTTGTCCACCACGTACAACTGGTAGTTCTGGTTCTTGTCATAAGGCTTGGGCTTCTGACTGAACAGGACCAGCTTGTCTTCCGGGATAATACTGCCCTCCCGCGCTCGGACCAGCACCCGCTGCACGCGGGAGAAATTCTCCTGGGTCACCGACAGCATGTCGGGATGGAGCGAAGAAACCTGAACAAAAGGAAGGAATTCTTCCGGGAAGGCATCCCGAATTTTTTCGAAAACGGGACGCGCCTGGTCCGGGCCCGCCACGATATGGAAATTCATCTGGGCCGTTTTGGTAATCAGATTCTTGGCGCGCTGCACATCCTTCTCACCGGGCAGCTGCACCTGGATCTGGTTGTCACCCAGGGTCTGTACGATGGGTTCCTTGGCCTCGAAATCATTGATACGCCGCGTAATCTGATCCAGAACGATGCGCTGCACTTCCTTTTCAATGTCGGCGTCCGCATACCCCCGCTCCTTGTATTCGTTCACCACATCCTGGGAAAGGTTATTGACATCAAAGCCAATAACCATGTGAATGCCGCCCTGCAGGTCCAAGCCAAGATTGATGACCTTGTTGCGGTCGCACTGGGCCCAACGTTTAGCGCTGACCCAGAGTTCCTCAAAATAGCCGGTACGGCGGCGAGCGAGGTCATCATCCTCCTCCTGCCATTTCGCGAGGCGCTCCGCGCGCGTCTCCTCCGACAGGAGCATCCAGCCCACGGTCGGATATACATACACAAAGGACAGTACAATGACCGCCCAGATAAAAAGGGTTCTATACAAGTGCTTGGACATGCGCTACTCCACCATCCCCGGGACACGGGGCACATTGACCACGCCGCACCACGCGGCACCTCTTTTGAAAAATGCTTATGATTTCGTTTCTTTTGGAAGCACCTGCGCGATGGCGCCGCGCACGAATTCCATTGTAACGTTTTCGTCGACACGCAGCACGACGCGGTCCTCGGAAAGGCCGACGACACTGCCGCAGATACCGCCCGTCGTAACGACATTGTCGCCCTTGCTCAGGGCGGACAGCATGTTCTTCCGCTCGCGTTCACGCTTCTGCTGGGGACGGATCATGAGGAAATACATGATGGCGAAAAAGGCGATAATCATCGGCAGCATGCCCGTAAGCGGATTGCCTGGCGCACCGCCGCCTTCCGGGGCGCCCCCCGTCTGGCCCGCATCCGCAGCGAATACCTGAGCCTGCATAACAAGATAATGCCACACGGTAATTTCTCCTAAGGGTTGTCATTCGGAACCCGCGCGCACGGGGTGGGGCCGCCCCCGCCGACACTACGCCTCCATGCCGCGCGTGTATGTCTGCAGGAAAGCCTTCTTAAAGGGACCAAACGCGCTATTGCGTATGGCATCACGCACACGGGTAGTTAATTGTATCATAAAGAAAAGGTTATGTAAAGTATTGAGCCGCAACGCGAGAAGTTCGCCCGAACGGAATAAATGGTGCATATAGGCCCGGGAATAGGTCCGGCAGGCGGGGCAATCGCAGTTTTCCTCCACGGGGCCGGTGTCGCGGGCAAAGCGGGCGTTCTTGATATTGAGCCGGCCCTGGCCCGTGAACAGATTGCCGTGTCGGGCATTCCGCGTGGGCATGACGCAGTCGAACATGTCCACCCCGAGGGCGATGGCGTTCAACAGATCCTCGGGCGCACCTACGCCCATAAGGTACCGGGGCTTGTCCCGGGGAAGTTCAGGGGCGGTCCAGGCCACGGCCTGTTCCATTTCCTCCTTGCTCTCCCCCACGCTGACGCCGCCAATGGCGTACCCGGGAAAGTCCAATGCGGTCAAGGCCTGGGCGCTTTCCCGGCGCAGGGATTCATGCACACCCCCCTGCACGATGGCGAAGAGGCTCTGCGCCTCCGTCATGCCCGCCTGCTCCCAGCGGGCCTTACAGCGCTGCGCCCAGCGTTCCGTCAGCGTCATGGATACCGCGGCCCGGTCATAGCGCGCCGGGTATTCCGTGCATTCGTCCAGGCACATGATGATGTCCGCGCCGATACTCCGTTGAATGTCTACAGATTTTTCCGGGGTGAAGAAATGGCGCGAC
>JAAYBJ010000043.1 GCA_012730105.1 Candidatus Hydrogenedentota bacterium
GTGCTCGAATATTTTGAGCAATGCGGCGAACTGCACCATGTTCAGGTGCATCGCGCGGGGTTGAACGACGTTTTCGGCGACCAGGCAACGCGGAGCGAGCAGTTGAGCATGTACGGGCTGGATGCCCGGGGATTGGCGGAAACGGCGCGCCTGGTGCTGCAGCGGCAGGACCACGTGTCGCTGGTCAAATAAGGAGCCGCCGTGGCTGAACAGATTCAAATAGTCGTGAACGGCGCGGACAGGGCAGTGGACGCAGGGTGCACCCTGGCCGGCCTGCTGGAAGAAATGGGGATCAACCGCGTCACGGTGGTGGCCATGCGCAATGACCAGGTCGTGGAACGGTCCGCCTTCGCCGAAACGGTGCTTGCCCAGGGCGACCTACTGGAACTGGTCGCCTTTGTGCGCGGGGGATGACCATGGATCATGCGGCACGGGTGGCGCGCCTGCGCGAAGCCGATTTGTACGTGGTGATCACGGAATCGTTCTGCGCCGGGCGGTCTTCCCTGGAAATCCTGGAATCCTGTCTGAACGCGGGCGTGCGCTTGGTGCAGCTGCGCGAAAAAACACGGAGCGACCGGGATTTGTACGGGCTTGCCCTTGCCTGGCGTGAAGCCACCCGCCGGGCCGGCGCGCTGTTCCTGCTTGACGACCGGCTGGATATCGCGCTGGCCGTCGGCGCCGACGGTGTGCACCTGGGCCAGTCCGACCTGCCCCTGGATGCCGCGCGCCGGATCGCGCCCGAGTTGATTCTGGGCGCGTCCAGCCACTCTTTGGAAGAGGCCCTTGCCGCGCAGGACGGCGGCGCCAGTTACGTCAATATCGGGCCCGTGTTCCCCACCCGGACCAAGGCCGTCGTCACAGGTGCGGTCGGACCGGAACGGATCGCGGAAATCCGTCCCCATCTGCATATTCCCTTCACCTGTATGGGCGGTATTAAACTTGACAATGTGGACCGGGTGCTCGAGCAGGGCGCGCGCATCCTTGCCGTTGTCACCGCCGTCACTGCCGCCCCGGATCCGGGTGCCGCCGCCGCCGCGTTGCGAAACCGCATTTTGGAAAAACGGCGGGACAGACCCGAATTTACTGCGTAAATTGTTGCGTCAGTCCCGGTCTTCCGCTTGTGTTTTATCCTAAAAACGGCAGTTAACGCTGGGAAAGCCTCTTAAAAGAAAGGACCGAAAGGACTTAAAGGACGTAAAGGACGCACCAACCGGGAGAACGTTTTACGGTCCTTTTGGTCGTTTATGTCCTTTGGTTTGAAAACCGCTTCAGAATGCAACTGCCCTTTTTAGGTTTAGTGTTTAGTCGATTTTTTTCAATGGCGCGCAAGTCCCGTTTGGACCGGGGTGGTACCACTATTCTACGAACCATGGATCAAGGGCAGTGTAACCCGCCTCTTCGCTGGTAGTGTCTCGGTCCATTGCCATTATCCCCAAGACAACACGTCATTCCGGTTTTTCGCGGTGAAGAAGGGGCTGGTGTCGAAGGAGGTGGCGATGCCGCGAAAAGACCGGAACCTATCTTCGGAAGCCGCGTGTGAGGAACAGCCCGCGTTATGTGTATTTGTTGAGAAGGGAAGTGGGCATTCATCGCCGCAAGATAAATCTGGATTCCGGTCTTTTTCGCGTTGTCCAGTACCGTTCTTCGATCCAAACCAGAGGTCGCGAAAAAACCGGAATGACAGTGCTTGGGGTTGTTTATAATGAAAAGCGAAGTGCGTTGATGCAGGCGTTTTTACGCTTCCTTTATTTTCTTCGTATGTAGTGTTTACCTTTGCTGCGCCTACGTCCTCCTTAATCCCTCTTCACGAAGGACCAAAGAAGCGTCTGCGCGGATATCCGTAGCCCGTACAGGGGCGCGGCGGCACATACGCGGAACCTCCTCCTTCGGGCCGCCTTGATTTTCCGGCTGTCCACTACCTACACTATAATTCTATGGGGTTTCCAAGTATGGGTGTGTCGGTTCGTATCTCCTGAGAGGAAGGCTATGTCGGTACCAAAGGTAGTTGTGGATCTGGTGGAGCGTTTCCGACGCAATGAAAGCGCCTACCGGTCCGGCCAGTACAACGAAACCCAGGTGCGCCGTGAGTTTATCGATCCTTTTTTTGAATGTCTCGGCTGGGACGTGAATAACCGGCAGGGCTACGCCGAGGCTTACAAGGAAGTCATTCACGAAGATTCGCTGGACGTGGAAGGGGCGAAACGCGCCCCGGACTACTGCTTCCGCATCGGCGGCACGCGCAAGTTCTTTCTCGAAGCCAAGAAACCGTCCGTCAACGTGCGTGACGACATCTCGCCCGCCTACCAGCTGCGCCGCTACGCCTGGACCGCGAAACTGCCGCTCAGCATTCTCACCGACTTCGAGGAGTTCGCCGTCTATGACGGGCGCGTTAAACCCACGCCGACGGACAAATCCGCCACGGCCCGGGTGCTCTTCATCCCCTATGTCGAATATCCGGACCGCTGGACCGAAATCGCGTCCTGCTTCTCCAAAGAGGCCATCCTGCAGGGCGCCTTCGACCAGTTCGCCGACACGAACAAGGGCAAGCGGGGCACCGCCACCGTGGACCAGGCCTTCCTCGCCGAAATCGAGTCCTGGCGCGATGTGCTCGCCCGCAACATCGCCCTGCGCAATCCCGGGCTGGACCAGCGCGGCCTGAACGACGCCGTGCAGCGCACCATTGACCGCATCATTTTCCTGCGCCTCTGCGAGGACCGGGGCATTGAAGACTACGGCAGGCTCTACAAATGCGGCGAGGAAAAGGACATCTACGACGCCCTGAAAACCCTCTTCATCCAGGCCGACTACCGCTACAACTCCGGGCTGTTCCACTTCGAACCGGAGAAGGGGCGCGCGGGAACCGACCAGGTCACCCTTGACCTGAACATCGACGACAAAATCCTGAAGCCCATCCTGCGGGGACTCTATTATCCCGACTGCCCCTATGAGTTTTCGGTCATGCCCCCCGACATCCTCGGCCACGTCTACGAGCAGTTCCTGGGCAAGGTGATCCGGCTCACCCCGTCTCACCAGGCGAAGGTGGAGGAAAAGCCGGAAGTGCGCAAGGCGGGCGGCGTCTATTACACGCCCTCCTATATTGTGGACTACA
>JAAYBJ010000044.1 GCA_012730105.1 Candidatus Hydrogenedentota bacterium
CGTCCTGTATACTGGAGCGGCGAAAGGGTCTCTCATGAAGACGCTTCCTATTCATTTTCTTGTCGCCATGTTACTGATGCTTGTGTGGGCCGCGGGTGTACCGGCGCAGCAACCCCGGCTTATCATGTCAGGCGCACCTGAATTTGTGGGTCTCTGCATTGACGCGAATCTGTATATCGTCAAGCAGGAAAATACAATCGTCGCTTACGACATGAACTCCGGGGGAACACGCTGGAGCTATGATGCCTGGCCGCCCGACATGTATCTTCAGGCGCAACAGGGAAAAAACCGGGTGGTTTTGTATGGCAAAGACGAGGAACGGTATAGGGTCGTGGTGTTGGAGAAGGCCTCCGGGAAAGAACTCTGGGAACACACGGAGCGTGCTCCCGATGCTTTCCGGGGTGTGATGGTCCTGCCGGATAGCGACTGGTTCCTGCTGCGGTATGCCCGGGACAAGGCAAGGAACGAGAATCGTGAGGAGGACTACTTCCTGCTTTTTTCACCCGACGGCGCTGGGCGGTACCGCCTGCCGGAGGACTTGTGGCCCCGGGAATGGCAGGAAGAGGGGAAGACGCTCGTGCTGACCGGACCGGGGAAGGAGGGCATCCGCCTGGTGCATTGGGACCTGGAAACCAATACCACGAGGGACATCGGCACTTACAGCGACGGGCTCTATAGTGGCCGCCTGCATTCCGGCCGCCTCCTGCTGTACCGCTATCTTAAGGAGAAGCAACCGCAGCATACCCTGAAGGTGGTGGACGGTGATTCGGGCCGCCTGTTGCGCCAGGTAGCACTGCCGGGCGACATCGGGAGCCCACCGATACTGGCCGGGGACGGGAAAGCGATGCTGGCCCTCGCCAACACCGGGGACCGCCTGTGGATGCTCGACACTGGGGATGACAAGGTACTGGCGACACTCCATCAACCCGGCCACGAATTTCTCCTCACCTCTGTCGACACGGACGCATCGGGCCGCATTTGGGTAGTCTCCCGTGACGACCAAAACCAAATCTACTTGTGGCCGGTGGAACCGGGTACGGCTCCCCGAAAGATTTTCGACCGGGGGCCGTTTCTTTCCGGATATCCCATTAAAATTATTCCACCCCACGTCATTACCGTGACCCACAGCGACAACGGCATCACCACACTTCACGCCTACAATTTTGAGGAGCGGCGTGTTGCTGCAGTATGGAAACCTTCGTCGACCGGCTATCTTCATAATGCGTTGCCCTGCGCTTCCATGCGGCGCTGCGCCGTGATGTTGCCGGGCAGCGACCAGGCCCAGCGTTATGGCGGTTATAAGTGGGAAATTCTCGAGTCGGGCGCTTCTGAACCGCTTGTGAACGTTGAGAACACCTGGGCACTGACCTTGTCACCAGACGGCGAATACGCGGTAGCACCGCCCCCGGAAAAAGCCGCCGTACTTATCCGGGTTTCCACGGGCGAAAAAATCTACGAATTTCCCCTGGATGATGAGGCCACCTGGATCTGGGCCGCATTTGCATCGGACAGCAGGACGGTGGCCGTATATGGCGGTTTCGACGCCTATACGGTCGTCCGCATCACGGAAGACGGTGTTCGGGAAACGCCGCTGGAGTTCCACAGAGGAACCTGGCTTTCCGCCCAGTGTTTTTCCCTGGACGGCACGCGCCTGCTAAGCGCCACGCGCGGCGAAGCGTGGCTGCACGACACCACCACCGGCCGCCTGCTCCATACCTTCGTCGAACCGCAACAACTGCGTTCAGAATATGTGCATACCCCCGAAGTATTCGGCATCAAGATGCCCTTTGTGAATTACCTCGGCGATCTTGCGGGCAACTTTACCAACCTGGCCAACAGTAAACCCGAGCTGGACGCCGCGTTCATCGGGAACGGCGCGTGGCTGGTGACATTGGCGGAATCCCAGTTGATGCGGGTGTGGGACGCCCAGACAGGCCAATCCGTGCACGTTATCGACGTGGGTTTATCCAACACGAGAGACGAACAGGGATTCATGAGAAATAGTATAATGCTCAGCGGGAACGGCGCCTACGCGCTGGCGTCCAACAGATTCGATACCCGCGCCACCTTATGGGACCTCAAGACCGGGACGGCCATTAAAAAGTGGTCCGATTGGAAGGGCCTTTATCAGCCTTGGCATGTCTCTGATGACGGAAAATCCATCTACCTGACCATTGGCAACTCTATGTACTGGCTGGAAGGAAAATAACGGTCCAGCCGGGGTTCAGCGGGCCTTTCGGACACGGTCCAGCATGCCCGCAAAGGAGAATTCCGGTTCCTGGACGCCCAGCCGCAGGCCGATGGTGCGCTCCAAGACCACCCAGGTGCCGTCACGCTTGACCGCGTTGTCCCAGCGGACAATGCCGTAACAGTCCTCCCCCTTCCGCGCGAAAAAAAACCGCTCGCGCCCGGCATCCTGCTGCATGCACTGGTTGATCACGATGGCCTCGTCAAAAGCAGTAAAAGCGGTATCAGGCGCATACCCGTCCGGACAAGGGCCGTCAAAGAACGTGCTGAAGGACGCCTGCCGCTCAAGAAACACCGCATTATCGAGGAAGCGCTCCTGCCACCGGGGCGCGGTCCGGTCATGATACCCGTTCCAGGTGTTGCAGATATAGGTGTTGATGCAGCCACTGTGCCGCCACGCAGTGGAGGCCTCGAGGGGGGCGAAAACGCGGCCCAGGCGCCAGTCCTCCCGTTCCCCCGCTTCCACAAAAAGCCGGAACCTGTCGGGACGCGGGTCCCAGACGAGGCTATCGGGCCCATCCACGGGCGTACGCGGCGGAAAGGTTTCCATATGCAGGCGGACCAGCGTGTCGTCATAGGTGAAAATCTCCCCATAATAGTCCGCGTTCAGGGCGTCCTTGCGCCACAGGACCACCTTGTATTCGGGAACAACCCATGTGCGAAAACACTGGGTATCGGGAATTACAGCCTGCCACGGCGCACCGTCTCCATCGCGACGCTGTGCGTGGGTAACGATGTACTGTTCCAGCGGGAGGGTACAGTCCATGAACCGGAGCATTTCCGGCAGCGGATCGGCAACGGCGGCAACGCACAACAGCAACGCCGCACACAAAGGTCTCAAAAACGGGGCGTGAAAACAGGCGTTGCTGGTTCCCGCAGAACGTATTTCCCCTGAAACGATCAGCATGCCGCCAGAGATTTTAAGTGCTCAATACTTCTCGCGGCCTGCTCCACAGTGCCGCATTCGACGGACAGCACGATATCGCGCGGGGCGTGCCGGCAGCGTTCGATGACGCCGGCCCAGTCAATGACGCCGTCGCCGCAAGCGCAGCCGACGGGCGTGCCGGTCACCTTGCCCCGTTCCGAGGAAGACTGCTGAACGGAAATATCCTTGCCGTGCAGGTGCACCAGCCGGTCCAGCACATGATCCAGCCAGACGAGGGGATCTTCACCGGACAGGTAGCTGTTCCCGGTGTCAAAGTTGATGCCAATCATGGGTGAATCCACCAGCGCATAGATACGGTCCAGCCCGGCCGGGCTCTTGCTGTACTGCTGATGCGGTTCCAGGCCGATGAAGATGCCCCGGGGCTCGGCGACCAGGGCGGCCTCCTGCAACACGTAACGCATCAGCACGTGGTCCTCTTCCACGGTGGTCCACGCGGGCTTGGGGCCTTCATCCGTGTTTATCACGGGCGCGCCGCATTCCGCCGCGAAACGGACCGCCTGCTTGAGGTACTCCACGCTGATCTCGGGCTTGCAGAGAGGGCAGTGTGCGGACAACCCGGAAAGTTTGACGCCGGCGTTGTCGCAGGCGCGCTTGATGCGCAGCGGGTCGTCCAGCATGGACACGCTGTGGAAGTACCCCGCTTCACTCAGCAATTCACGCCCCAGATGCACCATGGGCTCCACGTATTCGTAACCCAGTTCCGCGGCCTTGTTCACGCCCCATTCAAAGGATTTATCTTCGTGGCGGACAAATTCAAGATTGACGCCAAATCCTATCTTTCCCATGGTCGGTTTCCTTTTCTGGTGGTTGTTTGAATTCCCGCGACATATTCGAATGGTATTGACTTGACACCTAGTCACCCAATAACGACTTAACGTTAGATCCATGACTTACTGTTGTTCAAAGCATCCGCGCCCGCTCACAAGCATAAGGCTTATGAATCGTGTCTCGTGCATCGTAATCGTGTATTTGCTTCTCTTTTTCGATTACGAGATACGAGCACAATCTACGAGCACGAAAAATATAGGTCAACGCGGACGTTGTTTTCCCGCCTTATGGCAAATCGCGTCAAAGAGCGCCGACACGGGTGCGATGCCCATATCATTAAAATTGCCGGGTTTCTGCCAGAACTCTTCCAGGCAGCCGCGCTGTTCCTTCTCGTAACACAGCACCTTGAGCATCATCTGCGCCTTGTCCAGCGCACGCAGCAGACGGGCCTCGCTGGTCTTCCCCGCGAGAAATTCGTCGTGCAACGCGGAATAATAGGCGGGAAACTTTTCAAACAGTTCGTTGAAAACGCCCTGTTCGGCCTTTTCCTTGGCGTCGCCCAGCCATGCGTTGGCCACGGGCATGGGAATATCCATCAATTTCGCTTCGGACAAATCATGCACCAGCGCCATGGCCAGCACTTTGCCCTGGTCATAGTCTTCGGGATGTTCACGAACGAACATCAGCGCCAGAGTGGCCAGGAAATGGCTGTGGGCGGCGACGGATTCGGGGTCGGGCACCCCCCGGAGCAGAAAGCCGGCCCGGGGTACCCGATCCAGAGAATGAATACGCCAAAATAGCTGCAGCACGTCTTCAGCAAAGTTCGTAAAATCCCTCAAGACGGCCGCTCCTCTTCCAGGTTTGGAGTTGTCAGGAATTCCTCCTGGGATTGCCGCTCTTCCTGCAGCCCAGGGTCGTCGGAAAATTCGTCAAGCAAGGGGGGCAGCTCCGCCCCCTGCGTCACGGGAACCTTGCTTTCAAGGGCTTCCAGTTGTCCGGCAATGGCATCCAGTGTTTTCCTGGACTCCGCGTACAGCGCCTCATCCTGTGCGCCCGATTCCACACGCACGGCGTTTTTGGCCAGCCCCGCCACGGTTTCACGGATCCCGCTGATCACGCTGTTCACCTCCAACTCCTGCTTTTCCAGCGCTTCGGCGAGCTTTTGTGATGTGTCGCGCAGATGCCTGATTTCCTCATCCTTTACGGCGATAACCCGCCTGGCCTCATCCAGGTCTTCCAGATCGCCGTTTATGGCGGTGTTGCCGATCAGGGAAACGGTACCGCGACCCTCCCCCCCGGCGGTCGCTGCGGCCAACACATGATCCGCCGCCTTCGACAGGGCTTCAAAACGTTCCTCATACAGGGCCTTCTGCTTTTCAAAGCGTTGCAGGATCTGGGCAACGCCATTTTGCCAGGCTTCGACCTCTTCGGGAGATACGACAGGTTCCTGTCCACGCCAGGGGCCTTCCCCCTGCGCGCCCTTCGGCAGGCCCGCGCCGCTTTCCTCCAACGTGGCAATTTTGCGCTTGAGCATGACAATCTGCTGCAGGGCCGCTTCCGGAATGGCGGAGTCGTTGTTCTTCGGCAGCGCTTTCATGCCGATGATGACGCCGCTGTTCAAAAAGGCCTTCAGTTTTCCGCTGAGCATGGGCAGCACGTTGGGATGAATCTGGGTGGCCAGCACGGCGGTATGGCCGTACTCATTCACAACATAGAGAACCCGCTCCAAATCAGCGATGTCCCTGGGTGAAAAGAGGTGCAGGTCGTCCACCAGCAACACCACGGGCATGCCCGAGGTCAATTTGTCGGGAACCACGGCCAGGTCCTTAACCTTGGCAGGGAAATCAGAGGCGGAAATCAGGGCCACGCCCACGTTCACCTTGTTCGTGCGGTAATGATTCACAAGCGCCCACAAGAGGTGGCTTTTGCCCGCACCCGATTCACCCAACAGCACAATCGGGGATTTGCGCTCCCCTTCGAAATGGGCCAACCTGAAACAACTGTCATAGGCGTTCTGGTTGGACGCGTGATTGATGAAATTATCGAAGGTCAAGCCTTTCATGGCAGTACTCCTGTGCCTGGCGCCGGATACCGGGCTTCTTTCCATGCCTTCCCAGCCCTGCCTGCGCCTTTAAAGCGGCAAGGCTGTTTCTGTGCGATTGTATCCGGATTGCGGCCCGTAGTCAACTAGAGCTTCAGTCCCGCACCGTTGTCGCGGTCCTGCCGCAGTTTCCATAATTTCGCGTATTTGGTGAAAACGGAAAATGCGGACAGGCCGCAAAGCACCGCGCCATGATACCCGTCCAGGAAACCACGGCGCAGCACATACATTTTCAGGAACCGCAGCCCGGGGCGCAGGATCAAATCAGAGAGACCGGCGCGCTTCCCCCGGTCAAAGGCGTCTTGGGCGCCCCAGCTGGTAAATCGCCGCATGGTCGCGAAATATTCATCGAAGCTGCGGTAGGTGTCGTGATACATGACCTCGTTGATGGTCCCCACTTGCCCGTCCACAATCACTTTGGAATGCACCCGCTTGTCCAGGTATTTCCCTTTCTCCGTTCTGAACAGACGGAGGTTATAGTCGTGATGCCAACCGCAATGCTGAATCAGTTTGCCAAGGAAATAGGAATGGCGCAGGATCTGGTAGCCATCCGGGCCCCCGTCCACGCGGACGATTTCACGAATACGGTTCGCCAGGGCTTCGGAAACCCATTCATCGGCATCCAGCACAAGGGTCCATTCCGTGGTTACCTGGGGAAGCGCCCAGTTGCGCTGGGCGGCCGCGTTTTCATATTCGTGAACCGCGACATGGTCCGTGTACCCGCGCGCCGCGACGACGGCCTCCTCCGGGGCGCGGGCGTCCACCACGCAGAAGATATCGTCCGCCCAGCGCACGCTGTCCAGACACTTGGGCAGGCGGTCATACTGCGGCGGGACCAGTGTCAATACGGTAACATCATGCATCAATACACTCCTGAACGGGACTGTTGAATGGATTGCCATTCTGTACGTTGTTCACGCTTCAGCGTGCCGGGTTTAGCGGTAAGGCCCAAGTTTACCATGTTGAGCCCGACACACTGAAGTGTGAACAACACACAACGCTTCAGAGCGCGACACACCCTGAGGACCGGGTTGTTTGTAATGAGAAATAATTTTGTAGGCCGGGTAGAGCGGGCCTTAACGATTCAAACCGTGATATTTCTATTTCTCCAAAAAATACGTTCAGCACCAGCGACATGATCTATCCAAAGCGGAACCCGCCTTTGCGTTGCATGCACAGACGGTGAAGGCGGGTTACGCTCTGCTATTTCTACAAGTCCTGTTTTTTTATACCCGGAATTCACCCTGTTCCATACAACCTGCGCCATTGTTCAAACACGATGAGCGCCCACAGGTGCCACGTGTAATCCCGGCGCGCACGGCGGTGGTCCTCGAGCATGCGCGCCACGGCGGCGGGATTGAACAGTCCGCCCTGTATCAACGCTTCCGGGGACAGAAAATCTTGAACCACTTCCCGCAGCGGGCCGTTCAGCCAGACGCCCATGGGTGGATTAAACCCGGCCTTCCTGCGGTTCACTACTTCCGGCGGGAGATATTTCGACAACACACCGCGCAGAAGGCGCTTGCCGCGGCCGCCTTTTATTTTGAGCCTGCCGGGCACGCCCAGGAGAAACGACAACAGATCCGGGTCGGCCAGGGGCACGCGCACTTCCAGCGAATGGGCCATGCTCATGCGGTCGCCGTACTGAAGCACATTGTTGGGCAGGAAAGACATGCAGTCGACATACATCGCCCGGGAAACGGGATCGTCCGCGCCGGATTCCAGTGCGAGGCCCCGGATATAATCGCGGGAATCGCGCCCGGTCAACGCGGCTGATACCTCGCCGATATAGAGTTCCCCGCGCTCCTGCAGGCTGTAGTAACCGACCCAGCCGGCATACATGTCCACCGGGTCGGAAAGGGTGCCCGCCGAGAATTCCCGAAGGCGCCTCAGGGTGTGGAACCCGGAAACGCTTTCCGGAAGGCACTGCACCAAGGGGTTGAGGAGCGTCCGCCGCAACAGCGCCGGCACCCTGCGGTACTGCTCCGCCCAGGCCGCGCCCCGGTAGCGCGGATAGCCGCCGAAAGCCTCGTCGCCCCCGTCCCCGGACAATACAACGGTGACATGCGTGCGCACCAGTTCACAGATCGACCAGGTCAGCAGGGCCGTAGGGTTTCCGAAAGGCTCGTCGAAGTGACCGACCATACGTGGCAAGAGTTCCGCCACGGCAGGTGTCACAGTGAGTTCTTGATGACGCGCGCCCAGCAAGGCAGCCAGCGCGCGGGCTTCGGCGCTTTCATCGTACAGGGCCCCTTCCGCGCCAAAGCCGACCGTGAAGGTCATCGGCGCGGCGCCCTGCGCGGCCAGGTAGCGGGTAATGGCCGCCGAGTCCAGCCCGCCGCTGAGAAACGCGCCCAGGGGCACATCCGCGACACGGTACAGCGCCAGGATAGTGGCGAGCCGCGTGTCAATCTCTTCGATCAGGTCCGCCTCGGAACGGCTTTCCTCGTCTTTCCCAGGGCATGGTTTCCAATACCGACGGACTGTCAGTTGTCCGTTGTTCCAGGAGGCGCAATGGCCGGGCGGCAGCTGCTTGATGCCCCGGTAAATAGTCCGCGGCGGCACGGTGTACAGATAGGTCAGATAATCGTCCAGGCTTTCCAGGTCAAGGGCGCGGTCAATACCGGGACAGATCAGCAGGGCCTTCATTTCAGAAGCAAAATACAGGGCCCCTCCCGTTTCGGCGTAATACAGCGGTTTCACGCCCACGGGATCCCGCGCCAGGAAAAGCCGTTTCTCATGGCGGTCCCAAAGGGCGAAGGCGAACATGCCCCGGAACCGTTCCACGCAGGCCTCGCCCCATTGGGCGTACGCGGCCAGCAGGACTTCCGTGTCCGAACGGGTCTGAAACACATGGCCGCAGCCTTCGAGCTCCCGGCGCAATACCTGAAAGTTGTAGACTTCGCCGTTATAGACAATTTGGTAGCGGCCGCCGGCATAGGCCATGGGCTGGGCGCCGCCCGCGAGATCAATAATGGAAAGGCGCCGATGACCGAGGGAGACGGCATCATCCGTGTACTGCCCCTCCCCGTCCGGGCCGCGATGGACCAGGGTGTCCGTCATGGCCCGTATCAGCGCCGCGTCGGGGCGGCCCGCTATGCCCGCAATCCCGCACATACACTATTCCAACCGGTTAATGGCTTCGATGAGCCGCCGCTCATCCTGCTGCCAGTTGTATTTTTCTTCCACCGCCCGGCGCCCGTTTTGCCCGAGCCGCGCCGCCTTTTCCGAATCCCGCAGCAGCTCCAGCACGGCCCCGGCAATGGCATCGGGCGAGGTAATATCCACCAGGATGCCGCAGTCCGCCTCCCCCACGATCCGGGACACTTCGATGGAAAAGGCGGGCGCAATCACGGGCTTCGCCTCGCGCATGTAATCGAACAGTTTATGGGGCATGGCCAGCGTGTGGTTGGGCAGGCCCGGCTGGAACAGGATCAGTCCGATCCGGGCAACGGCGATGTAGGCGGGCACCTGCTCATAAGGCACGGCGTCCAGCAGGACGATATGCTGTTCCAGCCCCGCATCGCGAATGGCCCGCCGGTAGGCACTCTCGTCGCCATAGGCGTAACGGCCCAGCACAATGCACCGAATGTCCGGCAGTTCCACCGCCACTTGTTTCATGGCCTCGAGCAATTGATAAGAACCACGAATGTCGCCGAAGATGCCCTGATGGATCAGCGTAGGACGAGAAGCATAAGCGTCCTTTAGAAATTCGGGAATGGAGGCACACTGCGGCTGCAGGTGATTTGTGTTGATAACGGTCACGCGCGGCGTTTTCAGCCCAGTCCAGAAAACATCAAAACTGTCCCGGGTCAGGATAATTAGGTCCGTGAAACGCGCGAAGAGGCGCATGAAACGCAGGGTGAGCCACGCGACGATCCCCCGGAAACAGGCCGGAAAGAATTTCGCGAATTCGCTGGGGATATGCTCGTGCATGTCCAGCACCACTTTGCCGCCGCCCGTCATTTTGATCACCAGCGCGGCCACCCAGGATTCCGGTTCCGGGGCGATATAAAGGTCGGCCCGTTCCCGCCGCCCCAGCCGCGCCAACCGCGCCACGGACCAAAACCGCGCTGCGAAACTGAGCGCTTCCGGAACGGAAATGAAGCGCACCCCGCCTTCCCCGTCCGGCGCCGCACCGGTCCCAGGTGCGATGGAAACGACTTCATGCCCGGCCGCAACCAGGCTCCGGGCAACCTTGTGGTACATGCGCTTGTCCAGCGCGTCATGAAGCACATTGAGCAGGCAGATTTTCATGGGTGAACAACACTTCCCGGTACGAATACCCAGCGACACAGAATCCGCAGGCAGTATAGCACAGCGGGATTGTTCCGGCTTAGAACGGTTAAGCCCTCTGTACGCCGATTCTATCGGGATACATCCCCCGGCGTTTCGCGCCATCACGCCCTGCTATTGTCCCCCCGCACTCCTGATTGCCTCCTCGGCGATGTAGGTGGCCCAGCGCCCGTCGAGGCCGGTGACCGACAGGGTTTCCCTGCCCTTGACGGCGGCGATGAAATGGGCCAGCAGTTCGCCCAAGCCTTTGTTCACATGCCGGGCTTTGAGGTTCCGCGCGGAAAGGCCGTAGCAGGACAGGGTCCTGAAATCATCCAGTACAAGACTCGCGCCGCCGCCGAAGACTTCGACGCGCTCCTTGTCCATGGCGCTGCTGCCCGCACCCGTATACACGATCGTGGCGAGCGAGCCCTGGGCGAAACGCAACAGCACGGTGAGGGAATCATTCGCGTAGGCCGCCTGGTCCGTGTCCATGCGCTGCGCCTGGATGTGCACGGGATCATCGTCCAACATCCACCGCGCGAAATCGAAAAAATGGACGGCTTCTCCGCGAATCCGGCCACCGCCTTCCACGGGGTCCAGCGCCCAATGATTGGCCGGTAGGGGGCCGGCATTGCAGCGGTATACCACTGTTTTGACGCCCGCGATTCTCCCCAGGGCTTCCTTGGCAGCCACGGCAAGGGGCGCGAAGCGTCGGTTGAAGCCCACGGCAAGCAGCACGCCCTGTTTTTCGGCGGCGTCACAGATTTCATCGCAATCCGCCACGGTCAGGGCGAGCGGTTTTTCCACGAGCACATGCTTGCCCGCCGCGATGGCGGCCAGGGCCATTTCCTTATGCAGATGATGACGCGTCGCAATGATCACGGCATCCACCGCGGCGTCTTTGAGGATGTCCCGGTAATCCGTCGTACAATAGGCGGCGCCAAAGCGTCCGCCCCACTGTTTGGCTTTCTGGCCGGAACGGTTGGCCACCGCGACCAACCTGCACCCGGGGATGCGTGCGAGATTCGGCAGGTGAAATCCGGTGGCGATGGCGCCCGTACCGATAACGGCCACACCGGTTTCCCCGCCCGCTTTCGGCTTGCCTTGAAGGGCGAAAACACGCGGCGGCGGCGCAGGCGCCGCTTCCCCGGACACCTCGCCGTACCGGATCAGGGCGGCGATGGTGTCCCCGCCGCCCATGACGGCGGCATAGGCCTGTTCCGCCCGCTCCACGGGCTCCGCGACGCTGATCAGCGCTTTCACCCGGACCCGTTCCGCGTCCACCATGCGCAGAAACTCGGCCATGTTGCGGCCCTGGGTCCAGCGCACATAGCCAATGGGATAATCGAGGCCGCGCTCCTCGTACTGGCGGTCGTAGCGCCCCGGCCCGTAGGAACAGGACAGCATAAAATCCAGTTCATTCGCGTAAAGAGCGCCTCGTTCCAGGTGCATGCCCACCGCGCCCACCACCACAACGCGTCCTTTGCGGCGGCATAGTTCCAACGCCTGATTGGCGACGGTGCTGTTCTTCGACGCCGCGCAGACAATGACGCCGTCCGCACCGTACCCCGCGGTGCGTTCCGCAACGATCTGTTCCAGGTCTTCCGGCGCGCAGACCACCTCGGCGCCCAGCGTCTCGGCCAAGGCCCGCCGGGAGGCCACCGGATCGCAGCCGATGACATGACAGCCGGCGGCGCGCAGGATCTGGGCCACCAGCTGGCCCACGAGCCCCAGGCCGGAAACGACAAAGGTCTCGCCGAAGGCTGGCTGTGCCCGGCGCACGCCCTGCACCGCGATGGCGCCGAGACTCACGAACGCCGCCTCGTCATAGGACACGTTTTCGGGGATGGGCGTCAGCAGTTGATGGGGCACCACGTTGTATTCCGCGTGGCAGGCATAGCCCACGCCGGAGCAGGCGACCCGGTCGCCGACGCGGAACAGGGGCGTATCGGGCCCCAGTTCCACGATGACGCCGGCCGTGCTGTAACCCGGCGCCTGGAACTCCAGCAGTTTGTTGCGGACCAGTTCCAGGGTGCCCTTGACGCCGACCGTCGCCAGTTTGCGCTTCACCTTTTCGATATTCAGCGGATCGCCCGCTTTCTTGAGCAGGTACCCGGTCGTGCCCCCTTCGGACAGGAATCCCGATTCCGTTCCGGAACTGATCAGCGAGGCGGCCACGCGCACCACGGCCGTACCGGGTTCCACCGACGGCGCCGGCACCTCCTCAACGGTGACACTGCCGCCTTTAACCAGCACTTGTTTCATAGGTCCATTTCCATTCCCGGTTGACACGGCGTTTCCCGCCGCATACCCTGCGCAGGTCTGTTTCCCATTCAGCATACACCATGTCCCGACACGGCCGCAAAGCCTTGACGGAAACGCTCCGGCATCGTGTGATATCCGGAACGACAACGGAGCGGCGAAATTCGTGGAGGATATTGATCACTGTTTATTGCGCACGTGCCCGACAAAGGTCATTCCGGTTTTTTCGCGACCTGCGCCGTGTGCCAAAGAACGCTCCTGAAATAACGCGAAAAATACCGGAATCCAGGTTAAAGCCACTCAAGGAAAGATGCCCCGCCTCTGCCCACGGCTTATGAAGATGGGTTCCGGTCTTTTCGCGGCCCGGTCAAACCCTTCGACGCCAGTCCTTCTCACCGCGAAAAACCGGAATGACCCTTTGGTTCTAAGGTGTGATCATGAACCAAAGCGTAACAATCTCCTTCATCGTCTGCGTGATTCTTGGTGCGCCTGGCATCTTGATTATCGCTGTTCATCAAATATAGCCCTTTTTATCCGGCGATCACGTCGCAAGCGTTATACTTGAATCGCAGCACGCGATGGTTTTATGGTAGGATATGCTGGTTCTGTTTTCAGCGGAGCTGACTTTATCGGGCAAAACGTCGGGCGGTTCGCGTTACTACCGCCCCAAGGATACACACCATGAAACTGACGGTCATGAAACTTATCTGCCTGCTGGTACTGCTGGGCGGTATTTTTATTCTGGCGCTGACCTTTGACCTGGAACAGGCGCAACTGGTTCAGGACAAGGTGATCAGCCTCTGGCCCAAGCAGAACGACGGCGCGTTGAACCTCCGTCTGCCGGGCGGCATTGCCGGCGCCCTTCTGGTCCTCCTGGGCGGCTACGGGCTACTTCCGCGCCTGCCCCGGGGCAAGGACAAGGCCATTACCTTCCGCGGCCCCCAGGGTGACATTTCCGTGCAATTGAAACCCGTGCACAAGGTGCTCCTGAAGGTCATGCGTAAAATGCCCGAGGTCTACTCCATTAAAATTGCGGTCAAACCCGACGCCGACAAACGCCGTGCTTCGATAACGGCCGACGTGGTCTTGAAGAATTGCGCCGCCCTGGGCGCGCGCCGATGCGCCAAAATGGTTGCGGACTGCCTTGCGGCGACGGCCAAAGAGGTGCTGGGGCTGGACGACCTGAGCGCCATACGGGTCAATATTAAGGGCGTACATGTGGACATCGGCGCGACGGGACGGCAAATGCGCGAATTGGTGGCCCTGAATACGGAAGAGGCGGAATCGACCGCCTACGCCCTGGCCCATCCCCCCGTGGCCTCGGTAACCCTGGATGAACATTCCACGGATAACCGCCCTGTCGCGATGGCGGAACCGGCGGAAGATCCAGAGGACCTGGCAGCGCCCCTTTCCGAGCCCGCCGCACCGTATGACAGCGCGCCGGAGGTGGAGGAGGCGGATGCCCTCGAGAACGACGTTGTGGTTTTCGAAGCGCCTGCCGCAGAAGCGCCCGAAGACTCGCCGCTTCCGGATGAGACCGCCGGGCAGGATATGGAAGACATGCTCCCCCCGCTGCAACAGCATGATGACGGCGCCCTTTCGCCGTCCTTTGACGAGGAAGTTCCGGAGGCACAACCGGCGGAAGATACAAGCGACGATTCCCGGCCGGAAACGCAGAACGAAAATGACCGATGGCGTTGACCGCCGATCCCCGTCCCCCCTCTTACATTCAACATTCCCGAACTGGAATTTTCGAGAGAGTATAGCCCCATGTTAGCAAAGCGAATCATCCCCTGCCTGGACGTTGCGGACGGCAGGGTGGTAAAAGGCGTCAAGTTCCTGGGCCTGCGCGACGCGGGCGACCCAGTGGAAATCGCGCGGCGGTACGACGAAGAGAAGGCCGATGAAATCGTCTTCCTCGACATACGCGCCTCCACGGATAACCGTGACACCATGGTGGACGTGGTCCGCCGCACGGCGGAACAAGTGTTCATGCCCCTTTGCGTGGGCGGCGGCATCCGCAACATGGAAGACATCCGGCGCATGCTGAACGCCGGCGCGGACAAGGTGTCCGTCAACACGCCCGCCATAGAAAACCCGGACTTCATCAACGCCTCCTCGGCGCGCTTCGGCGCCCAGTGCATCGTGGTCGCCATAGACGCCATGAAATACAAGCCCGGCGAGGGCGAAGGCTATTACGTGAAGAGCCACGGCGGCCGTGACGGCGGCCGGGTGACACCGCTGGAGCCCGTGGCCTGGGCGAAGGAGGCGGAACAGCGCGGCGCGGGCGAAATCCTGCTCACCGCCATGGACTGCGACGGTACCAAAGACGGTTATGACATTGAGCTGACGCGCGCCGTTTCAGACGCGGTCGGCATTCCGGTCATCGCCAGCGGCGGCGCGGGCAGCCTGGAGCACCTGCGCGCGGCCCTGCAGGAGGGCGGCGCGGATGCGGCGCTGGCGGCGTCCATTTTCCATTTCCAGGAATACAGTATCCTGGAAGCCAAGGCGTATCTGGCCGAGCGGGGCGTACCGGTGCGATGCTGATCCGAACCACCCACATAAACAAGGACTCTATCCGCAAAACGCGGGAACTCGAGCGTCACGTGCGGCGTTGGCGACGCTGAGATCTCTTTTGCGCCCGAATCCCGTAATTCTGGCGCGTTCCCCTTTTGTGTTTCATTAAACTTTAAGTTTTCAGTTAAGGAGTCCCTGCAATGATAGTCCCGTCTCTTGACGATTTTCGCAAGATGGCCCACGACAACGCCCTGGTCCCCGTGTACAAGGAAATCCTGGCGGACCTGGAAACGCCGGTCACGGCCTATTTAAAAATTGCCCGCAACTGCCCCTACGCCTTCCTGCTTGAAAGCGTGGAAAAAGCCGACACCATCGGCCAGTATTCCCTGATAGGGGCCAACCCGTCCGTGGTGTTCCGCGCCCGGGGAACGGAGGGCGTCATTATCCGCGACGGCGTGGAAGAACCCTTTACCTCCGACAACACGCTGGACAAACTGCGTGAACTCATGGCGCAGTACGAACCCATGTCCGTGCCGGGGCTGCCCGCCTTCCACGGCGGCGCCGTGGGCTATGTTTCCTATGACCAGGTGCGGCAGTTCGAGCAGTTGCCGGACAACAACCCGGACCTGCTGAACCTGCCCGACCTGTACTTCATGATTACGGACACGCTGCTGGTCTTCGACCACGTAAACAACAAGATCAAGATCGTGTCCAACGCCCATGTGACCGACCACCCGGACGCGGTATACAACGAGGCGCTGCGCAAAATCCATGAAATCGAGGAACGGCTGCGCGGGCCGCTGGTGGTGGCGACGGAACGCCTGCACAGCGCCCCGGAAGAACCCCGGATTGAATCCAACTTCACGAAGGAGGACTTCTGCGAAGCCGTGCGCAAGGCGCGCGAGTACATCTGCGCGGGCGACATTTTCCAGGTGGTGCTGTCGCAGCGCTTCAAGCGGCAGGTCGGCGTGGGCCCCGTGACCCTCTACCGCGCCCTGCGCTGCATCAACCCCTCGCCGTACATGCTGTTGCTCCAGTTTCCCGACTTCGCGCTGGTCGGCTCCAGCCCGGAGGTCATGACCCAGGTGAAGGGCACGCGCGCCATGGTCCGCCCCATCGCCGGCACCCGCAAGCGGGGCGCCACGCAGGAGGAAGACCTGCAACTGGAACAGGATCTGCTGGCCGATGAAAAAGAACTCGCGGAACACATCATGCTGGTGGACCTGGGACGCAACGACATCGGGCGCATCAGCGTGGCCGGCACCGTGGCGCCCGTGCCGCAGAAACTGATGGTCATCGAGCGCTACTCCCACGTCATGCACATTGTCAGCGAAGTGGCCGGCACGCTGAAGCCGGACTGCAGCGCCTACGACGCCATCGCGGCCACCTTCCCCATGGGCACGGTGAGCGGCGCGCCGAAGATTCGCGCCATGGAGATCATCGATGAACTGGAACCGGAGCGGCGCGGCCCCTACGCGGGCGGCTGCGGCTACATTTCCTATTCGGGCGACATGGACACCTGCATTCTTATACGCACGATGATCCTGAAAGACGGCTACGCCTACGTACAGGCGGGCGCCGGCATCGTGTACGACAGCGATCCGGAGCGGGAATACGAGGAAACGGTAAACAAGGCGAAGGCCCTGATGAAGGCCGTGGAATATGCGGAGAAAGGGTTGGAATCATGATAGTGATCATCGACAACTACGACTCGTTCACCTACAACCTGGTTCAGTATTTCGGCGAGTTCGACCAGGACATCCGGGTGTTCCGCAACGACAAGGTCACGGTGGAAGAAATCGAGGCGATGAAGCCGGGCCGCATCGTGGTCTCGCCGGGGCCCTGCACCCCCTACGAGGCGGGCATCTCCATGGAGACCATCCGCCGTCTCGGCCCGAAGTTCCCGCTCCTGGGCGTGTGCCTGGGGCATCAGAGCATCGGCGCCGTATACGGGGGCGACGTGGTCCGCGCCGGTGTGATCATGCACGGCAAGATCAGCGAGATCACCCACAACGACAACGCCTTCTTCAAAGACGTGCCGTCCCCCTTCACCGCGACCCGCTATCATTCCCTGGTCATCAAGCCGGAGACCTGCCCCGACTGCCTGGAAGTGACCGCCCAGACCCGGGACGGCGTTATCATGGCCGTCGCACACAAGGAATATCCCGTCTGGGGCGTCCAGTTTCACCCGGAAAGCATTCTGACCCCCAATGGCAAGACGATGATCAAGAACTTTATGGATATGTAACGGGAGCGACAGAACCGTACTACCGTCACGCACGACCGCCGAACAGGACCCTGCCCCGTTCGGCGGTCTTTATATGCCCCTCGTTCACAAATTTCATTCTTGTCATTACCCACAAATGTTAAGTCACTATTTTGTGGCGAACTGAATGTAAAACGTGGTACGTTATTCCATAAATGCCCCGAAGGGGCTACATAACACAGCCCAAGGTTGCGGTACTCCGCTACCCTAGGTAAGTGATGACCACCACCCATCTACCCCAAAGGGGTTACGTCCAACCGGTCGCTCAACCGCTTATGTTGACGCAACCCTTTCAGGGTAGACTTGTTTTTCCGACTTGTCCCGGGGTAGCGGAGTACCGCAACCCCGGGCTGTGAGAAGGAATCCCTTCAGGATTCAATAGAATCCTTGTGGCATGTTGCATGATTCTTCGGCAAATATTTGTGGGTAATGACAAGAGTGCAACTTGGGAACGAGCCGCGAATTTGCGCGAATGTCAAAGGAATGCACGTTTCATTGCCAATAATCTCAACGAACGTCATTCCGGTTTTTTCGCGACTCATGACTGCCGGCAAAGTGCGCTGCCCGATAACGCGAAAAAGACCGGAATCCAGATTCATGCCGCTAAAGGAAAGAATTACAGCCCGTTCGGTGCCCGTCAAACGCTGTTGTCCGTCGATTCCTGCTTTACCCGGCGCACAGCCTCGGCAAGGGCCGCGAATTCCTTCCAGTCCAGGGTTTGCGGGCGGCGGCCGTGGTCAATGCCGGCCTGTTCGAGCGCGCTCAGGGCCTCTTCCTTCGACAGGCCAAGGGCATTTCCGGACAAGGTGTTGCGCAGGGTCTTGCGCCGCTGCTGAAAAGCCGCCCGGACAACCTTCATGGTCCAGGCGACGTCCATTCCCGGAAGGGGCGGCTCGCGCCGGCACCGGAACCGCACAATACAACTGTCCACCTTGGGCTTCGGCAGAAAACAGGAGGCCGGCACCCGGTGCACAATGTCCGTTTCCGCGTAGAGCCGCGCGGCCAGGCTCAGGGCCCCGTAGTTCTCGGCGTTTACCCGCGCAGTGAGGCGTTCGCCCACTTCCAGCTGGGTCATGACCACCAGCCGCTCGAAATAAACCGGGGATTCCAGGAAATGAAAAAGAACCGGCGTCGTGATGTAATAGGGCAGGTTCGACACCATTTTCAGGCGGCCCGCGCCGGGCAGGAACTCTTCGATAAGCCGGTCCAGATCGTGATTCAGGATGTCGCCCCGAAAGAGACGGACCTTCGGATACGAGGCGAATTGTTCTTCCAGACAGGGCATGAAAGAAGGATCGATTTCCACCGATAGGATCCTGCCCGCCTTGTTTACCATACGTTTGGTCAACGCGCCGAGCCCCGCACCGACTTCAATGACACTGTCCTCTTCGGTCAGGCCCGCGGCATCCACCATAATGGCATTGATATTGTCGTCGAGCAGCAGATTCTGACCGAGGGATTTTTTGAAGCGAATATTGTGCCGCCGGCACAATTCGCGCAGGCTTGGAAACCCCGGAGACGCCGACGGCGTCCTTTCTTTATCGTGTTCCATGGCGTGTTCTTAGTACCTTTTGAAAATTTTCTACCCACTAAAACAAGACGTATTCCGAATTCCGAGGACACGGTTCCCAATTACCCACGAGGCCGGAGTCGCTACCCTCTTGAAAAAGCGTGATTCCGAATGGCGCTAATATGGGGCATTTATGAATCCGAAATCGCAGTAGAAGCAAAGGAGGGACCGACCCCAAAAAAACTTACTCAAACCCTTATCTTCACCACCAACAAGGTTCTTTGTTGGGGTCTGTCCCTCCTTTGCGAAACCAAACCCGCGCTAGAAGGGGGTCAGCATAATATTAAAGGCGGCGTCATCGGGCGCTTCAAAATCAAAGTTGAAAGGAATGGTCTTGGGCTGCGGCAGTTTAGGCGCATCCGCGGGAGGCATGGGCGCGGGAAAGAAAATCATCATGCCCCGGTCCGCGCCGGTAAATTTCAGGAGGCCGTCTTCCCCTTTTTCCGTGGCGCCCAGCGCCTGTACGGTAGGCTGCCCGGGAGCAAAGGCGTCCGTATTGGAGCTAAACTGTCCGGACAACACCCATTTGCCTGGCCCCGTCAGCATAACCGTGCCTTCCATGGAAAGGCCTTCCACCGGAAACCGGCTTTGGATTCGATACCCTTTGGCCCCTTCAATCGGCACCAGGGACACTATCGGCAAGGGAATGGCGCCTTCCGGAATTGTGTCCGAATCCAAAGATATCTGCAGATTGGACTTTCCGTCTTCACCCTCCGCCGCTTCCGGGGCGGGCGCAGCAGTGTCCGCTGCGGGAACAGCGGCCGGAGTGGGCTCCGGAGCAGGGGGCGGCGCAGGCTGGACAGGGGCTTCCTCTTCCGCAGGCGGCGTGGAGGGTATGCACCCGCCGGCAAAAATTACGCAACAAGCGACGCTCACCGCCAGGATCAACATATTTTTCATGCTCTATTCCTCTGGTCTATTGAAGAAGGTTAAAGACAATACACAATGCTGTCCGCCGCGCCCATTATAACAAAGGAAGGCTCTCCTTGCATCAAGGAAGGTTCCGGAAGCGATCACGCACACCCCGGAGGCCGGCGCTTTATTGCTGCACCAGCAGCACCCGGGCCACCCAAAGCAGGAGCAACGCCGCCACCGGGGTCCAATCGGCGAAACCCATCGGCGGCAGGGTACGGCGGATAAGATCCAGGAGCGGATCCGTAAGGGGGGGAATCCACCGGAACCACCATTTATTTGCGTTGATGGAAAGAAAAGGCGAAGTCCACCGCAATAAAATCATCATCATGTACAAGGTGACCGCGCTGTAGATCACCTCCCGGATCACACCGGGCGCAGCGTACACTTCGTTCATTTCAGTCGCATCTCCCGTAACACCTTATATACCGGACCGCGCGGTGTCAACGCGCTGCTAAACAATACCACACTTTCCGCGTGGAATTCCCGCCCGAACTCCGGGACATGTCCGTTTTCCTGAAACGAGGCCAGCAGTCCCGCACAGGCGGTGCCCTTCCCGGGCCTGCGCAGACGGGCAAGGGTGATATGGGGATGAAAGGGCTTCGTCTCCGCGGGCAGCCCGATTTCCAGGGCGGCCAGTTCCGTATCCTGCTGCAAAAAATCCAGGTTGCCGGACAGCGTGTCCAGCCCCACCCACAAAACAGACGGGCGGGTAATGGACGGAAAGGCGCCCACGCTCCGGGCCAGCAACAGGGGGCGCTCATGGCGCGGCAGGCGCTCCGACAGCCAGTCTGCCAGTCGTTTTACCTTTTCCTCGGGCACCTCCCCATAAAAACGCAGGGTAAGGTGCATATTCTCCGGCCGCACCCAGCTGGCGGGATCGCCCTTTTCCCGCAATTTCAACGCGACCATGTATATCGCCCTCCGAACCTCCTCCGGCAGGGATATGGCGGCAAATACTCTCATAAAATGGAAAGATGCTTATTCGTTCAGTTCCGCGACAGGCCAAAGACAACCAACATTGACAAACACAAACCCAACAACAGGAAATCGCCCAGCCGGCGTTTTATCGCATCCGGCAGGGGGGCGCGCTTATCAAAACCGCACCCGCAACCGTCTTCTAGGTGTTCGCCTTCGGCAGAAACCTCACCTTCAGCGGGCACCTCGCCTTCGGCAGGCGTTTCACCTTCGCCTTCAGGTACGACCTCACCTTCGCCTTCGACAAGTGGTTCACCTTCACCTTCGACAAGAGTCTCGCCCTCGGACAGAATTTCACCTTCTCCTTCGGCAGGCATCTCACCTTCGAGCGGCGCTTCGCCTTCACCTTCGATAGGCACTTCACCTTCGCCTTCGGCAGACCCTTCACCTTCACCTTCGGCAGGTACCTCACCTTCACCTTCACCTTCACCTTCACCTTCAGTCGGCGCTTCGCCTTCGCCTTCGACGGGCATCTCGCCTTCGCCTTCCAGGGGCGGCCCGCCGCCTGTGTTGAGACATATAGCATCAAGAAGAACATCACCGCCTGCCAGAGAAGGATTGACGAACGCAAGCAAATGCTCTTCCCCGTCTGCAAACAGCGATACGTCCAGAGTGCGCTCCAGATAAGCGCCGTTTGTATGATCGCCCGGCAAATTCAATTCATCCACCAGGTTTCCTGAAAGATAGACTTCGATACGACCGTGGACCTCCGGCGGAGCCAGGTAATGATACGTCAGCAAGGCCAACGTGGCGGAAGGTATGCGCACGGTTTGTCCCAAGGCCAGCACGTCATCCGTTACCCGTCCATAAAAGCGCACCCAATTCGTACCGATATAGGCAAAGCCGCTATCACAGGTATCTGGTGAACACAACAGGCTCCCGGGCGAAGCGATGGAATCGGCCCAGAATCGCTCCAGGTCGCCATAATCGAATATCGGATCCAGAAGAAGATTTTCCGGACAGAAGAGTTCACCCTCGCCTTCATTAGGCGTTTCACCTTCACCTTCTAAAAGCGTTTCGCCTTCACCCTCAGCAGGTACCTCGCCTTCACCTTCGGAGAGGACTTCTCCTTCGCCTTCAACAGGCACTTCACCTTCGCCTTCGACAGGTGCTTCACCTTCACCTTCGGCAGACGCTTCACCCTCACCCTCAACGGCCGTTTCACCTTCGCCTTCGGCGGGTATTTCACCTTCACCTTCGACAGGCACTTCTCCCTCGCCTTCAATTGGCATCTCGCCTTCACCTTCGGCAGGCACCTCACCCTCGCCTTCTGCAGGTACTTCACCTTCGCCCTCGACAGGTGCTTCGCCCTCACCTTCTTCCGGCGCAAGCGCATCCAATACGGTCCGCAGGGTATAGGGATCAAGACGCCCTTCACCGGCGCCGCACCCGTCCCACGCGTAACTGAAGGAACCCCGGCGCAGGTATTGCCACCCGATCAGGGGCATGCCGAGGCCATGCTCCCAGGACGCGTGAATCGCCGGATTGTATACCACAAGTTCACCAATCACTACAGCCAATCCGCAGGCAAGATCCGTCAAATAACAATCCACCTGGTGATCAAGGTGAATCACGCTCAGCTGGTCGACGGGTAACTGTTCCTGCAAATTCTCCGGCCAGACGGCACCGCCGATAACGCCATAAGCGTCAAACCACTGCAGATGCTTAATCTCTTCGGCCATGTCATAGGCTAGGCCCAGACCGTCCGGCACGAAATCATCATTTTCGTCCGGATCGTCCGCATCCATGCCCAATAACGCTTCCTCTTCATCGGTGAGGAAATCGCTGTCTCTGTCCTTGTCCACCGGCAGGTGGTAATACGCATCTATACACTCACCTTCGCCCTCACCCTCACCCTCACCCTCACCCTCACCTTCACCTTCACCTTCACCTTCACCTTCACCTTCACCCTCGCCCTCGCCCTCACCCTCACCCTCACCTTCACCCTCACCTTCACCTTCACCTTCACCTTCGCCCTCGCCGCCTGTTACCGTGATAATCTGTTTGTACGTCATTTCTTTACATTCATTCCATGCGGTCAGAATCGTCATATAGGTACCGCCCACGGTAAAGACATGAACCGGACTGTACTCCGTGCTTTGCTGCCCATCCCCAAATGTCCATAGCCAGCCGTCAGCATCTCCGGATACATTGGTGAAGGTCACCGTAAGCGGCGCGTCTCCCACCACAGGCTCGACAAAGAAATAAGGAAGCGGCCCCTCACACTCACCTTCGCCCTCGACAGGCGTCTCGCCTTCACCTTCGGGCAACACTTCACCTTCGCCCTCGACCTGCATCTCGCCTTCGCCCTCGACCTGCACCTCGCCTTCACCTTCAACAGGCACCTCGCCTTCACCTTCAACAGGCACCTCGCCCTCACCTTCGATCGGCACCTCACCCTCACCTTCGGCCAGTACCTCGCCTTCGCCTTCGGGCAACACTTCACCTTCACCTTCGACCGCACGCACCCCGGAGAAAAGAATATCATCGATGTTCCATCCCGGGAAGGTAACCGAACTGTCCGTTGTGCCCATTACCCAGCGCACAAATACCTGCGCCTGCCCGTCCGCATAGGCCGAAATGTCATACACACATTCCGTCCAAGCGGTGTCTTTGACATCCGCCCCATAGGGGTTCTCCCACACGGGATTCCAATTCACGCCGTCATTACTGACCCGAATGCGGGCATGATCCCATTGGCCCTTTTCAACGCCCAGCCAGCGCATGAACCGCAATTGCACCCCGGTAACGTTGGAAAAGTCCAGGGCGGTTGTTGTCAGGTACGTCTCCGTCAAATAGTCTTCATAATCCCCCGCCAGGTTGTATCCGTAAACATTCGTGCCCGAATACGCGGATGCCGGATCGCCATTATCGGAACCGCCGCCCTGGGGCGCTCCAAAGGCCCACAGCCCCCCGGTGGTCCAGCCGGGATTGATGTCCAGCGGGAAGGAATAGATTACCGGCGGGGTGACGGTTAAGGTAACCGTTACCGCCCGCACCGACCCGGAAGTTGTGTTCGTAACATTTATCGCGCCCGTGTACGCCCCCGGACTGAGCGTGTACGCCTGCGCACCGGGCACTACCCCCAGGTAGGCCTGGCCACCCGCGGCCAATGTGCCGCCGGAAGCCGACAGCTGCAGCCACGAAGGACCGCTCGCGGACCAGGTCAAGGCCTCGGTTCCGTTGTTTTTCAGAAGCACTTCATCCGCCGAGCCGTAGAAGGGGCCGCCGACGCCGCCGGTGGCGGTGATGACCGTGGGCGTAACCGTCAGGGCATCGCCGTAAATAACATAACTCGCGCCAACGCCAATCAGACTGACCCCGTATTCCATGTAGCCGTATCCGTCCTCACCCCAAGACGTGCCCCACGAATTCTTCACAATCCAGGCCCCGCTTGCACCTTCACTATCATCCCAACCCACAATCACCACGGCATGATCGGTTAATTCTATTTTTTCGCTTTCAAAGTTATTGTAAACCCCACCTGTGTAGGCGATCAGCGATTCTGAAATTTTCATATAAGAAGAAACCGGGCCATACGTATAAATGGCTGCCTTGATATCCTCCGTCGGTGGTGGAGTTAAAGTCAGACTACCACCCACATACGTCCAGTCTTTGATCCAGTAATGATGGGTGTACGGGCACCCGCAAACGTCGTCACGCCCCAAGTAAGGACAATCCGCTTCCAGGACAGCACCGGACTGGCCGCACATGTCTGGCGTGTTCATATAGTATTTATATGCAAAGAAACCACCAGGATCACAGTTGTTATAGTAGGGGTCGGTATTGCAACCTAGCAGCCACTGTTCAGACAACCGGACCATGTCGCCGTCCACAACCTTTATAGCCCATTCCAATGTGCCTGCGGTTGCAAAAGCCCAGCAACTTCCGCAGGATCCCTGATCCTTGATGGGCGGCAGGGGCGCGGACACCTCTTCACGCCAGTCAAAGCGGACGGGCAGGCTCTTTTCTTCCATTTGTGGCCTTGCCACTTTCGTTGCCGCTTCGTCAAGCACTTCCTGCGTGATGACACAACCCGCCAGCTGTTCGAAGGGACGTTTGGTGGCCGCGTTTTCACCCACCGTAAAAGTCCAACCCTTTTTCACGCCCTCCTGTCGGAGCGCTTCAATATCCGCATCGGTCAACTGGGCAAGCGATGGCAAGCCAGTCAACACCAGGCAAAGCAACAGGGGCAATACCCCTCGGTTACGAAACGGTGCGTTTATTGGAAGGGGGAAATACATTCGATACGACGCCTTATCTTGTGAGTGCCGGACAGCCTTCAGGAAAACCTGCTCTTAGGGCACAGCGGGGATATTCTCTACACACTACGCATATGAACCATACCATAAATATGATACCACAAAGCGAAAGGCGCAACCGCATAAATTACCGATTACTGCGCATTTTGACAGTAGGCCGGGTAGAGCGGGGTCCCGCGTTTTATCCGGCATCATAGTTGATACTTTCCAAAAATTTCAGGCGCCCGGAACCTGTAAATGGCTAAGCGAAACCCGCCTTCATAACCTCTATAGAAAACGCAAAGGCGGGTTTTGTTACCTAAACTCCAAGTCCATGCTCGTTCCCAAATTCCTATTTGGGAACGCTCTTGCCCGAGAAGTACCACTTCGCAAACCCGGGATACGGCGCTTGCACATGGAAGCGAACGGAAGATGAAAGAAGAAATGGAATTTCAAGAGAGGATGCGTTCCCAAATGGAATTTGGGAACGAGATTAAAGGCTATCGGCATCGGCATCGCTATCGGCATCGCTATCGCTATCGGCATCGCTATCGGCATCGGTATCGCAATCGCTATCGGCATCGCTATCGCTATCGGCATCGCTATCGCTATCGCTATCGGCATCGCTATCGGCATCGCTATCGCTATCGGCATCGCTATCGGCATCGGTATCGCAATCGCTATCGGTATCGGTACCGCTATCGCTATCGGTACCGATGGCAACTGAGTACAGGGTATAGGAAATACTCTGCTGGATCTAGCTTTAAAACGCTATAATGGTTTGACAATGCCCCGCCCTATGGGTTACAACCATTCGCGGTTTCCGGACTGGTTGCGCATCGGGCGCCGTATTCGGACTATTCAGGCTGTTTCCCCAAAGCCGTGGGCACGCGCAACGGGGAAACCGCTCCGCTTCCGGGAATCTCATCGCTATTCACCAGACACGAGGAGAGATATCAATGAACAAACTTACATGCCTGATACTTATGGTTTTATCGTGCTGTCTCCTGGGCGCCTGCGCGTCCCTGCCGACGCCGCCCGGCAAGGATGATCTGAAGATTGTGGACAACCAGATTTACCGGAGCGACAAGAGTTTCACGGTTCAGGCGGTCCACGTCCCGGGGCTCCTGGAAAAGGGGGCGGGCCTGGAATTCATGGTGCCCGCCATGGCGCGCATCGCGGAAGTCGGCGGCAACGCAATCTGCCTGGACCTGGCCGGCTTCAGCCCGGACGGCAAGAGCCTTGACCCCGCCGCCGTAACTACGGTTGCCACCTACGCGGAGCGCGCCAAGGACCAGCGTATGGTGCTGGTCGTGCGCGTGGTCGGTGCGTCGGGCGATGCCGCCTTCCGCCAGAACGCCGTGGAAACAGCGGCACGCGCCCTGGGCGGACAGCGCATGGCCCTCTTCTGGATCGACGGGCCGGATGCGGCGGAACTGGCGGCGCGATTCAAGGAACTGGCGCCAAACCCCGTGCTGGCCGCCCCGGAAAACGGGGATGTGCAGGTCGTATCCGACCCCGCACAAGCGGGCGATAACGGGCTCATGCTGCTGAACGGGGCGCTACCGTTGGACCCCTGGGGCAAAACCAATTACGTAATGCCCGGCGCGGATGAGACGTACGCGAAACTGGAGGAGGCGTATACCAATCCCGTGGAGCGCGCGCCCTGGACGCCGGACAACAGCATGCTCTCTGAAGAGGAACGCAACGAGGGATTTATATCCCTTTTCAACGGGAAAGACCTGAACAACTGGTGGCGTTTCTACCACGGCAAGGAATCTTTCCGCGTCAGTCCCGAAGGTTTCATCGAGAACTACCAGGCAGGGGCGGGCGGCCTGGTGACCCGGGACCGGTACGAAAATTTTATCCTGCGCCTGGAATATAAATTGAACGCGCCTGACACCAACAGCGGCATCCACCTGTGGGTGCCCCGCGCGGCGCGGCAATCCAAAATCGGGTTTGAATTCCAGATCATGGGCGACTCCGCCCTGAAGGAACCCCATGCCACCAGTACCGGCGCGATTTACGATGTGCTGCCGGCATTGACCGTGGCGACGCGGCCCGAAGGGGAGTGGAACGAACTGGAGATTATCCTGCAGGGATCCCATTTGAAAGCCACCCTGAACGGCGTTGTCGTGCAGGATGTCAACATGGACGAAATCGAGGAACTGCGTTACCGGCTGCGGCGCGGGTTCATCGACCTGCAGGACCATGACGACTATGCCGCGTTCCGGAATGTCCGTATAAAGGTGCTCGAGCCCGGCAATGAATAACACTTCATTCTCCCGCTTTGTTCGCATCCCGCTGCGCTTCGCACTGGTTGGGTGTTTCCTGTGCGTGCTGGCGGGATGCGACACGTTTATCCGGGATTTCGTGCCCGATGAATCCGGGTTTGACGGCGCGGTAACGGTCATTGAGGCCCGCCGTGACGGCCTCTGCGGCGTTGTCACGGTTCGCGTACCCTTCCTGGACATCTATGGCGCTCCCCGCGTTGGCAAGGCGCGGATGGTCATCCACCGCATCCAGACGAAGCAAGCGGCGACCGTGCCGGCCTTCTGTCACGTCCACTACGAAATGGGCGTGGACGGCGCGAAGAAATGGGCGGAACGGGGCTGGGCGGTATTCACCGCCGTCTACGACGAAGAGGCGCCCATCGCCGTATCCATGGGCGACGGCAACAATCAGGCCCGCGCCATTATCCAATGGGCGCAGCGCCTGCCCTTCATCGACGGAGCACGCCTGCACCTGGACGGCGGCAGCCAGGGCGGCTACATGGCCCTGGCCATGAGCGCGGACCTGTTCCCCGTGACTTCAACCACCGCGGACGCGCCCGTCGCCAACTGGGCTTACAACTTCGCCTATTTCGAGGCAAACCGCTCGCTGGTCGCAGGATACCCGAGCCCGATGGAATCCCCCTTGCCCGTGATGGCCTCCGTGCTGCAACTCGCGGATATGTCCTACGAACATTTCCCCCGGGATCTTGCCCACGACACCTGGTTCCACCTCAGCCCCATTTCGCAGACGGCGCGCATCGCCAATCCCGTGATGGTCACCATCGCCACCGGCGATATGCTGGTGCCCATGGAACAGATCACCGCCGAACACCTGCATCCCCACGATCCCGCCAAGTTTCCGGAAGGCTACGCGCGGGATTTTGAAGGGCTTGCCCCCTCGGACAAGACCCGGGCGCGCCTGCAGGACCTGCCACCACCGGAAAGCGTGTTCAGCGCCGTCATGCCCCTGCAGGAAAACAGTTATGTGGTCACCACCGCCATGCGGCTGGGTGCCGAAGAGCGGCCGGATAAAAGGCCCGAATCCACGGACCGCCCCTGGAGCCGGGAACACCAGTGGAATTTCTGTTACCTGGATGAAGGATCACCGGAACCTTTTGCGGACCACACCACCTGGGCTTGGGACACCGTGCCCGACAGTTTTGTGGCGTATTATCAAGAAACGCCCCCGGGGACGGAGATTTTAAATGCCGCCAAACTCGAACGGCTGCTGGAACGCTATACGGGTAACCTGAGCAATCTGCCGGCCCTCAACAACGGCGCCCCCGTAAACCGCCGCAATTTTGAGTATGTCGAGAAACGGGACGTCCTGCACGGCCTGATTGCCTATGCGGAATTGGGCCCGGTCTATGAGGAACGGCTGATAGCCCTGTATAACGAAGCCTCATTGAAACCTTTCGGCGCGCAAGTCACCCTGGACGCCCTGCGCCACACATTTTCGGAACTCAAGCCATGAGTTCCCTTTTCGTGAAACGGATAACGCAACGCGTGAGATACCTCCCATGAAAGGCAGCCGGCGCGCATTTCAGCAGGCATTACTGGCCTGGTTCGACACAGAGGCCCGTGACCTGCCTTGGCGACGGACCAAAGACCCCTATCGCGTATACCTCTCCGAAATCATGCTTCAGCAAACCCGGGTAGACCAGGGGACACCGTATTACGAACGTTTTTTGAAACGCTTTCCCACCCTCGAAGCGCTGGCTGCCGCAGAGGAAGAGGCGGTGCTCAAACAATGGGAGGGTCTGGGCTATTACACCCGCGCCCGCAATCTGCACCGTACCGCCCGTATCCTGATGGAACAGTACGGGGGCCGGTTTCCCGAATCGGCGGAACTGCTGCAACTACTGCCGGGCATCGGGAAGTATACCGCCGGAGCCGTGGCCAGCATCGCCTTTGACATATCCGCACCCGTGGTGGACGGCAACGTAAAACGTGTCCTGGCCCGGATCAATGCCATAACCGAGGCGGTGGACCTGCCGGCGGTTGAACAACAGCTATGGGCAACGGCAACCGCGCTGCTCCCGGCCCAAAAACCGGGCGACTTCAACCAGGCCATGATGGAACTGGGTGCGCGCATCTGCACCCCGAAAACACCGAACTGCGGCGAATGCCCCGTGCAGCGCCATTGTGAAGCCTACGCCAGGAATATGCAGGAAAGCCTGCCCAACAAAACGGCAAAAAAAGCCGTTCCCCATTACGAAGTTGTGGTGGCCGCCATCTATCGGGACGGCAACTATCTCATCGGCAAGCGGCCCTCCACCGGTTTCCTGGGCGGCTTGTGGGAATTCCCCGGCGGCAAACTGCAGCCGGGCGAAACCCACCAGCAGGCGCTGATCCGGGAATGCCGCGAGGAACTCGGCATCACGATCAAGGTGGGCGGCCTGGTCGCCGTGGCGAAACACGCCTACACCCACTTCAAAGTCACATTGAATGTGTACCGCTGCACCTTGCTGAGCGGCACACCCGAGGCGCAAGCGCATACCGAACTGCGCTGGGTCACGCCGGAGGAATTTGACGCCTACCCCTTCCCAAAGGGAAACCACAAATTTTTACCGTTGTTATAAATTTTCGAAAACGCACACACAGTAACAGGCCTACACATCAAAGCGAGTCGATTTGAACGCCAGGGCAACGGCGAAGGCGTCCACCTCGGCAGCCCCGGCGCGACGCATGGTTTTCGCGCATTCGGTGATCGTATCGCCGGTGGTGATCACATCATCTATCAACAACACCCGTTTCCCTTTCAACGCATCCCCCTGGACGGCGAACGCCCCACGCACGTTCATGGCCCGTTCCTCGGTTTTCAGACGACTCTGGGCGCGGGTGGGGCGTATCCGTCTGAGCGAGGTATCCTCAAGCACGGCCCCGGTAAATAGGTCGCGTACCAGCACCTCCGCCAACAGTTGGGACTGATTGAACCCGCGTTCCCGTTTCCGAACCTTATACAAGGGCACCGGCACGATACAATCGTACTGGTCCGGATCCATCTCGCGCTGCGCAAATTCAACCATGAGCGCAGCCAGGGGCTCACACAGTTTTGTCTTGCCCTGAAACTTAAACAGCCGTATCGCCAAACTGATCGCCCCGTCGTACTGCACCGCGCCCCAAATGCGCCGAACCTGCCGGTTGGGCTTCTCGCGGCAGGCGGCGCAGGGAAAGTTGGAAGCGGAACCCAGGCCGACCATTTTCTGGTGGGGCTTGCCGCAGCAGATGCAGAAGGGGCGTTCGATCCGCGGGGTGCCCTCCCAGCAGTCCGGACAGAAAAAGTGGTTTTCTTCCGTGAGCAGACGCGCGCCGCATTGCTTACAGTACATCGGCAGTAGCAGGTTCATTACCAGCGGCCGCCATTCCTCCCGAAGATGCCGTCGAATCTCGCTTAAAGACAGGAATGCCATGCCTCCCTTTCCTTCTTTTGTCCTAGCGCACATAGCGGTTTCTCACCGCCCGGAAGGCATACCAGAACTTGCGGAGGCGGTCTTCGAGGCGGGCGTTCATTTCTTCCGTGGAATAGGAGGCGATCACGTGGAGCCGGATGATCTCCTCCGCCTCCTCACGGATGCTCGCCAGTCCTTCCGGGAAGTTGGCCAGAAACTCGTAGGGGGTCTGGCTCGCCTTGGGCGGCGCGCCGATATCCGTGGCCAGGGCGCGCAGCGCGTCATAGGCGTAAGCGATATGGTCCCGCGTGGACAGTTTCGCCCCCTCCGCCCTTCCCAGCGGATTGTCGTAGCGGCTGCTCAAGGCGATGCTCCGCTGAATGCGGATACGCCCCCCGGAAAAGGCCCAGCGGAACAGGGCGGGCCACCATTTGAACAAGAGCCACGTAAGGGCGTTAATGAGCCAGGACATGGGCCCCGACAATTCAGACTTGTTGGCGGCGCCCAGGCTAATCAGGTATCCAAGCCCTTTCAGCGCCCCATACAACACGGCTATCCCGATGACCACCAGACCCGCAAGCTCCATACGTTCCCGGACGCGATACTGCTCCAGGAAAGACATGGTGGGGGGCGTTACATCCAGCAACTGGATAGGGGTGGCCTGCTTCGTATACAGATCCACCTGCTGTTCATCGACATACACGGCCGGGGGCAGGGCCGGCAGGGGCAGGCTGGCGGCCAGCCACAGGATCAACAGCACCATTACAAGACCGGTCCCCATCCAGAGCCAGGAAAGGGCGGCGGGCATGGTGACGCCCCGAACGTTGAAATACGCGCGCAGCTGGCGCAGGCTGGTCAGGCACAGCAGGAACAGCGCGCAGAACGTATACAGGGCCATATAGTAACCGCCCATGCGCACGGCGGACATGCCCATGTGCTGAATGACACGCAGGCCGAGCGTAAAAACAAGCATCACCGGGATGGAAAAATAAAACAGGGCCATGCCCGGATGCCTGGCGGGCAGCCGGGAGGTGTAGTCCAACCCGCCTGTCCCTTGTTGTGGCGCGGCCTTCGGCAGAGGCGCCGTGGGGTCAAAGGCGCTGATATTAAGCCAGGCATCGTTCACTCCGGCCGCCGTCATGCGTTCCGCTCGCGAAGGGCCGGCGGGCTCCGCCATGCGCCGCAGGGTGGTGCGCATGCGCACCGCCGTGGCGGTGAAAATGCCGATATCGCCCGCGACGGAACTCTCGTCCACGCAGCATTCGTGGGTGAGCCGGTTCACCATCCACCAGATGCCAATGATCACCGACATGTTGAAAAGCAGGGCAAGCCAGATATTCTCGTTCAGGTATTGGCGCGCCACCGATCCGACATCATATCCCCCCGTGGTGGTCAGCGTGTACAGCCCGACCGCCATGAACAGCCCGAAGATATACAGGTAGGACTCCTCGGAGCCCTGGCGTGCGATGAGCCGGTTAAGCGCCACAATGCCAAGGACAAACGAAACGGCGAAAAAACGCAGGTTGGTATCGAACACGGCCGTATAGATGAAACGAACATTCAGCAGAAACAGGAGCACCACGTTTGCCAGAATAAAAATCAGGCAGGGCGTCAAAATATTCACCGCGTGGTCGGCCAGGGTGTTGTTCAGGATAACCCGGGGCCGCGCGGACATGCCGGACTGAAGGGAGGCGAAATCCGTCCGCTGCCGCCCGCCCACCTCGGGCAGCGCCGACGGCTCAGGCGGCGCGGCGGTCAGCGAAAAGAAATCCGTGGGACCGGCATGGGGCGCCTGTCCCATCTTGTCGTCCGTTTCAGGTTCTATATAAGGTCCGATCATGATCCTGGCATCACCGTGTGGTCCGCGCGGCGACGCAGTTTCGCCATACCCGGACCCGTTATCATTCTGAAACCAAAATTTTCTATAGTATACATAATCGCCCCGTCTTTGGTGTGTTCCGCACGGGGCCGCAACCAGAACGGGCATGCCTCATGATACTTACCGTCACCCCGAATCCCTGCGTGGACAAAACCCTGTTCACCGGCCCGATACGCCTGGGGTCCAAAATCCGCGCGCCCCGCTCCACCTGCATCGCCGGCGGGAAGGGTTGCAACGTGTCCCGGGCGGTCAAAGCCATGGGCGGCGAAACCACGGCCATGATCCTGGCCGGCGGCCCGACCGGTCGGCAAGTAATCGACATGCTTGAGCGGCAGGACGGCGTAAAGGTGATCCCGGTATGGGTAGAGGGACTCACACGCACCATCACCACAGTGCTCGAAGAAGAGGCGCACCGGCAGACCGCCTTTTTTGAACCCGGCCCGCTAACCACGGAAGCGGAGCGCGCCGGTTTCCTGGATCTGTTTCGGGAACATGTGGCGGGAGCATCCCTGGCCACCTTCAACGGATCCGCGCCCGACCCCACTCTGGACATGCTTTACCGCGATCTGCTGGATATCGCCCATGCCACCGGGGTTCTTGTCATCCTGGACGCCTACGGGCCGATTTTCGCGAATGCCCTCGACGGGCGGCCCCATATGGTCAAACCGAACGTGGAAGAACTGGAACAACTGCTTGGCCATACACTTGACACACGGGAAAAACAATGGCAGGCGGTGGACGAACTGCGCGGACGGGGCATACCATTAGTCGTGCTGTCCCTGGGTAAAGAGGGCGCGCTCATTGCTACGGAACAAGAGTGTTTCCACGCAGTGCCGCCTGCGATCAAGGAGATCAACCCGGTGGGTTCGGGCGACGCCCTGGTCGCGGGATTCGCCCTGGGACTGATGCGGGGCATGAATCTGGAGGACACCGCCCGGCTGGGCATCGCCATGGGCACGGCTAATGCCATGTCCTGGGATATCGGCTCCTTCTCCCGGGATCAGGTGGAAGCGCTGCTGCCGCAGGTGCGGATACTCCCCCGGACCGATTCCTGAGCATCTGGGACGGCTCCGGCACACCGCTGCAATTGAGCCTTCAGAAAGCGCAGGGACTGTTCCTCATACCAGTAGCGGGCGGAGCAGGGCAACGGTCCCGAAACAAATGCGGCGTGGCCGCCCTTGTCCGTAAACTGCGGATAAAGATACGGCGAGTTATCCGATGTTTCCCGTGGCATACACGCAGGCAGTATGAATTGATCGTCACCGGAAATAATCAACAGGGTAGGCACCCGGATGTCCGCCAGAAATCGCCCGCAGTCGTTCTGCTCCCAATAATCCACGGCATCTTTGTAACCGTTCAATTTGGAAGTCACGGCATCGTCAAAAGTGTAAAAGTTATAGGCCTTTTTCACGGCTTCCTCGTCAAGCAGTCCCGGGTACCGCCGCAAGACATCCAAAGCCTTGGGTTTCAGGGTCCGCACAAAATGATAGGCATAAAATCCCCATAGGAGTTTATGAAACGTGGGCGCAACGGTCACCGGCTCCACGGGCGGGGATATGACCACGGCGGCATCGAGGAATTCCCGGGCCGCATCCCCCTGCTGGCCCATCCACTTCGAAAGCACATTGCCGCCGAGCGAAATGCCTATGGCGAAACGGGGCTGGTTCGGATAGCGTTCCCGTAATTTCTGCAGCACGAATTCCGGGTCTTCCGTGCTGCCCAAGTGGTACAGTTTGGACGTGCGGTTCATTTCAAAACCGCAGGACCGGAAAAACATGACCACAAAATTCCAGCCCAGACGCGCGAACTGCTTGGCATATCCGGGGATGTAGTAGGAGCGATGCGATCCTTCCATGCCGTGAAACAATACCACCAAAGGCGCGTCTTTGCGCCCGTCCAGGAATATCAGGTCCAGAAAGTCGCCGTCCGGCGTGTCCCAGCGTTCCCGCCGCATCTTCGGCGCGCCGATGTGCCCCAGCTGCTTGCGCACCAGGCCGACATAAATGGTCTGGGCGTGGCGGTTGCGCAGCCACCACGCAGGGCGAAACGGATGCCGGTTCAATTCCTTCATAATTTTATTTTTAACGGAGGCTTCCTCCGCCGCTGTGGGCATGGCTGTTCCTTTCCAAACAACAGTTCGCAGGCCGCCCTTTCCTTTCGGAAAGCACAAATAATAACCCTTCCTTTTAATGATTACTGTACCTTAAAAGACAACGCCATTTCCAGCCCTTTTCCTGCAAAGAAAATGGCTCATATTACCTACAGTTTTGACACCAACACAGGTTATCAGAGGTCAAATATACGCGGTCGGGAGCTACGAATCCCATTGTTTTTTGCGTACTTCCATCAAACAGGATTTTTTCTGAATAGCGTTTTTTTTCGTTATCGTGATAGAGGAAATTAGGACACAGCACATGAAATCAAAACGACTCCTACTTGTGGTCATTTTTCTGTTGGCAGGATTGCTTTTCCCTTCCGGCGCCCGGGCGCGGGGCCCCTTTGAAGACCGTACCACGGCGGGAATACACAGTTTTCATAGGGTACCCATGACGGACGGAACCCTCCTGGCCACGGATGTATACCTGCCCGAAGGCGAGGGACCCTGGCCGGTGGTCCTGGAACGAAGCCTGTACAGCCGCAACCAGGGTATGAACGGTTTTATCAATGACGGGTATGCCGCGGTGATCCAGGACGTGCGCGGATTCGGTACCAGCGGGGGCGACAGCCACGTGTTCTATGCCGACGGGTGGCGACCCGGCCTGACCGACGGCGCGGACACGGTGGCCTGGATCAAGGCGCAGCCCTGGTGCAACGGCAAAATCGCCACATCGGGGACTTCGGCCCTCGCCATGACGCAAATGCTGCTGGCACCCGCCACAAAGGACATCTGCGCTCAATACATCAACAAGGTGCCCGCGAATTTTTATTTTGACGTGATCTACCTGGGCGGCGTGTTCCGCAAGAACCTGACGGAAGGCTGGCTGACCGCGCTGGGCCAGGTGCCTACCATCGCCTTTTACCGGGATCTTCCCCGCTACGAGGAGTACTGGACCTATTACAATACCGTGGCGCAGGCGGGCAACATCACCGCACCGGGCGTGTTTGCGGGCGGGTGGTTCGATATCTTCCTGCAGGGTACCCTGGATGGCTTTGTGGCCCGGGAAACGGGGGGCGGCCCCGGCGCGCGAGGCAGAAACTACCTGGTCATGGAGTGGGGCACCCACGGAAGGGACACCACCCGTGACTACAAGTACAAAGCGAACCGGCACGATTTCTCGGATTCGGACCTGCGCAGGAGATTCTTCGAGTACCATCTCAAGGGCAACACGAGCGCTCTCGACGGAATCGCCAAGGTGAATTATTATATCCTGGGGGACGACACCGACCCCAACGCGCCCGGCAACGAATGGCGCACGGCGGACACCTGGCCGCCCTATCCCGTCCGGGAAACGCCCTTATATCTGGGCACTGACGGGTTGCTGGCGGCGAACCCGGCGCCGGACGGCGGCGCCTTCCTGGAATTCACTTTTGACCCCAACGATCCCTATCCCACCTGGGGCGGCGCGAACCTGCTGCCCAACCTGGTGTCCGGGCCCTACGACCAGCGCAAACACAGCACATCGCGCACCGACCTGCTCAAGTTCGCGACCGCGCCCCTCGACGCGCCCCTGGAAATCTTGGGCAAAGTAAAGGCGCGCCTCTTCGTGTCTTCCGATGCGCCGGACACGGACTTTACCGCGAAACTGGTGGACATCTACCCGAACGGCGACGGCCGCGAAATTATTGTGCTCGACAATATCCGCCGCGTGAAGACCCGCCAGGGATTTGACCGGGAAGCCCCGCCGCTGCAGGGTCCGGACGAGATTGTCGAACTCGAGATCGACCTGTGGAGCACCGCCTGGGTGTTCAACCGCGGACACCGCATCGGCCTGCACGTCTCCAGCAGCAATTACCCGCGTTTTGAGGTCAACGCCAATACCGGCGCCGATCATCCCGTTGAAGGCGGGGAAATGCGCGTCGCCCGCAACCGCGTCCATTGCTCGGCGGCGTATCCCAGCGCCCTGCTGCTTCCAATGCCGCAAAAATAGACTTTGCTTCAATCCTGTCCTCACTATGGACTGATTATCGTGCCGAACACTTTCCGAGTGAAGAAAGGAAGCCATGTCCAGACGAGTCGCATCCGTTGTTCTGATTCTCTTTTCGTTATTCATTCCACAACCCGGACATGCCCGGGAAAGCGGTGTATGGATAGGCGCCGAGTCCCAGATATTTATTGATGATTCGCTGGTATCGGCCAAGTCTGGAATGGAAAGACACACCCATCCCTGCACGAAACCGCCACGACCCGTCTTGGGACCCGAAATGAATTGGGAGCGGGACGGAGACGATCAGCGCGTTTATGTTTACGGTACGGTCCTGCGCGATCCTGAAACGGGCGCGTTCCGCATGTGGTACAACCGGCTTAGCGGCGTCCTTTACGCCACCTCGGAGGATGGTCTCCGCTGGAACCGGCCGAGGCTCAATCTGGCCGAGTTCCAAGGCACAAGGGAAAACAACTGCGTTTTGACGTCCCTGCACAGCCCGAGTGTCGTTTACAATCCGGACGCCGCCCCGAAAGAACGCTACGCCATGCTCGGGTATAAAGGCGGCAACGAACGGGGGTACCGGGCCGCTTATTCCGAAGACGGCCTGCACTGGCATCTCTATCTGAAAAACCCGGTACTGCCCTCGGGGGATACCTGTACTCTGATGTATGACCCGAAAAGTGGCGCGTATCTGGCTTTCCATAAACGGAACGTGAAATGGCGCGGTCACGAACGGCGCACCGTCTATCTGGCCGAGAGCCGCGACATGCAGGCGTGGTCCAAGCCGCTTCTGGTCATGGCGCCTGATGAAATCGACGATGCACAAATCGAAAAGGAAGGCGGTCGTTTCGGCCAGTTCTATAACATGTCCGCCTTTCCCTACGGAGACCAGTATCTTGGTTTTGTGACACTTTTTCACTTTACCGGACCGCCCGAGCGTAAAGGTCCCCTGCAAAGCAATGATGATGGCCCCATAGACGTGCAGCTCGTTCACAGTCGGGATGGCCGTTCCTGGGAACGGTGTGAAGACCGCACCCCCGTTATCCCCAACGGGCCCTATGCCTATGACGCAGGCTGTATACTCGGCGTGGCCAACGGTGTGGTCGCCACAG
>JAAYBJ010000045.1 GCA_012730105.1 Candidatus Hydrogenedentota bacterium
GCTTCAATGGGGCCGCCGAAATTCATCGGCGGAAATTCGGAAGGTCCGCCGCAAGCCCCAACATGTGTGTGGCTTCAATGGGGCCGCCGAAATTCATCGGCGGAAATGCGCGGATGGGCACGCACAACAGGCCGGCGTCTTCGGCTTCAATGGGGCCGCCGAAATTCATCGGCGGAAATACCTGTCGACCAGCCCATGCATCCTCCGCAATTCCTTGCTTCAATGGGGCCGCCGAAATTCATCGGCGGAAATGGTGGCGATTTTTTGACCCATGCCATGAATTTTGAGGCTTCAATGGGGCCGCCGAAATTCATCGGCGGAAATGCTACCACGCGGGTCAATCCCAGCCGCGCGCCGTCGCGATGCTTCAATGGGGCCGCCGAAATTCATCGGCGGAAATAGCATCGTTCCAATAGCCCTGGTAACAGGGCGTACAACGGGACTGTTTCGAGCGGTGACTTTTTTCGTAGACCACACGCAGGGGTACCTCTTCATTATAGGGCTTAAGTAACTGGAATACAAGGGGCGAGCGGTGCCCGGGAATTTGGCATCATTCAACTGCTCGCGGGACTGCACTATAGCTTCAACTATCAAAAATCGGGGGCGTTTTTTTTCAGACTACGATAGCGTGTCTTTCGACAAATTCGTAGGGTTTGCCGAGGGCGATGGTGGCGTTAGCGTTGTAACTTTCGGCGGCGCCCAGGGAAAAGAGCAGAACCTGGTCTTCGCGGTGGTGAATGATCTCGTTGAGTTCAGCGATCATCTGGGCGCGCTCCTTGTCGGAAAGTTCGCACTGGAACACGGAATACTGGAGGTGTTCCCCGTAGCCGTTCATCTTCTTGAAGACCTGCCGCAGCCGCTTGTCGTCCGAGACATCGTAGGTAACCAAGTAAATTCTGCGCATGGCTACCTCGTGAGGAACGCGGGCAACCGCGGAATTTCGCCGGTGAGGGTGCGCGCCAGGAGCCTGGCCTGCACTTCGAGCACGCGCCTGTAGGAGATGCGATAATTGAACACGGGATGGGTAACCAGGTCATCCATCCGCTTTTCATAGGCCAGGATGAACTTGCGCCGGGCGTCGTCCTTGAGCGCCACGGCCTGGCCTCGGCGTAAAAAGTCGTCCGGCGTGACCACGCCGTTATTGACGGCCCAGATGACCGTGGAATCGGGAATGAGCGGCCGAAAGGGCTCCATCATGTCCAGGGCGAGGGCGGGCCTGCCGTAGCGGGGCTGGTGATAAAAGCCCAGGTAGGGGTCGAAGCCCACCGAGGCCAGGGTGACGGTCCAGTCCTTGGCAAAGAGGGCATAGGCCAGCGAGAGCATGGCGTTGACGGGATCCCGGGGCGGCCGGCGATTGCGTTGCTCGAATTGGAACGTGAAGCCGGGGCCTTCAGGCGTCTTCCCCAGCGCTTTGCCCGGCTTGAGCATACCGTTGAAGCAGGCGAAATAGGTCTTTGCCGCCATGCCCTCGATGCCCAGCAGCGATTCGAGGGATTCCGCCCCAGCCGCCTGGTCCGCGTAGTTTTTCAGAGCGCGCAACGCCGTGTCCGGCGCCTCCGGGTTGTTCCGGCGCAGCATGGTGCGGCAGTTCAGAATTTTAACGTTGACCAGGTCCCGGGCCACTTGCAGGCAGGTGGTAAAATCGACCGCCCCGGCGTATTGCGCCTGGCGCAGGAGCACATTCTTATGGCCCAGCCCCTGGGTCATGCCGTAGAACCAGCCTCCGGTGGAAAAGAACAGCACCGGGATGCCGCGCGAAAGACATTCCTGCAGCGCCTGGGTGCTCACCTGGGCCCCGCCGAACACGCATACCTGGGAAGTCTCGAACAGCCGGGACTCCTGCACCACCTCGCCGCGCATTTTGACCGAGATCTGGTCGCCATGTTTGCCTACTACCGCGCCGTGCTTCTGCACATACAGCGGCAGGGCGTCATCCCGCGCGGGCACCAGCCGCCGCACCCGGTCTTCCTCGACCGGTGTTTCCCCCGTGACCAGCGTGTTCGTTTCATCGGGCAGGCACAGCCCCACGAGGGAACAGCGGGGACACTTCACGCTGCCGTCCAGGGGCGGCGGTTTGACGCCCGACGCCGCCATGGCCCGCATCGCATCCAGCAGTTCCCGCGTGCGCGCGACCAGCGTCTCGTTCAGCTCCACGCGCACCCGGCGCCGCGACTTGGCAAAGTACAGTTCGCCATGGTCGCAGGCAAAGCCGTTTTCCCGCAGGATCAGGCCTTGGGCGCACACCTGCACCCGTTCCGGTTCATAAGCGCCCTCGGGAATGTCCGGCGCCGCGCCCCGCTTCACATCCACCGGCACCGCCACGCCACCCTGCTCCTCCACCAGGTCAATCTTCGCGATCAGGCCCAGCGCCGGCGCCGACAACAGCACCGCCCGTGCCTGAGACACCACCGGATCCTCGACCGGCGCCGCCCCGTCCGCTTCCCCGCCGGCCTCCCCCTCCGGTTCCGGCAACGTGCCGCCCTCCTTGTCCACGCGCCGATGCTGAAAGGTGCCCTCCACCGTGTCCGCACTGTCGGCGAACTCCCCCTCCACCCATTCCATCCAGCACAAGCGCGGACAATAGGCATATTCATTGAGCATCCGCGCCGGCACCAGGTCCGGCAGCACCGATACCAATGCTTGTTCTTCCGCGTCAGCGGCTACCACGCATGTTTCCTGTTCTTCCCGTATGGCCATAATTCATTCACCATTTAAGAGGGTGTACGAAAAGTCCCTTTGACGGTCCATGCAATTATCACAACCTATTTAGATTGCTTCGTTTCACTCGCAATGACATAGCATCCATATAGCCGTCATTGCGAACAAAGTGAAGCAATCTCGACTTTCCGTACACGCTCTAAGATTTACGCGCCCGTATTATTTGCCAGGCATACTCATAACACACATCTTCTTCTCTCCACCTCGCTCCCTCCACCTCGTTCCCTCCACCTCGCTCCCTCCACCTCGTTCCCTCCACCTCGTTCCCACCACATCGTTCCCACCGCCTCGCTCCCCCCCCGCCTCGTTCCTTCCTTCTCGTCCCCCCCCACCTCGTTCCCGCCTCCCCCCACCCCCACCTCGTTCCCAAATTCCATTTGGGAACGCAATTGTCCGCGAAGTTCCACTTCGCACTTACGTGACATGATTCAAATATCCTCGGGATGATGAAAATAGAAATAGAATTTCAAGAGAGATCTCGTTCCCAAATGGAATTTGGGAACGAGAACAAAGAGAAAGCGCGTTCCCAAGTTCAACTTGGGAACGCGCCAAACAATATCAGGGATCCCCGGGTTCTGCAATGAATAGACCGAGTCCAAAATGGCTGGCGTATCCGAGCGATATTGGACCGTGCACCGTTTCTGCAAAGGTCAACCGGAGCAGGTAACCAACGTCTTGGGGCGGTGGTGCGCCACGTTTTCGCACGCGAATGCAGTGTCTGAGCCTGTGTACGTCTTCCGAATGCCATGGAATAATGCTGACAGCAGCGTTGGGCAGACCGCGCGAGGAGAGTTCGGCGTTGACCTGCGAGAATAAATCGTTACGCTTGCCAAGCTTCTTTATAAAACGAGGTGGAACAAAAGGGGTAAGGCTTATCCACGTTCGCGCACCGCTTTCTGTGCCCATCAAACTGTCGATCGTTGTGCCTATTCGATCCGGGAGACGCCGAAGATCATCGAGTCTTCCTTTTCCTGCGACAGCGAGTTGGATATCACCCACCCCGCCCTTGGTCCACGTGCGGCGAAGCGTGGAAATGGCGCGCTGAGCGGTCTCGCCAAGGCCCATTCCGGCGTAAATGAGGATATGATCAATGTGTTGGTCGTTATCGAGGTCGAGGGGAAGGATGTGAGCATGCTGGTGACCGTCGCGCAACGCTTTGCTGTTTGCATCCTTGCCAGTTAGTTCCGGGCAATGAATTACCCGACCGTTACCGGCCCTGCCCACGATGGCGCGATGAAATAACTCCGCCTGCGGAAGCGTTCGTGTGACGGATGGCAAGGCCGACTTGTTTCCGCTGGGCGTGGTGAGTGCGAGCAGCATCATCTCAATCGGCGGTACGGCCTTGCGATGTGATATTCGTGGTGCAGTCACCTCGATGGACTGGCTGGGGCGCCAGTAAAGAACCCGTTGCGATCCGGGCGGCTGACTCCACCGATGGCCTTTCCACCACGACGTGTCCCTGGTCAGACAGGCAATGAGGTCAGGAGGATAAGGCTGCTCGGCCTTGTCTCGGTCCTTTTTCAGTTTGGCGGTCTCCTTCTTGCCCTGAAAAGGCGCAAGCACAACTTTCATCTGTTCCGAGCGCCATGCTTGGTAGTCCTCACCAGGAATTGCCGCCATCAATGAAATCTGCTCGTAACGCTGATCGCGTTGTTTGTTCTCACAATGGGGAACAGCATTAAAATTATCGGTTGAGATTGGCGCGTCTGGAATAAGTTCTGCTTCAACCCAGCTTTCGCTCCTGCCAAGATAATTCAGGTTCCGCGCTAAATTCCCAAACAGCACGGTCTCATCGCTGTTGATCTCGCAGCGCCAGTGGACCAAAATTTCCCCATCGCCAATGTTGGCGAATGTATCCCAGACCAAGGTTTTCTTCTCTTTTGCGCCTTCAATGTAAGGCATGTAATGCCGGGTGTGGGCAGCGGTGATTTCGGGCAACCGGTACAAAGGCAGTACCGATGCCAGTTTTTCAATGAGCGAACTCGCGAGGGTTGGCACGTCATTCCAACGTTGACTGGTGAAACCGCAGGAGACCAGTGCCCGCAACAGCCGCCACGGACTAGGCGGCCATTCAACCAGACCTTCGTTGACGTGATGTCCCCAAGGCGTTGCGTGATAGCGCCCGCCCGGAAATCGAAGTTTAAGGGTTGGCATGAGCGGCTCCTATCTAATCATCGCTGCCAGTGTCGTTATCTTCAGAATCCGAGACGTCTTGGTCGCTGTCGTCGGAGCCATTGTCCTCCTTCTTGTCCTTCGCCTTCTTAAGATCGTCCTCGAAGGTAACTGTGGTGTGAACCATCAGGTCCTTGCACGCTTTTATGGCTGACGTTAAGGCATTTTCAAGTTCGGTGAGGGACGGGATCACGAAACCTTCTGGACGGGTTGCAACCAGGTTCTTGCTGTCGATCGGTTCCAGATCGCACGCGGTACGCAGCCGCAGGTCGCCGTTAACCAACTTCCGCACACGATAAAGTGCCAGCAAGATAAGTAGTTGTTCGACAGCATCGCCCAGCCCGAAACCTCGAATTTGCGCCAGGTCGAGATTTATATGAAGATCGATCCGGTCGGCAACGAACTCATCCCGCGAAAACGGAACATTCCCAAAACCGCCGCTGGCCGTCTTTTCGTCATCCTTGCCAGCCTGAATCCGGTCGATTTTTGCACCACCCGAAGGCGCAACCATGACTCCTGAAGCTTCGATAAACGATGACAACGTGCGCGCGATGCGAAGGCGTCCATCCAAAGATTCAAGGAAAACGCCGTGGACCAGCGAGCCAATGTCGTATTTTAGCAGTGTTGCCAAAAATCTTTTCCGGTCAGTCGGCTCTGATTTGTTCACGCCGATTGCTTCTACAAGCGTCTTGCTGAAAAACTCTCCCTTACTCTTCTCAATGTACGCGCTGTTCAGTCGATGCGCTTCGAGCATAGAGTCTGTAAGAAACTTGCCGCCCCGATTCACGGTTACGTGACTGATTCCAGCCAACGCCGCCACGGGACCGTTCACTGCCGTGTCCCAACAGGTCGCTTCGAAACGGTTGGCCATGCTCTGGGCGCTTTCAACGAGTAGTTTCTGGCCGTCTTTGGTCTGGTAGGTTGCCGCACCAAGGCTCGGGAAGCCGGTCGGTTGGAAGCGGTCTCCCTGGAGAGGCTTCAAGGGAATGGTCAACAAAAGGCGAGACACATTTTTGAGGGGAGTTAAGATCGCATTCATTTCTTCAGGCATGGAGCAGTCCTTTCTTTGGTTTGAGTCGAGGGTCAAGTAGTTGAGCGATCATGTTCGCAGTTTTCCAGTCGATGGGAAATGCCAGGGCTGCCGCCCACAGTCGGGCAGTGACAGCGTCGGTCATACCTGCTTGCAGGGGGGGGCGGATGCCCGCGGAACGGAGCCGGTTGCAAGCGATATCGATAGCGCGGGACGAATCACCGGACATCAACAGTCGGACGATGCGCGGTTCGGCGGGAATGTGCTGGTCGTTGATCCAGTTTCCCGGGAGATTGGCCAGGCGAATGGCCAGCCATGGTTCATCCGGGATTCGACCTGAAAATAACGGCGACGGGCCGTCTTGATGCCACCGATTCCAGCGGATGGCCATGAACGCGCGGGCGAGACCGGCCAGTTTGTCAATGTCGAGCGATCCCTCCAGGAACTGTGCCAAATCGTCCAGCCGGGCACCGCACCCCCGCGCGGCGACAAGCCGTGATTCCCGATGCCCCTTCATGCCCGATTCGATCAGTCTCCGTTCAACAAGAGCGGCAAGGTCGCGAACAGGATCGCGTCCCGTTGCAATGACGCGCGCGTCGTTTACAAGGCGCTTATCGCTCTTCTTGAACCGTCGGGCATTGGGTTCCAAAGGCAGCCAGTGAAATCGAACCGGGTCTATGGGACGTCCTTTGGCGTATGCGGCGGCTGCGCTTCCCAGCGCCAGAGCGAGGCGAACTTCGGGGCTTCCGTCATCAACGGCAGCAACCCATTCCGGGCGCAGTGACGGAATCGGACCCGCGTCAATGGCGCTGCCGGTCGCCTGGATCGCCTCGATATCGGCGGCGGCAAGCAAAATCGCCTGCCAGCGATCGGCGGTGTGATCGTGGGTAAGCGCCGCGAAAACGGCATCGGCGAGACATCGGTGAGCGGCGACAAGCCGTATTGGAGCATTCTTGTTTCGAGCGGCTCTATGGACGTGATCAAGCCAGTCGGCCAGATCATCAACCAGTCCGTTAGTCGAATTCTCTCGCACTAGAATACGTCCAAGAGGCACTGCGAAATGCGTAGCGAGGTTATCACGCTGTAAATAGCCGTAACGCAAGAAAGAAATTATTCCGCGTGATGCCCCAAGTCCGCAAATTGCCCGGGCTGCATCAATTGGGTTCTTTGCAGCCCGACGACCTGTCGAACAGCGCCCTTCCCTGAAGAGTCGTTGAACCTCTCCGAACGTGCTGGGCCTATCCCACAACGGGAACCATTGTTCGCCACGTCCAGGATTTTTACGGCCCTTGTTCAACACGTACTCATCCATCTCCGAACTTGACCCGCTGCCCATGCCCATTGGGGCAAAATAGAAAGGGGAAGACAGGAATCGACTGTGATCGGTGCTGGAGCGCCGAGACACACCGGATTGGATGACAATGGTTCCCTCAAACGAAAGGAGAAGGTCCCAAGGTGACCCCTCGCCGCTCGGCATGTACTGTCGAAACGGCTGGTTTACATTTTCCTTTCTTGTTTTTTTCGCCCCATCTTTCGAGGGGGGGGAGAAGCTGCCATCCCATGAATCGCGGTCTGATCCATCGCTCCACAGACTTGTTGTGATCCAGGAACTCCACGCTTGAGCCACAACACACTCAACAACTGCCGCCAAAAAGGCTGCAGTATAGCTCCCACTACCCTCATTGCCGCCAGTCCCTAAAAGGGCCGGTTTCGGGAAAGATTCGCCGAGATCGGCGATGACAGTGTCCAGCCATTCCGATCCTGAACCGCGCAAACCCAGTCTGATGCGCGAGATCATGACATTCCTGGATTCTTCAGAATCAGGCTTATTTCCGCCGCCTTCCGAGATGATAGACCGGATGACAGTAATTGCCTCTCGAAATCTCAACAGTCGGTCGGTTGTTGATTGCTCGATGGCCGCCAGTGCATTGCGTGCTGTCTTTTCCGGCGAACCATCGTAGTAACCGGATCTCCCACCCCACGGATTAAAGATTGGTGTTGGTTCGTAACGTTCGAGAAAAAACGCCTCCAATTCCTCCTTGGACAACTTTGTGAGCAGACAGAATCGCTCGCCCTCCCACCAGCCCCGGGCTTGTGGATCTGCCTGTTCGCCGACGAGGCGGAGGATGCCCAGCGCCTTGAGGTAGTTCGCAAGCGGGACGGGCGCGCAGCCCTTCAAAACGTGGAGATGGGTGTTCATGGCTGGTCCTCCGATGCAAGAAGGGGGTCATTGGTGAGCAGTCGCGAGGCGCGCACGTCGGCAGCCCGCAGGATTGATTCCAACAACGCCAGGGCGCCCGGGCCATAGCGGTCAATCACCTCCAGTGACCGTTCGCGCCAACTGATCCCAGTCTTATCCGAGAGTCCGATGGCGGCAGGCGAGAGGGTGAGCACGATTCCAGGGACAGGCGGCTGATTTGGAGCAAGAACGATCGGCGGAAGTTGATCCCCCTCGCGAATACCGCGAATCGGAAGCCCCCGTCCGTCCTGATCGTGATAGTCCTGGTCAGCCGGGGCAGCATGCAAGGCGACGCGCACCTTTCCGTGATGGCTGGCGACGAGATAGACAAGCAAGTTAAAGGTTTCCGAAGAACAGTCTACGACCCGTTGGACCAATGGCATCGGTACGGGCAACGGTTCATGGCAAGTGGGTGTCCTGCCCAATTTCGAAAGCACTTCCAACCACGGTCCCAACAGTGCCGGATGCTTGGGTGCGTGGTTCTCCAGGAGGGCAAACAACGCCAGTGCGCTGGCCAACTCGTGCCGGAAAGCAGGTCGGGTTTCAGTGCCGTCGAGGTATTTATAGCGGTGCTCCCTGGGCCAGCAATCATTCGGCGCTTTGGCGAGGTCGTTCCTGTCGGGCCGGTTGGGGCCACGCATGCATCCCTGGAATGCCGGGTGCGATTTGCCCCAGTCGTGCCACAGTCCGGCCAACTCGAGGATGTCTTGAATATCTTGGGGCAAACCCAGTTCTCCTGCGATATTCTTGGCTTCGTTCGCCACTTCGTTCGCGTGGCAAGCAAGGGTCTTCCAACAACCGGCCGGAATCTCAGCGTCCTGTTGATTACTTGCGTCTTCGAGTCCGTCACCCTCTTGCGATGAAACACAAGGAACAGTCTCTTTGCAGTCAGCGTCAAAACCTCTGTCGATCCGGTAGCCGCCGGTGTCCGCAGCAACGCAAACGACTCGTCCGGGAACCAGTCCTTCGCGCGTGGCGACCTTCCATTCGCCATCGATCCAATCCCATATCCATGCCCGGATTCCGCTGCGAAGTCTGGGTTTGCGGTTTGTCTTGGTTTCTTCACCACACAGCCAAGCGCGAGCTCTGAGGAACGGTAAGGCGCACAGTTCTCTTCGATGGGGCCGATAGATCTCCGGTGGTGTCTTCGGTTTCTCGCCTTTTTTGTCTTTCTCGATGTTAATCCAGAATACCTGCAAATCCCGTTCCTCACCGGAGCGGATGAATCGGCTGATGTCCAGATCGGCCCCGGTCAGATCAGGGGTGGTATCAAATAACTCATCGAACTCCCGACGCATCAAAAGATGCGCCGGATCGTACGGATAAAGTCTGGCTCGCGCCGCTTCGTCAAGTGATTCTTCGAAAACCTCCAACGCTGCGATTCCGACCCCTTTTTCAGCCAATTGCTGAAGCGCGTCCCATGCACTGTCCAGTTCTTCCGGTTGATACGGTGGGGTGCTACTATTATCCCGCCCCCGGTCGACCACAAGAACCTTCCCACTGCCCCCGTATCGCGCACAGCGCCCGAAGCGTTGAACTAAACTGGACCAAGGGGCCAACTCTGTGATGAGGCATCCTGCGGAAATGTCGACTCCGGCCTCAATCACTTGAGTGGCTACGACGATTCGATCAACTCCTCTCTTACAGGCAGATTTCGAGAGGAATCGTTCCCGCCATGTTTCTCGCTCCGCAGGGCGGAACCGACTATGAACCAATTCGATTCCTTCTTTCCGCCCTGCGTTCTGAAGGGAGTCAAAGGTTTTACATGCCCGTTCCACCGTGTTGCAGACGACGAGGGTGATGCGGCCATAGTCACCATCGGAAACGCTCGCGTGTTCCGCCAGAATTCTCTTTGCAAAGGCTTCATGGTTGTCAGCGTTGACATTATCTGTCGATATCGCCTTCGGGATATCCCACAAACCGCCTTGACGTTGTGTGGGAGTGACTTGGCACGGATTGCTGATCCAAGTGGTATGGTATTGGCCTGTATCAACGCTTTTCAACCACCCAGGCTGCAAGGTTGCGCTCATCCACCACGTATAACAAGGCCGAAGCCCCTTCTCGCGGTCTTCATCGCGAAACGCCTGAAGCTGCGCTGACGTTGCCAGGCCCACATCCATGAGTTGCACTTCATCCATGACCCACAACGCGTCGTGGTTCAGCAGGCCGAATTCCATTGGCCAGCGAGCCCGCGCGCTGGCATAACCACGATTTATCGCACGCGACAACAGCATGTCCTGCGTGCCAATGATGATTGCCGGCCGCTCCGGGTAAAGAAACCATTCACCGGCATCCTCACCCCCCATGGCAATATGAACAGTTGGACGATGCGCCGCAGGCAAGCGCTCCGCCAATTCTCGCGCGACCTGCTCGGTCTGTTCCACGAGCGTGCGCATCGGCAGGCACCAGACAAGACGGCGGGGCCATCCATCATCTGAACGCTGAAGGCGATGGTAAATCCATGAAGCCAACACTCCTTCCGTCTTTCCAAGCCCCGTTGGAATGCGCACAACCTTGTTCCGGCAAGTCGTTTCGGCAGCCAACGCCTGCTGCCAGTCTCTGGGATATGGATGGCGGGTCAACAACTCGAACAACTGATCAAAAGCCACATCGCTCATTCTCTTTTCCTCACTTCATTGGTTTAGTGTATTGCGCCAAAATGCCCATCGCCTTTTCTTTCATCTCCTCCCGCAACTCCCTGGGTTCAATCAATTCCGCATCGGGTCCAAAGCCGAGCACCCAGGAGATGACTTCGAAGCGGCTGGTGGCGGTGAAAGTCAGAATGAGGGTACCGTCCTTGCGGCGGGTGAGTTTCTGCCCGGGGCTCCAGGTGCGCTCGGCCACATATTCGGCGGCGCCTTTTTGAAAGGCGACGCGCACGCGGAGGGGTTCGTGGAAGGGAAAGCCGAACCCGGGTTCGCGGTCATCGCTGTCGGCGGGCTTGAAACCGGCCTGCTCCATATGGAGGCTTTTGACGCGGTGGACGGCGAGGGTACGGTATTCCCGCGCGGGCCGCGCCCCGGCATCGTAGAGCCGGCACCTGAGATAGAGCGCTTCGCGGTAGGCGATGATGCGTAGGGGCGCGGCGAGATAGCTGAGCGTTTGTCCGACGGAGCGGGACTGATAGCGGACACGGCAAAGCCGGGACAGGCGCATGGCATCCTGAACGGTTTCGAGGATGTCCTGGAAGGGGGAATAATCAATGAAGCCTTTGCCCCAGGGCTCAGCGAGGGCGGCGGGATTTCCCCGGCCTTCCGGGGCCGTTCCGGACAGGTGCTTCAAGGTAGCCTGCAGTTCTTTATGGAAGTTTTCCGGGAGGAGATGGACAACAATATCGCGGCATAAGGCGAGATGCCGGATAATTTCGGGATCGAAGTTTAGCTGGGCGGCCTGCCGGTCCGGGACGATCTGAAAGAAGCGTTCTCCCCCGTCGAGCCAGCTTTGGCACTTGGCTTTCGGGATACGCACGATCTGGTCGATCATGCGCAGGACGGTTTGCCGGGAACAGGACAGGAGTCCTGCAAGCCGGGTGAGCGAATAGGGGCGTCCTGTGGAAGCCAATAAGATATAGAGCTGTATCAATCGCAGTCCCGGCGATCCAAAACGATTTCGTTCCTGTGTGCGCACTACAAGCCCCTCCACATAACTAATTTATAGTAAAGCATAAGCAGTATAGCAAAACAACTTTCCGGTTTTCGGAAAAGGTTAAGGCGCTTTCTCTCGGGACCTTTCTTCTCGTTCCTGAATGGAATTTGGAAACGCAATTGTCCGCGAAGTTCTACTTCGCAATTAAACGACAGAACACAAATGTCCTTGAGGTGATGAAAAAGGAAATAGAATTTCAAGAGAGAGCGCGTTCCCAAATGGAATTTGGGAACGAGGGCAAAGGGTTATGTCCAACAGGGGAGGTGACGTAACCCTTTCAGGGTAAACAAGACTTGGGGTGGTAACAATCCCAGGGTAGCGGGGTACCGCAACCCTGGGCTAGCGTCCGCAGCCCCTTCGGGGCATTTTCAGGTCACTGCGTCTTTCGGTATCGCCTGTGTATTACGCCGAATTAAGACGATAGTTGCGGGTAATGATAAGATTGGAATTTGAGAAATAGAGCAACAAGGACATTCCCAAGCACAACTTGGGAACGAGAACAGAGGAAGGACAAAAACGCGACTTGGAAAAGCATCTACCCCCTCCGGTGTTTGCATTGCCCGCGCCGTTTTTGTACACTGCCTTCAACATAAGAATGAAGGGCCGGCTCCCCTGCAGGGATGCGGCCGGGCATATAATCGGAGGTATCGGTCAGTGAAAAAACAAACAGCGGAACAAATCGGCGTGTGCAGTTGGTCGCTTCAGGCGACGGGTCCGGAAAACCTGGCGGAGAAGGTGAACGCGCTGGGCCTGAAAAAGGTGCAGCTGGGCCTGACCCCGCACCGGGACGACCCGGGGGCCTGGGACGGGGTGCAGGAAATCCTGGCGGCCTCGGGCATCGAGATCGTGTCCGGCATGTATTCGACGGTGGGCGAGGACTACACCACGCCGGCCACCATCCGCAAAACGGGGGGCGTGGTGCCGGATGAGCACTGGGAAGAGAACCTGCACCTGGCGAAGATCACAGCGGCTTTGGCGGGACAGATGGGCCTGAAAGCAGCCAATGCTCACGCGGGCTTTCTGCCCCATGACCCTGCGGACCCTGATTTTGACAAGTTGTGCGGTCGGGTGCTGACCCTGGCCGAGGTTTTCGCCGAACAGGGGGTCACGCTGCTGATGGAGACCGGCCAGGAAACGGCGGAAACGCTGCTGGCCTTCCTGGGGGAAATGAAGGCGCGGGGCGCGGAAAATATCGCCGTGAATTTCGATCCCGCGAACATGATTCTGTACGACATGGACGATCCCATTGAGGCGTTGCGGGCGCTGGCGCCGCATGTGAAGCAGGTGCACGTCAAGGACGCGAAACGCACCAAGGTCAAAGGCGATTGGGGCGAAGAGGTGATCGTGGGCACGGGCGAGGTGGACTGGAACGCCTTTGTCCGGATCCTGGCGGAGGCTGATTTCGAAGGCGGTTACATCTTTGAACGCGAAGCGGGCGATAACCGGGTGGGCGACATCGCGCAGGGCATCGTGGCGCTGAAGGCCGCCATGGATACGGTTTGAGTCCGTGAATTCCGGGAACACTGTGTAATGGCACCAACTTAAGTCCGCAAAGGAAGGGACAGTTCGCCATGACGCTTTGCGTCCCCCATAAACAATGAAAATGTAGACGCGGCGGGGACGCCGCTTCTACATTCATTGATTACAACATATTTATTTGCAATGAGTTGATAAACTTTTCAGGGCAGACACCCCAAAAACAAAGTTGTCATTAATGACGACAAGGTCCGGGTGCGTTTGGGGGGAGTCAGTCACTCCTTTGCTTACGAGACACGATTACGAAAGACGAGCACGCGCACGAAATACGAATCGACGACCATCATGCTCGTAATCATGCTCGTAATCGAAACGTTACTATCTAAAAATAGCCTTGGCGCGCCGGGGTGTACCGTTGCTCTGAAAATAGGTTCGGGCCTGCAAAGGAAGGAACAGTTCGCCATGACGCTTTGCGTCCCCCATAAACAATGAAAATGTAGACGCGGCGTCCCCGCCGCGTTAAAAAAGCGGCGGGGACGCCGCTTCTACATTCATTGATTACAACATATTTATTTGCAATGAGTTGATAAACTTTTCAGGGTAGACACCCCAAAAACAAAGTTGTCATTAATGCCGACAAGGTCCGGGTGCGTTTGGGGGGAGTCAGTCACTCCTTTGCTTACGAGACACGATTACGAAAGACGAGCACGCGCACGAAATACGAATCGACGACCATCATGCTCGTAATCAAAACGTTACTGTCAACAGATAATCCTTGCGCGCTGAGATAGGGCTGTCTGAAGTCAGAACAGCGCTTCCATTTCCGCAGGGGGGACACCGTTTTCGTCCCAGCCGCGGACCTCGTAATAGAGGGAGAGCATCTTGTCGAATTCCTGCGCGTCCAGTTTCTTGCCCGCGTTCGGCCCGGTGAGAATGGGCGCTTCGCGCACCTTGTAGGGCAGCGTGTCGTCCTTGCGCGTGGCGCCCATGTGGACGTTGATGCGGCGCGTGAGGCTGTAAATCACATTGGACAGGGCCAGCAGGTCTTCCAAGGTCGTTTCCTTGCCGGTCACATAGGAATAAAACTTTTCGTAGTGGCGCTCGTTCAGGCCCAGTTCAATCCAGGGCAGCCGGCACACACCGAGCATGTCGAAGAGGGGCCGCAGCGTCTGGTGATAAATGACCAGGTCCACCTTCTGCCGGGGGGTCCAGTTCGCGCCCTCCTCAATTTCCTTGGCAATGGTCCAGGCGCGGGTGTGGTGGGCGCCGATGTCGGAGGTGGCATAGGCCAGGCCCATGGATGCGCCGACGCGGCTGTCATAGGCGGACTGCTCCAAACCCTTGACCTGGAGCAGCAGTTTGTCCATTTCCGGCCAGCGTTCGATGATGGCCTTCGCCCCGTTCGCCAGCGTGTCACCGATACCCTCGCGCTGCGCGATCTTCCGGATTAGTTCCATGATGGCGCCGTCGTCATTCCAGGAAATCTCGCTGCCGTCGAGATCCTCCAGTGAGACCACCCCGGACTCGTAGCCCTCGATGATCGCCCCGATGATCCCGCCGGTGGAAATGGTGTCGATGCCGTATTCATCGCACAGACGGTTGGCTTCCAGGACGGCGTCGAATTTGTCCACGCCGAGGTTGGATCCGAGCATGGCGCAGGACTCATATTCCGGGCCTTCCGTTACCGTGCCTGTGTATTTCCCGTTTTTCACGAGGCAGATGTTGCCGCAGGACATGGGGCACATGAAACAGGCGCTGTCGCCGATCTTGTAGCGGTCGAGCATGGTCTCGCCGTTGATCTTGTCGTGCCCCTGGAACACGGTGGCCTTGAAGTTGCAGGTGGGCAGAATGCCCTGGGTGTTGGCATACTCGATAACGCTCATCAGGCCCTGCTGCTGCCACACGTGAAAGAACTTGTGTTCACGCATGTAGCGCATGGCCTTTTCCGTTTCCTGTATCACCGAGTCGAGGTCGGCCACGGGCAGGTCCGCCTCGCCGCGCACCACGATGGCCTTCAGATTTTTGCTGCCCATGACGGCGCCGATGCCCGTGCGGCCCGCGTTGCGGCTCCAATCGCCGTTCACGCAGGCGAAGCGGACCAAGTTTTCCCCCGCCACGCCAATGGCCGCCACATGCACATCGTTGGACCCGAGATGCTTTTTGATGATACCCTCGGTTTCGAGACAACTCTTTCCCTTGAGCTGGGGCATGGGAATGATCTTCGCCTCCTCGTCATCGTCGATAAAGAGGATGGACAACTCCGGGGCGGCCCCGGTCACGGACAGGAAATCCAGGCCCGCCTGGCGCAATTCCACGCCGAAAGAGCCGCCCATGGACGAATCCCCGTACAGGCCGGTCGCAGGCGAAATGGAAACAAAAGAGGTTTTGCCCGAGGCGGGCAGGTAAACACCCGTCAGCGGGCCCGGAGCGATGACCAGAAGATTTTCCGGCCCCAGCGGATCGATTTTGAAGTCATGGGCCTTGAGGTTGTCCCAGACCATCTTGGCGCCGAATCCGCGCCCGCCAATGTATTTGGCGATAATCTCGTCGGACAGGGGCAGGCGTTCGCAGGTGCCCGCGCTCAGATCGCAGTGCAGGTATTTTCTGAAATAACCGCCTTTTAGGGTCATAACTCCTCCTTCCCGATTTCAGCGTACCGGATGGTCTTGACTTCCCCTTCCTCCGAGTATTCAATCTCCTTCATCTGGCTGTAGCTCAACACGTTGTTCAGACGGTTGGAACTGCCCAGGGAATATTCCGGCAACAGGAGCAGGGCCGATTTCGGGCACTGCTTGACGCACTCCGGATCGCCGCCGCACAGGTCGCACTTGATGGGAAAGGTGCAGTCATCATGGACGTATACCGCGCCGAAGGGACAGGCCTCAACGCAGCGGAAACAGGAGATGCAGACATCCTCATCAATCTTGACGACGCCGTCGCTGCGGCTGATGGCCCCCACGGGACAGGCATCCTCGCAGGGCGGCTTCTTACACTGGCTGCACACGATGGGCATACGCACCACCGGGTGGGGATAGGTCACCAGGACGCGCACGGCGCTTTTCTTGGGATTATTCACGCCGAAATGCTTGATGGCGCAGGCCAGTTCGCAGAGTTTGCACCCGGAGCATTTCTCCGGGATAACGGTAAGTTTTTTGGACATCGCTTTATATCTCCAGCGTCGCGTTATCTATAATGGTCGCCCACCTGGTTTGCACATGCATTTTGAGGCGTACCCTACCAGCGACTCTACAACGAAATCACCACGTCTGTACCTGCCGCATTATCATAAGCGCCCTATTCTGACGCAATGGCGCCCGGCTTTGCAACTAGTGCCGCAGGACTTGCTTCTGGACATTTATTCTCTTGACAGGATAACAGGATTTTCGGGATAAGAGACGTAATCTCAAATATATTCAGGTATGTTTTATAATGTTTTACCGGTACCTCATCGCCTTAGGGCAAAATGTCTATTGTGTTTGTTGATTTTCGTATGAAACTCATCCAGTGATCCTGTCGAAAAGTGTCGATGTTCCGGTTCGCAATAGCAACAGGCAGATTCCCGGCCGGAACAGGGCGCGTTTCAAACCTCCAGCCGGCCTGTCGGGGAATTTTCGCCTCATGGCAAAGTTTTATCCGGGTATGCTACCATTTGCGGAGTAAAACCCTGCGGGCGGGCCCTACCCGCCATGCGCGGCAAAGGAGATTCTTCAGTGCTGACCCGTTTCCTTTCGTCTTTCCTGCGTCCCCTGGCCTGGTGTTTCCTGGCAAGCGTGATCATCGCCTCCCTGGAGGCGCTGGGCTCTTTCGCGCTTCTGGATAGCGGCAGTATTCCCTTGCTCCCCGAGTTTCTGCTGGAGTTCACCACTACCTGCGCGGTGCTGCTGGCGGTCATCACCGTCACCTGGTTCTTTCTCTGGTTCTTCCTGGTCTGGCTGGGCGGAGCGCGTACGGGCATCGTCCTGTTTTTCACGCTTTATTTCTTCATCGTTGCAGGCTATCTGGTTCTCATTCTGGACCTGGTCTTTGCCTATACCAACGAGTATGCGGCCTACTGGGGGCTGTTGATGCGGTATTTCGTCGGCTTCGCTTTCGTTTCCGCCGTGCTGATTACCCTCGTGCTGGGCAAAATAACCCGTAACCGCCAGCCTTCCGTCAGCCCGCGGGCCTTTTCCATCTTTGCCGCACTGCTTGCCGGTATGGCCTTCGCCCTATGGTTCCGGGAAACGCGGTTTTCACAGGTTTCGGGCAATCTTTACCTGGGGATCTTCGTGGCAGCGGCCGCTGTTGCCGCCGCAGCGCTATGGGCGCTTGCCGCAACACCGCGCCGCCTGAATGCAATGCTGTTTATTTTTGCGGTATTGGTTTTCCTGCCGTTGCCAATACGGTATTTTACGCGGCCCCCGGTTTCAAACCCGGCGCCCGTCCCCGCAAGCTCCCAGCGCGACGTGAGACATGTGGTCCTGATCACCGTGGACACCCTGCGCCGTGACGCCCTAGGCTGTTACAATCCCGACAAAGCGGACCACACCCCCCGCCTGGACGGACTGGCCGGGGAAAGCGCGATGTTTACCGAGGCTTACAGCACCGCCCCCTGGACCTGTCCCTCGGTCACCTCCATCTTGACGGGACTGGCGCCGCAGGTCCATCAATTCGTTGACGGCAAGGGCGCCCTCACGGAAAAGGCGCCCACCCTGGCGGAAGCGATGCGCGACGCCGGCTACCACACCGCCGCATTCGGCTTTAACGGCCTGCTCCTGCCCCGCAGCAAGCTGGACCGGGGCTTCCTGGAATATCACTGGTTTCCGATGCAGAAATTTCAGGTCAAAAATTTCGATGCCGGCCTGACCCATTATATCGTGTCGCGGTGCGGCCGCCAGTTACCGGACGCGGCCGGCCTGACCGACCGCGCCATTCACTGGATCCAACACAACCATGACCGGGATTTCTTTCTCTGGATTCATTATTTTGACCCGCACATTCCCTACATGCCCCCGGAAAAATACCAGCCCGAGGACGCGGCATTTCGCGAAAAGGGCGCCCAGTTCAAAGAAACCCGTGGGGGCCGCATGGGCAGTGCAGCCCGTTCCGCTGAAGACCGTGCGTGGATCAAGGCGCTTTATGACGGTGAAGTGCGTTATATCGACGCGGAAGTCGGCCGCTTGCTGGATTCGTTGCGCAAACAGAACATCTATGATCAAGCCCTGGTAGCGTTCACCTCGGACCATGGCGAAGAATTCTGGGACCATGACCGTTTTGAGCACGGCCATACCCTGTACAACGAACTGGTCCACGTCCCCCTCTTTATCAAACAACCCGGCAACGCGCCGGGAATGCGGGTGGACGCTCGTGTTTCCACGCAGGCCATCATGCCCACTTTGTTAGACCTGTGCGACGCAGCCCCGAAGACCCCGGAAATCTTGCTCCCCCCCCTGTCGCCCCTGCTGGCAGGCGCGCCCGGCGCCTATGAGGAAAAGCCTGTCTATATCGGCGCCTCCCTGTTTCATGACCACCTGGAAGGCATTCTGTTCGGGCCAATGAAATATGTTCACGCTTCTCTTTCCGGCCATGAATTGCTGTTCAACCTCGTGGACGACCCGAAAGAACTTAATTCCCTCGTGTTTCAGGATCCTGCGAATCTTGAAACGGGGCGCCAACTCCTCGAGGAGGCCCGATCCGCGGACACGCGGCTGCGAGAGCAACTCGACATCCCAAAAGACGCGAAAGACGTGCTCAATCATGAGGACATCCGCTCCCTGGAGGCGTTAGGGTACCTGTAAGCCGCCGCCCTTGACCTCGCTTGCGGGGATATACTAGGATGCAAGGATGCAAGGGAACATTTTGTTTTTCACGTTCAATACAAGGCGGCTCACCGTCAAAAGACCGGCGGCATGTCTTGTCAAACAGGGGACGCAGGCAACAGGCATCCATCCGTACGCAATTCGACGGATTACCTGCCCCTGCCGAATGAGGACAGAGAGAATGGCCTTTAAATCACAATTATTCACATCGCACCATAAACATGTCGGCAATGCAGCGGCACGAGAAACATTACGCCTGTTTTTTATGTTCGTAATGTTCGTGTTCTGCTTCCTGATGCTTCCCCTTGCGCCGTTCGCGCAGGAACCCGCGTCCTCTCCGCCCCCCGCCGGCACCTCCATGACCAAGGCCCAAATCGCGGAAAGAGTGCAGGCGGTACAAACCACACTGGAAGCGTTACCACAGGCGACAGAAGGCGAAGATCCGGATGCATCCTATCGGTCCGCGCTGCAGCGCCTGGCCGGGTTGCTTGAAAGTTATGGCCAGGAATTGACGGCGCTGGAAGATATTGAGGCCCAAACGGGGGGCATTGAAGAACGGGCAAAAGCCGCCCAAGACGTCCTTGAACGGCTCAACGAGACGAATGTAGAGGGACAGACGGAGACAGGCGAAACGCCGGAAGCGCCCACCAAGGAAGGACTGGAACAACTGAGGCAAGAGGCAAAACAGTATCAGGAGTCGACGCAAAACCTCCAAAAGGAAATTGCGGACATACGTCAGCGACAGGAAAGCCTGACGACCCGCCTTTCTGAAGCGCGCGACGCCCTGGCAGAGGCCGAAAAGAACCTTGCCCGCTTCGCCGCGGAAGAAGAAAAAGCCCCGGCTTCCGACAAAGAGGTGTTCGCCGTGAATACGGAATGCGCCCGGATTGAAAGCTACCTGGCTCAAAGCGCCGTGAAACGAATAGAGCTGCAGGGAGAACTGGACGCCAAACTTGAGCCCGTGCTGCAGCAGGAAATCGAAATCGCCGAAAAAGAGGCCGCCAAAATCGAAGCGAAAATCGCCTTGTATGAAAACGCTTTGAAAGATCAGATGGCGCAGGAACAGGCGGCGTTAGACCGGGAACTCGCAGAAAAAGAAAAGACCGCGGAAAAGGCCACAACGCCGGAGGAGAGTTTTCTGGCCAACGTGGAAGCGGGCCTGGCGGCAAGCCGCAAGAATGAGGCGGAGGTTCAAACCGCGATCATAGAAATCGGCAAGGATATGGGGGAACAGGAGAAACGGCTGAACGCGGAAAAAGCCGAATTGGAGAGCCTGCGCGCCTTGCTGGCAAACCCCGACTCCGAGGAAATGGCCAAGGAGCGCATCCGCCAGACGATGGATATTCTGGCAATGCGCCGAAAGGCGCTCCAGCAGGTCAAAGACGGGAGAGCCGTGCCCGATCTCAGCGGGTACCGTTCCCGCCGCTTTGAAATCGAAAACCTGCAGTTTGAGTTTTCGGAAAAACAGGAAGGGGCGGTTGACGACCTGGCGGAGTCCCTTCCTGAACAGGAGCAGGCCGCTTTTATCGCCCAGGCCCGGGAAGCGCTCCTGCAATGGCGCGCGGCGCTTCGCGATGAAAAAGCCACCTTGACGGAAGCGATCCTGCTCGCCCAGAAAATGCAGGATATCATATGGGACAGGCTTAATACGCTTAACGAGGCGGAGCGTTTCGTGAGATCCCGGGCGCTGTGGATTCGCGATGCCCAGCCGATTCATCAGGCCTTGCTCGACCGGGGAGTGAACGAGTTAAACACCCTGACCCAAGTGTTCAACCGTACCCGGACGGCAAGCACGCCCGCCTTCTTCCTCGGGCTTGTCCGCCAGCCGAAAACGATTCTGGCGGTGGGCCTGGTCATTATTGTTTTTCCCGCGCTCCTGTGGCTGGTGAAACAAAAATTCAAACGCTTGCTGCTCCGTCAGCCGACCTCAACGGAGCAGGAGGTCATAGAATCTGTAAAACGTAAACTCCGGGACGGCGCGCTGTCCCTTCTGAATGCGATCATGCTGCCCGCCTGGCTCTTCACCGCCGTGTATGCCGTTTCCCTGCTGGAATTGCCCGATGATGCCAGGATACCCCTGCTCAGGCTGCTCATACGCGGGGCTTTCTGCGCGCTGGCATGGTCCCTGATTACCTTTTTCCTGCGCGAGGAAACCATGTCCCCGGAATGCGACACACCGCAATGCGAAGGGCGGCGTTCGCTGCGCCGGGCGCTGCGCCTGGTTCTTCTCGCCTACATGGCCTGCGTGCTTCCCGCCGCCTTCTTCTCCGCGCCTCCGGCGGCGCTGGAAGTGCTGCCCAGAATGCTTCACCTCGCGTTTATCGCCGTCACGGCAATCGCCGCCGCGTGGACGATGCGTACACATTCGCCCCTGACCCAACGCGCGAACACGCGTTTTGACGGCGCCCTCGGCCGCCGCGCCTGGTCCGCCACGGCCGTTCTGTTCCCTGTGCTGCTCGCCGTCACCTTCTTCCTCAATATCGCCGGATTCCGCTACGCATCCAGCGTCATCGGCGAAAACGCGATCCTGACCCTCGTCGTGCTGGCGCTGCTTGCCCTGGCCCATCTCGGCGTTCAGAAACTGATGCCCCTGGCGGCCTCCATTCAAGTACCACTCAACGCCCCCTTTTCTTCCCTGAAAATGATACAGCAGCTGCGTGTCCTGAAACGCGTACTTAACACCGTGCTCCTGGTCGTGGCCTTGTTGCTGCTTTTCTGGGTGTGGGGAATTGACGAACAGGCGCTGGGAACCCTGGAGGAAATCCAACTCTACAGCCTTCGAGGCACGGGCGACCAGTTCGAGTTCGTGACCGCGGCGGATCTTTTCTGGTTCGTCACCTACCTGGCCGTCATGGCGTGGCTGCTCCGCTACCTGCCGGGTATTTATGAATTCGCCATTTTCCCGCGGTTAAAAATCGATGACGGCGCGAAATATGCCGTGTTGACCATTTCGCGTTACGGTATTTTTATTATCGGCGTCATTCTCGCGCTGTCACAAATCCACCTTGATCTCGGACGCCTGGGATGGCTGATCGCCGCCATCGGCGTCGGCCTGGGTTTCGGCCTGCAGGAAATCATCTCCAACTTCTTCAGCGGCATCATCCTGCTGATCGAACGGCCCATCCGCATTAAAGACATCGTCACCATTGGCGACATGACAGGCGAAGTGCGCCGCATCAATATCCGGGCAACGACCATACGCAACTTCGACTACCAGGAGGTCGTTCTGCCGAACAAGGACCTGATCACCCGCGCCGTCACCAACTGGACACGGGGCGACACCGTCAACAGGCTGGTGATCGAAATCGGCGCCGCCTATGGATCCGATGTCAACCTGATTTCGCAAACCCTCCATGACATCGCGGCGGACGATCCCAATGTCCTGGCAGATCCGGCCCCCGTGGTCACCTTTGAAAGGCACGGCGACAGCGCCCTGGAGTTTGTGCTGCGCGTTTTTCTGCCCTCGCCTTCGCTACGACTTGAAACCCTGGACCGGTTGAACAAGCGGATTAATGCGGCATTTCAGGAACTCAATATTGAGATACCGTTCCCACAACGGGACATCCATATACGGTCAAACGATGCGGGCGTGGATAGTGTTCCCTCCGATCCCTCTTCGCCAAGTTAACGCCTTCCGACCCTCTATTCCCGTGTTACAGACGAACAGATGCTTGCACTATAGTGTACCATGGAACATTGTATATCGATGAACGCAAGAAGCTTTCGAATTCCGGGAACTCGTTAGTGCTCCTACCCCGCCCCCCCTGTTTAACCACGAATATAGACGGGAAAATTATTTCTTGCGGTTTTCCCTGTTTTTGTAATAAAATCATTGTATGATATCGTTATACATCTCATCACCTTCGATGACAGGATGCGTGAAAGGATAATAAAAGCAGGAGGGTACAATAGTCATGGCAACACTAAAAGAAACCGTCAAGAACAACAGTATTCATGCTATCTATTTCTTTTCTCTCCATGTATTGGGGTACCTGTTGCTGTCGGCTGTCATTTTAGGAACCGCAAGCACGGCTGCGGGAACCATTGTTTACGTCCACCCGGCAGGCAGCGGCGCCGGGACGAGTTGGGGAGACGCGTTCGGAACGGTGCAAGCCGCAGTGGATGCCGCAGGGCCCGGCGATGAAATCTGGATCGCCGCAGGCACCTACACGGCCGCCACCAATCCCGTAGTGACGCTGAAACCTGGAGTGAGCCTGTACGGCGGATTCACCGGCACGGAGAGTTCTCGGGACGCACGCGATATCGCCGCGAATGAAACCTGCATCAGCGGTCAGAATGAGCGACGCTGCCTGCTTGGCGCGAACAATACCGTTGTTGACGGGCTCACCATCCAATACGGCAAAGACACAAGCGGCGGCGGTATGTACGCCGAGAATGCCACACTGACCTTGTCCCAGTGCACTTTTAAAAATAATCAGGCAACCTCCATGGGCGGCGGCGCCTACATCAAGGGTGGCGCCCCCACGATCAGCAATTGCGCCTTTAACAACAATTCGGCCGTTGCCGGGGGGGGCGGCATGGCTAACGACAGTGCCAGGGCGACCGTGTCAGCCTGCACCTTTCTGAACAACACTTCCGGCGAATATGCCGGTGCGCTTGACAGCGATTATTCAACGAGTACCATAAGCGGCTGCACCTTCGAAGGCAACACCGCCGGCACACGCGGAGGCGCCATGGAACACCGCCAGGCCAATGTGACCGTAGTCGAATGCCTCTTCAAGAATAACGGTTCCGCGGGGTCCTCAGGCGGTATCGACAATTATAAATCAACCACGACCCTTACGGACTGCACCTTTCAGGGCAACACGGCGGCGCTAAGCGGCGGCGCGTTGGGCAACAATGAATCGCAGGGCGTGATCAGCGGCACCACTTTCCTGTCGAACAGCGTGACACAAGTCTCCAGTACAGCCTCTTCCTTCGGCGGAGCCGTTGCCAACACAAATTCCACCGTAACCATCGAAAAATGCCGTTTCAGCTCCAACACGACCCCCATTCAAACGGACTCGAATGCCACGGGCGGCTATTGCGGTGGGGGCGTATACGTTTCCGGCGGCGGAATCACCCTCTCCCAATGTCTGTTTGAATCGAATACCTGCGGGGTCCGTGGCGGCGGGGTATACACATATCATAGTGGCGGTGTCGTCAATCTGACCAACTGTGTGTTCTGGAAAAATTCCTCTCAATACGAGGGCGGCGGAGCAAGCCTGTACGGCAGTACCGCGGAAATCATCAACTGCACCTTTTACGGGAACACAAGCCC
>JAAYBJ010000046.1 GCA_012730105.1 Candidatus Hydrogenedentota bacterium
CCAAGAGCATCAAGCCGCACAAGAAATTTGAAGGCGAAGTGTACGTGCTGACCAAGGAGGAAGGCGGCCGTCATACGCCGTTCTTCAACGGGTACCGTCCGCAGTTTTACTTCCGCACGACGGACGTAACGGGCGCGCTGGACCTTCCGGAAGGCGTGGAAATGATCATGCCGGGCGACAATGTGCGGATTAATGCGGAATTGATCATGCCCATCGCCATGGATGCGGAACTGCGTTTCGCCATCCGCGAAGGCGGCCGCACGGTCGGCGCCGGCGTGGTAACGAAAATTCTGGAGTAACCGTCCTGCCGGCATTCCCGAAGGAATGTTCGTCAAACGACAATTGAATCCGCGCGGCATCCCACCCGACAGTTAAGGCGGGATAGACGCGTGTTACGAGAGCGACTTCGTGCAGGGGTGTAGCACAATGGCTAGTGCAGCGGCCTCCAAAGCCGAAGGTTGGGGGTTCGAGTCCCTCCACCCCTGCCAGTTTTATAGTGATAACGTATTACGATGGTGCGTGTACCTTTCAGGCACAGGAAGAGACTATGGCAAAGCAGATTACCACAGCCGATGCGGGTCCGGGCTTTATACAACGAATCCAGATTTTTTTTGAAGATATCATCAGTGAGCTGAAAAAAGTCACCTGGCCCACCCGGGAGGACCTGATGGCGTCCACCAAGGTGACCCTGTATCTGCTCTTGATTATGGGAATCGTCACGTTTGTGTTTGACCGCGTATCCGCTTTCGCGGTCATGCTTATTTTGAATTTTGCCAGTTAGGAGAATCTTCGTGGCGGAAAACGATTACATAGACCAGCCGGTTGCCAATTCCGGAGACATTCCGGGGGACGAGCCGGAGTTGGAAGATGGCTTCCACCTGAACGAAACGCCACAGGATGGCATCAAGCGCCGGTGGTATGTGCTGCACGCCCATTCCGGCCAGGAAGGCGCCGTCAAGGAAATGTTGCTCGCCCGGGCCCAGCAGTTGGAAAATCCGAAGTGGCTTTCCAATGTGTTTGTGCCTATTGAACAAGTAGAGGTGGTGAAGTCCGGCCAGAAGCGTATTTCCAAGCATAAGTGTTTTCCCGGTTATGTTCTTCTGCAACTGCCTGAACATCCTGAAACATACGCCGAATTATGGCATATGATTAAAGACACCCCCAGCGTAACCGGCTTTATCGGCTCACGAAACACACCTGTGCCGCTTGAGGACAGCGAAGTGCTGTCCATTGTTGAAGTGGTGCGCGGAGAGCGTGAACGCCCGAAGCCTAAGCTGGATTTTGAGGTGGGCGAACGCATTCGAATTACAGAGGGCCCGTTCGCGAATTTCCTCGGACAGATAGAGGATATTGACGGCGACAGGGGCATTGTAAAAGTAATGGTGGAAATATTCGAGCGCCAGACAAGCGTTGAAGTCGAATTCTGGCAAGTCGAACAAATATAGATGGAGTTAGGATAACATGGCCCCCAAGAAGAAGAAAATCAAAGCCCAGGTAAAATTGCAGGTCAAGGCCGGCCAGGCCAATCCGGCCCCGCCGGTGGGTCCCGCCCTGGGTCAGCACGGCGTTAATATCATGGATTTCTGCAACCAGTTCAATGAACGCACCCGCGAGCAGCAGGGACTGGTCATTCCCGTGATAATTACCATCTTTGACGACCGCAGTTTTAGCTTCATCACCAAGACGCCGCCGGCGGCGGTTCTGCTCAAGCGTGCCGCCAAACTGGCCAAAGCGTCCAGTGAACCCAATAAAAACAAGGTTGGCACGGTTTCCGATGCGCAGGTGGAGGAAATCGCCGCGCTGAAGATGCCCGACTTGAACGCGGCCAGCCTGGACACCGCCAAGAGCATGATTCGTGGCACCGCCCGGAGCATGGGCCTCATTGTCGAAAACTAATTCGCCGAATTTAGTGTGGTCCGGCGTTTACTCAACCCTTTAACTTGTACTGTGGGAGGAACATTAGTTCCGTTCGCACCACTGGAGGACACTGTAATGGCAAAAAACAGCAAACGGGTGGAAGCCCTCAAAAAAAAGATCGATACCGATCGTTTCTACACCCTGGAAGAATCCGCGGCATTGGTAAAGGAAGGCGCCACGGCTAAATTCGATGAAACTATCGAACTGGCCTTCCTGCTGGGCGTTGACCCACGCCATGCCGACCAGATGGTCCGGGGTTCGGTGGCGCTGCCGCACGGCACGGGCAAAAAAGTACGCGTAGTCGTATTCTGCGACCAGGAAGACCAGATTAAGGCAGCCACCGAAGCGGGCGCCGAAGCTGTCGGCGGCGAAGATCTGGTTACCCGTGTTCAGGGCGGCTGGACTGATTTCGACGCCGCAGTCGCCACCCCGGCCATGATGCGCCTTGTCGGCCGTCTCGGTAAAGTACTGGGCCCCCGCGGCCTGATGCCCAGCCCGAAAGCCGGCACCGTCACCAACGACGTGGGCCAGGCCGTCAATGAGATCAAGGCCGGTAAAATCGAATTCCGCGTGGACAAGAACGCCAACATCCATGTTCCCGTCGGCAAGGCCTCCTTTTCCAAGGAGCAGATTTACGAAAACGCGGCCAGCGTAGTCGAAACCATTTTGAAGGCGCGGCCAAGCGCATGCAAAGGAACCTACCTGAAAGCCTGCACCATGAGCAGCACCATGGGTCCCGGCCTGCGCATGGATCCCGCCGGACTGGTGGCGCAGTTCCGCTAGGAACACCATTCCCGGACAGGCATCTATCCCCAACAAGCGAAAATTACGCGGGTTGTCCGCTGCGATGGCAGCAGGCAGCCCGTTTCCTTTATCATATGGGGGTCGGGAAAGGTTCCCGTTTTCAGGCGCCGATATAGGAGTTCCATATGAAAGTGCAGGATTTTGCCTACCAAGTAAGCGTACGCACCATGGACCTGCTGGAAAATACCCAGCATTACAAGATCAACGAAAACCACCGCAAGGAAGTGCTGGCCGCGGTGCTGAAGGAGATTGACCTGCTGATTCAGAAATCTTCAGCGCCACACAAGGACAAAAAGTAACCGGGCGGACACAAGAGCACCGGATGCCTGACTGTCCGGTTTCCGACTGTACGGCAACCCCCTACCAGGAGAAATGACGACAATGACCAAGCTATGGGGAGGACGTTTTGAGGACGCGACACACGCGCTCATGGAACAACTGGGCGAATCCATCTCTTTTGACGCACGGCTGGCGCCGTGGGACATCCGCGCCAGTATCGCCCACGCGCGCATGCTGGGCGCTTCCGGCATCATCCCCCGGGAGGAATCCGATGCCATTATCGCCGCCCTGGAGGAGATCGGCCGGGAGATCGACGACGGCAAGACCACCTGGGACATGGGACTTGAAGACGTACACGGCAACATCGAGTCCATGCTCGTCAAAAAAATCGGGGAAGCTGGCAAGAAACTGCATACCGCGCGCAGCCGGAATGACCAGATCGCGACCGACATGCGCCTGTACACACGGGACCAGACCGATACGCTCATCCGCTTGCTTCACGGCCTGCAACGCGCCATTCTCAGCTGCGCGGAAAAACATGTCGACTTTATCATGCCCGGATACACCCATCTGCAGCCCGCACAGCCCGTGCTGCTGGCCCACCATCTCCTGGCTTATTTTGAAATGTTCGACAGGGATAGGGAACGCCTTGCCCAAATCCGCCGCAGGATCAACGTCCTGCCCCTCGGTTCGGCCGCGCTCGCCGGCACTCCCCACCCCATCAACCGCGAACAGGTCGCCCGTGAACTGGGCTTTGAGTCACTCTCGCGAAACAGCATGGATGCCGTGTCCGACCGTGATTACCTGATTGAATTCTGCGCCGAGGCCGCCCTGCTCATGATGCATTTGTCACGGTGGAGCGAGGAATTGGTGCTCTGGAGCAGTCCGGCTTTCGGCTTCATCGAAATCGGCGACGCGTTTACCACGGGCTCAAGCATTATGCCGCAAAAAAAGAACCCGGACGCCGCCGAGTTGACGCGCGGCAAAACCAGCCGCGTCTACGGGGATCTGTTGGCCCTGCTCACCCTTATGAAGGGGCTGCCGCTCACCTATAACCGGGATCTCCAGGAGGACAAGGAACCGGTGTTCCATGCTTCCGACACCACGCAATTGTGCCTGGCCGTTTTCGCGGAAATGCTGCCCACCATAACCTTCAAGCGGGAAACCCTGCGAAAAGCCGTGGGCCAGGGATTCATGAATGCCACCGACCTGGCGGATTACCTGGCCGGAAAGGGCGTCCCCTTCCGCAAAGCCCACCAGATTGTGGGCGAAATCGTTCGCTATTGCATCCAAAAGGACAAGACCCTCGACGATCTCGGCCTGGAGGAATTGCACCGATTTTGTGAGGTTTTCAGCAAAGACGTCTTCAACGCCCTCAATATCACCACCGTGTTGACCCGCCGGAACCAGCCGGGCGCGACCGCCCCGGAACAGGTGCGGGAGGCACTGCGGGAGGCACGCGAAAAACTTGCCACGCACCAGTAGCGGATGGCGCAGCCGCGGAACCCGCTCTCTCCTCAGTCCCCGGCGGCAACCGCGTCCAATTTCAAATGCTTCAAATGGACGGCACAATCATAGGTTCCCGGCACCTCCCACCCCAGGTTGAATCCGCTTACCGCGAGGTCTTTTATTCTGGTGTCCTTGAGAAACCCTTTTGACTGCGACGCTTCCAGCGCCTCCTCCAGCAGCGGCAGCAGGTCGCAGGCAATCCCGTGCCACGCGCCAATTGTAACCGGTCCATCATGGAAACGGGCGCCCTCCAGGGTACAAATGAATTTGCCTGAGGCGTCCGCCTGCCCCGCATCCACCGCCTGGTGCCCGTGTGGCACGGGATAGCGCGCATCAAAAAGGGGCACACCGAACCAGATCATGTCCTGAAAATCCCCGCTTTGGGCATTTCGGTTATGAACGGTCCAGAAAGCCGTAATATGGGCGGTATGCAAGGCGGGATCCATTCCCTTGTCCGTCTCCGGAACACATTGATCCACCCTGGATTCCAACGCGAAATTCAAAGAAGCGAGTCCGTCGAGCCCCAGGTTCTGTATCTTCTGCTCTACAAGCAGGTGGGGCCATGCCTGGCCTTGCACACGTAAAGCGTTGCCATATTCCACACCCCCATGAACGGTCAGCCGAAGACCGTCGCCCGCCAGGCCGCCCGGAAAAACAACCACTTCCTTGGCCGCGTTGGCCAGTACACGGGTATCCCCCGGAACTACGGTGGGTGCCACCCCTTCCAGGCTGTAGCCTGTTCCCCACTGGCACAAGCGCCACTTCGGCGGACGTGATTCGTCCAAGGCCAACACCCGGCCGATTTCCACGGGTTTTATGGACGCCCTTACCGCTGAAAGGTTGAATCCCCCGTCAAGAGTGGTATCCGCCAGGACCGGCAGCGGTTGAACAACTGCCTGCGTTAGAATCATCATGCTGCACACAAAAAACGCGCCCATTGTTTGTATCCTATTCCATTTCCACAAATCGCTATTATGAATATCGATGCCCTGCCATGCCGGCATCCTGAATGCACTCTTCCGCAACGGGTTGCACGCTTAGAGTACAGCACCGCATGCGTTCGGCCATAATTTTTAAAGTGGAACCTGCAAGTAGCGGCAGGCTATCCGCTCCAAAATCAGATGATACGTTTATCTGTTACCCTGCAGGAACACTGTTTGCGTATCATCGGCAATAAAACTAGAAACCTCCCTTTTAAAGTTCGCCATCCCCTGTTGAATATTTTCAATTGCCGTGCTATACTTCATCGCGCCTTGTGCGTATTATTATTTATATTAATTTCTTGCGCATTATCGCTTAAAACATTTAAGGATCCCGTGATGCCCTATACACAACACCTGCAATGTATGCAACAAGGGGTGGATGCCTGGAATGAATGGCGTCAATCGTGTCCCAAGTCCATGCCGGATTTAAGCGGGGCCAATTTAGCCGGAATGGATCTGTCACGGGCTTATCTGACACACACCAATTTTAACCGGGCCAATCTTTCAAATGTGAATTTGCAGGGCGTCAATCTGGACCACTGCAACTTTTTCCAGGCGGTGCTGTTAAACGCGAATCTTCGCGGCGCCCACCTGCATGGCGCCGACCTGAGCTACGCCGAGATGCGCAACGCGAAACTGGAGGAGGCCAGTTTTGAAAACGCCACCATGAACCACGTTTCCCTGCGCTCTCTTGTCCTTCAGGGACTGAATTTCCACAACGCGAACCTTTTTGCGGCCGATCTTGCGGATACGGATTTTACCAATGCGGATCTTTCCGGTGCGGTTCTTTCCGAGTCAAATCTTGACCTCGCCTGTTTCTTCAGGGCAAATCTCAGCAATGCCAATCTTACCGGTGCGAGCGTCAAGAAAACGTTGTTCAAAGAAGCGAATCTCGAGGGAGCCTGTTTCCAGAAAGTCAATTTGCTGGACGCGAATCTCACTTTCATGGAACGGCTTCGGTTCAGGACAACCGGCAAGTTCTGATTCCTCCCCGTGTTTTCCTTTTGCCCAAGGCAACAGCCCATCAGGGCCAAGTGGAACCCATACGCACACCCGCCATCCGTTCCGCGCGGTTAACCCTAAGAAATGGATTTGTTACCGCGCGTTCTTTTTTGTATACTGGATTCCATTCAACTGGGGAATTGCGATGGAATTAACGGAAAAACATATCCTGCATGTTTCGCGCTATATCAGCGAGATCGAAGAAAAAATCGGCGACCAGCTCAGTGCCAATCAGCGTGAACGCGCCCTGGCACGGCTGCACGCGCGTATCGAGGAAAAATTAAAGACGTCGTTGACCTCCGAAATGGAGGATGCGGAAATAATGCAACTGTTGTACAAGATGGGGCAGCCGGAAACCCAGGCAGCCATCCTGGTTCGCGTGTGGGGTGACGCTTCGGCCAGCGACACCGCGTCTACGTCACCGGAGGACCGCCAGGAACCTGGCTCTCGAACGGGCGCGGAAAAGCCTGCGACCGGAAGCAGTGCGACACCTGCCGGCGCATCCTTGCCGCAAAGCGCGGACAATGCGGTGTGGCTGGGGGTGGCCGGTTACATTGCCGAAAAGAATAAGTGGCCGACATGGGCGCTGCGTTTTCTTTTCGTGTTGATGGGCCTCATTTCAGGTCCTGTAGCCCTGATGCTGTACATGCTCGTCTTCGTTGTGCTGCGGGCGCGGGGTTCCATACAATCCCCGGCCCGGTTTCATCCAACGCGGATTGTACTCAATCCCCTGTTTACGGGGGCGGTGATGACCCTGTTCTATTTGGGCGGCATCTATGGCATCCAGGGCATCCGCATGGCCCACGAAAAATACCTGGAGCGCCCCGTTCCCCCGCTCAATGAATGGGCGTGGCTTGAAATTGAGGCGGGACGCATGTTCTTCGGCGCATTGCTCTTTCTGCTGCCCCTAGCCCTGTTCAGCGCAATGCCCCTGGCCAACCGCTGGGACTACAGCCTGAAACGTTTCACCCAGTCCGGCGTGGTCCTCTATGCCATCTCCGTCTCCTTCGGCCTGGCCTCGTTCATCACCGGCATCATTATCAATTTCGTAAACGAATTCGCCGGATGAACGCTTATGGAAGCGGCGCTGTAAGGACAACCACGCTGCGCGCAGCAACATGCATTGAAGCGGCATTCACCGGGGGCGCGTCATCCGAGGCATGGTAGTCTTTTCCCGAAGTTGCGGCGCTGTCAATCCTCAACCGCCAGGATCCGGGCGGCAACACGAAATCCCGGTCGTCCATTGTGGCGTTAAACATCATGTAGATGCCCGCGCCTTCGTTTTCCCGGGGATGAATATGGCAGGCAAGCAGGTTTTCCACCTCGTTCCATTCCGGTGCGACGCCCTTGCCGTCGTACCAGTTCACATCCCGCTCCCCGACTTCCGATTCCAATGTTTCACCCAGGAAATGACGGCTTCGCCGCAATACGGGGTTTTCGAAACGAAAGGCGATCAGGCCGCGGTAGAATTCAAACAATTCCCGATAGTCCTCCAACCGGGACCAGTCGAACCATGAAATTTCATTGTCCTGGCAATAAGCGTTGTTGTTCCCCCGCTGGGTGCGGCCAAGTTCGTCGCCTCCAAGCATCATCGGCACGCCCAGGGACAGGAAGAGACTTGCCGCGAGACTTTTCTTGCAGCGCATCCGCATCGCGTTAATGTCCGGATTGCCGGATTCACCTTCCTCGCCGCAGTTCCAACTGTAATTTTCATTCGCACCGTCCAGGTTTTCTTCACCGTTCGCCTCATTATGCTTGCGTTCATAGGCGACCAGGTCGTGCAGGGTAAATCCGTCATGACTGGTGATGAAATTAATGCTGTGTTCAGGGCTGCGGTCGCTGTGCTGGTACAAGTCGGCGCTCCCCGTGAGCCGGGTGGCGAAGGCGCCCTTCATACCGGCATCACCGCGCCAGAAACGCCGGACATCATCACGATATTTGCCGTTCCACTCCGCCCAGCGCACTCCGCCGAAAGAGCCCACCTGGTAGGCGCCGCCCGCGTCCCACGCTTCCGCAATCAGCTTGGTGTCCCGCAGCACGGGATCCTCCGCGATGCGCGCGATCAGCGGCGCATCTTCCAGGATGTTACCCTCCTGGTCGCGTCCCAGTATGGAGGCCAGGTCAAAGCGGAACCCGTCGATATGCATGACCGCCACCCAGTACCGCAGACAATCGAGAATGAAATCGCGCACCAGGGGATGGTTGCAGTTTACGGTGTTGCCGCATCCGGAATAATTCAGATATTTCCCGTCCTCAAGCAGGTAATAGACGGCGTTGTCAATACCCCTGAAAGAAAGGGTCGGCCCCTTTTCGTTGCCCTCGGAGGTATGGTTGAAAACGACATCAAGGATGATTTCAATCCCGGCAGCGTGCAACGCCTCCACCATCTCGCGAAATTCATGGAGGTGTTCCAGACGGACAGATTTGACCGCATAGCGCGCACTGGGAGCGAAAAACCCAATGTTGCTGTAACCCCAGTAATTCGTCAGTTCCTCCCCCGTTTCCGGGCTACGCCGGCCAAGGTACGTCTCCCCGAATTCCTGAATGGGCAGCAGTTCCACGGCATTAACGCCCAACGCCTTTAAATGGGAAATCTTTTCCGTCACGCCGCGGTACGTCCCGGCATGAGCCGCGCCGGAAGTGACGTCGCAGGTAAATCCCTTGACATGCATCTCATAGATGACAAGATCCCTGATGGGAATACGCGGACGCACATCCCCGTTCCAATCCATTGTGTCGTGGACCGCCACGCATTTCATGGTGCCTTTGTGGATGTCCCCCACAAAGGCCTTCGCGTAAGGGTCAAGCAGGTAGACTGCCGGATCGTAATGGTGTCCTTCCGCGGGGTCATGGGGCCCGTCCATACGGTACATAAAATAGACCCCCTCATGAAGGCCTTCAACAAAGATGGACCAGATATCACCGGTGCGGTGATGATGGGCATTAAACTCATATTCCCAGACCGGGGCCCGGTCTTCAATAGTATCAAACACCGCAATCCACACCCGGGTTGCATGACGACTGAAAATCGTGAAACGAATGCCGTTATCGTAGACAATGGGCCCCATAGGATAGGGACGGCCCACGGTAACGCGCAATCGTTCGGGATTGATTTTTCTCATACCACCTTTATACCTCTCATATACATATCGAACAAGTTAGTGCTGAAAATTTAAAGATATCGGGGACAAACCCGGATTATATCATGAAGGCTCCAAGAATCCCCGAACAATTGAGACGAGGTATCTTTTTCGCCCTTCACAGGAACGCTACTACAAAGGGATGCAAGTTACCGGGATGTAATGGAACCCCCGGTGCCCCCCTCCCCCCCGAAATAACAAATAACATACCGCTTCTTTCGCCCAAATCCTGTCGGGTGAAAGCAAAGACACTACTGACAGAGAACGCACTTATGCGCCACCACGTTGCATCCGGATGGCTTGATGGGGTATACTGTTTCGTACACAAAATATATGGGAGCAAAACAATATGCCTGAAGTTTTAAATTATGAAATGTGTGATAATATACTGATCAGCCTCCGAAAAATCGTACATGCCATGGGAATACACTCCCGGCAGTTACAACGGACCTACGCCTTGACAGGTCCCCAGTTGGTCTTGCTCCGCGAAATTTTTCGCACCGAAACCATAAGCATCGGACGGCTGGCACAGGAGGTCAGCCTGAGTAATGCCACCGTTACGGGCATTATTGACCGGCTGGAACAATTGGGATATGTTTCCAGAGCACGCAACGGTCAGGACCGCAGACAGGTATTTCTGTCATGCACAGACAGGGGGAAAAAGGTTTTGCAGGAGATGCCTCCCCTGTTTCAGGAGCACTTTATTTCCGCCCTTTCCAATCTTCGTGACTGGGAGCAGGGCCAGATGCTTGCCGTGGTATCGCGCTTGGCCGCGATGATGGGCGGCAATGGGTCCGCAGGAGAGGATCCCGCGGTCACACCGGCCCTGTCGGAGCCCGATGGGTTTATCGATTCCTGCCGAATGCTGCTGGACAACACGGTCGGGGATGATGGCGCTTCTGCGGCGTCAGAGACACAGGAATCGCTCCGGGTTATCCGCAGCGACGGTGATCTTCCCGGCGGCATGGATCGTCCGCGCCTCGCGGCGTTCCTGCATGAACACCTGCAGCCCTATGAAGACACACCGGAGGATATCGAAGCCGGCTTGGACTATGCCCTGAATAATCTGACCGGGCCCGGCGGCTTTATGGTGCTCGCCCTGGATGGGGACACCCTGCAGGGCGCTCTCGTCATGTTAAATACCGGCATGACAGGGTACATACCCGAACATGTCCTGTTGTTTGTGGCGGTACATCGGGAACTGCGCGGCAAGGGAATCGGCGCCGAACTAATCCGGCGCGCGCAGCGGGAATGCGCCGGCAACATCAAACTTCATGTGGAATATGACAACCCGGCGCGCCGCCTGTATGAACGGCTTGGCTTTTCAAGCAAATATGCGGAAATGAGGTGGACCCGTGAATCATCTGACCATAAATCTTGAGGCCCTGCTTCACAATTATCTTGCCATTGAAGCGTTGATGCGCAAGCACGGCAGCCGCTGGACCATGGTTACCAAGGTGCTCTGCGGAAACCGGCCGGTATTGCAGGCCCTGGCCGCCATGGGCATGCGCGCCGCGGGCGATTCGCGCCTTACCAACCTGAAAGCGGTAAAGAGGATTGCCTCGGCGACGGAGTGCTGGTACCTGCGTGTTCCGGGCCCCTCGGTAATCGACCAGGTGGCCCAGCTCTCCGATGTCAGTCTGAACAGCGAGATAAAAACCATAAGCGCCCTCAATGAATCGGCGGGCCGCATGGGCCGGAAACACCGTGTGATCATCATGATCGAGCTCGGTGATTTGCGCGAGGGTATTTTGCCCGGATCGCTGATCAACTTCTATCAGTCGGTATTCAATCTCCCCCACATTGAAGTGCTGGGGATCGGCGCCAACCTGGGCTGTCTCGCGGGGGTCGCTCCCAACATAGACCAGTTCATGCAGCTCATCCTGTACCGCGAACTGCTCGAACTGAAATTCGAGCGGCGCCTGCCGCTGGTTTCCGCAGGATCGAGTTCGTCACTGCCCCTGCTCATAGAAGGCTCCGTACCCAAAGGCATCAACCATTTCCGTATCGGTGAAGCGTTGTTTCTGGGCACGGACCTGATACATGGCGGCACGCTGGCGGGATTCCGCAACGACGTTTTTCTTCTGAACACCGAAATCGCGGAACTGAAGGAGAAGAGCCTGCAGCCGCCCACGGATGCGACCAGCATCGCGCCTTTTGCCACGCCCCAGGGCAATGACGCCCAGCCCGGCCAGCGAGGCTGGCGCGCATTGGTGGGCGTGGGCCAACTGGACACGGACATCACCGGGCTGGCCCCGCTCAACCCGGACTATGAAATCGCCGGCGCAAGCAGCGACATCACGGTGGTAAACCTTGGCGACCACGATGACGGACTCAAAGTGGGCGACAGTATTCAGTTCCGCCTGAACTACGCCGCGCTGCTCCGCCTGATGAACTGCCGGTATATCACGAAGCAACTGGCACCTTCCGTAGACGAATTTAGGGAACGCATGAAAGAGGAAGGCCGCATCCAAAACGGTGTAGTCATCACGGACGGTCCGGAAGCGCGGGAATAGGGAGAACTGAATGGCGCACCCTTGGATTTTGTGGATAATTATCCTGGGCTACATGGTATTCATTTTCTTCAAAGGCGTCAGCAAAGTCAACAAGATTGAAAGCGCCGACGACTTCCTGGTGGCGGGACGCTCTATTGGCTGGTTTGCCCTGGCCTGCACCATGGGAGCGACGGTGATCGGCGGCGGCGCCTCCATAGGCGCCATAGCGCGCACCTACGAGTGGGGCGTGCTGATGCTGCTGGTTTCATCGGGCGTCTATGTACATTTCATTTTCGCCGGCCTGGTAGTGGCCCCCCATTTCCGTAAAGCGGAAGTCTACACGGTGGCCGGTTATTTCGGACACCGCTTTGGCGAAGGCCCCCGCTTCTTCACATTGATCCTCTCGCTGCTCTTTTCCGTGTTTATCATTGCGGCTCAAATGGCCGCTTTCGGCAGTGTCATGTCGGCCGTCCTGCCCCAGTTCGCCGACGTCGAGGTGGTCCTGCGCCTGGCAATCATCATCGGGGGCAGCATGGTCGTCATTTACAGCACTGCCGGCGGATTGCTGGCCGTGATCCATACCGACGTGTATCAGTTCATTATCCTGCTTCTCGGGTTCTTCATCACCCTGGCCTTTTGCGTGCCAGACATTTTCACCTCCTACAACGCGGAACAAGGTCAATTCGTGCCGACCCGTTTCGGCGCGATGGATATACAGGATGCGCCCTTGCTGGCGGCGGCGCTGACAGACGAGAACAACCCCATCTCGCGGCACATTCTCGAAACAACGGCCATGACGCCCCCGGAAATTTCCGCCGGAGAGCGCAAACCCAAGCCTAAAATTCGAAAACTGGTAACCCTGCTCAATACGGCGCTGGACGATACCACCCTGTACACACCGGAACGCTTCGCGCGCATAACCCTTTCAGAGCAAACGCGCGCGTTACTGGCCAAAGATCGTGATAGGGTGCGCATCAGGCGCCTGAACCTTTCCCTGGTTCAGGACGCCTACCGGGAAGCCATCGCCCCGAACCGGACCATTCCCGCAACATTCTTCCATCCCCACGGCGGCAAAGGCTGGATCTTTTTGGTTACCACCTTCTGCGCCTTTCTGCTGGGCGAAGCGTTTGCCCCGGGATACGCAACCCGTTACTGCGTGGGCAGGAACATTCAGGAAACCCGCTATGGCATTGCCGGGGTGGGCCTTTTTCTGGCGCTGGTCTTTCCGGCAGTACTCCTTTTTATCGCCCTCTACGCGCGCATCCATTTTCCCGACATCGAGCCGCAGCAGGCGCTGCCCATGGTTGTAAAACAATTGAATAATCCCATCATCGGCGGCCTGATCATCGGCGCGCTGCTTATGGCGGTCATGTCGTCCGCCGACTCCGCGCTGAACAGCGCCACAGCCATCTTCGTCAAGGATTTATTTGAGCATCAACTCGGCTGGCGCAATACCGGCGACGGGCGCCTGCTGAAATTGGCACGTCTCTGCAGCGGCATCCTAGGCGGCACCGCCATCCTGGTAGCGGTCCTCTGGTCCGACATCATCGGGCTACTGCTCTTCACCTATCACGTTTGGGCACCCGCCATTATTCTGCCCGTATGCATCGGCACCCTGTCGCGCCGGCGATCGCAACGGCTTAACAGGATCATAACCGCCAGCATGGTTATCGCCACCGTCGGGACGCTGTTGTACCGGGCACCGCCAATGTTACGGAATTATTTTGATTTGGTCCTGTTCAATGCGGATGTCTATGCGCAACTGGAAAGTTTCGACCCGGCCGTATTTGGCGTGCTGCTATCTATCGCCACCTATACCCTGTTAAAGGCGGGGGGCCGACTGGTATACGGCAAAGATGCTCCTGGTACCGGCCAAGACATCGTTCGCACATGAGACGTGGCATACCCTTATTCCAATCGTTTACCCTATTCGTTCCACCTGCTGGTTGGCGAGTAGAAGTTCCCTTCGCAAGGCGCCCTTCTCTCAGAACCGTGCTTGCGCTATTTACCTACACGGCGCCCAGTACGTTCGTTCACTCTGAAGTTGGGCAGGTATCCTTGCTTCAGTGGCGTTGGCTTCTCAAACATGTTTACGCGAATAGTTGGGCGAGCAAATGGAAAACGTTCCTCCATCTTATTGAACTCTTCCCATGTCATGCGTTTACGACCGCCTCGCCTGTTCAGCCATTTAAATAACAGCTTTGGGGCGTGCTTGCCGTATCTTGCGAGAGCTATCGGGTTGGGGCGGGGTTCAGCGGTGCGGTGAGTTGTTCATATTGTTGGAAGAGATATTCCACCCTTCCCGTTCGCTGGTGAATTTGGCGCAGCGGTAGCAGCGGTCCACGACGCGGTCGAGAGCCTGGTACGCCTTCAACAGCGGCGCGGGCATGTACAGCGGATCATAGAGGTCGGCCAGGGTGCAACCGTCGTAAAGATAGCCCTGCCGCACCTCCAACACCCCTTGCGCGCAGGACTCCACCTGGGCATTCTCGTAATCCATTTGTCAGAACATTCTTCTCGATAAAAGGTTGTGAGACAGTCTCCAAAAATTTGGGAACCACAGAAAGACCGTCAAGAGGACTCTCGGCCAATTCGATGGTTTGCCTCGGACACCCTATATCCTTGAGGTAAATATATTGCTTGATGGATCGGTGCTCATGCCGGCAAGCCCCCGAATTGTTGTGCAGCTCCAATCGGAGGAATACCTGGGCGTACGCGTAATTGCAGTAATGATGACTGCACTCGCTATATGGCTCACAGTAATTGGTGTCCCATGGCTATTATTTGAGGCTGCGTGCATGTATTTTCTGCCGGGGAAATCCTGACCAGACATTACAGGACAATGCTCCGCAAGCGGTAAATTAAGCCTTCAAATGAAGTGTACGGACTTTTAAAGGCGGGTTCCGCTTTGTCGAATGTACCTGTTAAGGCGACCCCGCATTGTCAGAATCTGTTTCGGCTGTTAAATGATGATGGATGGTTTCGCTCCGCCCGGCCTACGAAAAAGCCTTATGAATCGTATTGGTGAATTTCTGTTTAGGAACCAGAGGAACCCTCGTGTTATTCTTAAATTCCAGGCAAAGCAGAAGGAGATTTTGCCATGGTATACAAATATGTAAAGATGCTTCGATTACCTGTACTAATAGTTGGATCTTATGTGGTTCTCTACGCGGCTTTGCATTTCGGCGGTTGCGGAGGCGGTTACCAAGCGCCCGAATTTGCCATCGACCTCAAGCCAGGAACCATCACATTACCAGAGTTTCAAGTGGATAAGAAGGGTATCCACTTGATTGAATTGGCGGTTGAGCGCAATATGCCTCTTGATGACCTCGAATGTCTACTCGAGTTTCCGCGTGAAAAAAATCCGTCTCTTGAGCCGGTCGTTGACATCGAATGGACGCTGACGAGTGGCAATAGTATGGTCGCAACGGGTTCTTCCCGAAAGGAAAAAGGCGGAGGGTGGGGACAGTATATCTTTAGGACTCTCGGTCGGTTCGATGGTGTGCCACGAATACCTTACGTCCTTGAGTTAACTATATTACGTGATGGATCAGCGCTCGCACCCGCAAACCCCCGGATTGTTTTGGATCTGTATAAGGATGATTACATACGCGAAATCATAATTCCACGGACGAAGGCTTACTTCATTGTAGCAATCGTAGCAATCATTATCGCGTGGCTAGCGGCTTTTCTGGGCGGTCCTGTATATGTTCTGCTGAGGAGAAGGTGCGCTCACTTACAGGAAAACGCTCCGCAAACGGAAAACTAAGTCATTACGAGCAGACCACCCCAACGCGTCGGCGTGCAGATTCGTTTTTCCGAATAGAAAATGGTTTTTCCGCCGGAAAAAAGACGGAGAAAACAGAACAAGCCCTTTTCCCCCTTGCATAAACATCCCAATTGACGTCATTCCGGTTTTTTCGCGGCCTCCGGCTTGGGTCGAAGAACAGTACTGTATAACGCGAAAAAGACCGGAATCCAGATTCAGCCTGCTGCAAAAAAACCAGTTCCTTCCTCGAAAAATTAAGTGCTAAGGCTTATATTAAACGGCATCGCCAGTCCCATATTGGCTGACACTGGGTCGATACGTACCAAGCAATGGCCATAATTGAGTGAGACTACTCCGTGGCACGGGCGTCTCGCCCGTGGACCAAATCAGCAGATACGTACCCAGCGATGGCACGTGATTTATATCTAAGACCATGGGCAGGATGCCCATGCCACGCTTTGTGTGTGCAATTAAGCGAACACGGGCTGTTCTCCCACTTCTCTCGTTCCCAAATTCCATTTGGGAACGTAATCTCTCTTGAAATTCTATTTCCCATTTCGCGTCGGTCCGACCGCTATATTCCGGCACTCGACCATGGTTGCGAAGTAGAACTTCGCGAACAAGTGCGTTCCCAAATGGAATTTGGGAACAAGAGAAAAAGTGTTGCGGATCGTATTGGTGGGTTATAATAAAAATTCCTCTTTAGGAACCAGAGGAACCCTTGTGTTATTCTTAAATTCCAGTTAAAGCAGGAGGGAATTCCGCACATGCTAAGCAGATATATCAAGTATCTCCAAGGGCCTGCGCTTATACTTGTCTCGGTGATTGCCATGTACATAGCTGTCCGACCAAGCGGCGATTCGCCCGAGTTTGCCGTCAACCTCAAGCCTGGAACCATCACATTACCGGAGTTTCAGGTGAACATGGAGGGGCAGTACGAAATTGTATTGGCGGTTGAACGCAATTTGCCTCGTGATGATCTCGATGATCTGCTGGGCGGTCAGCCCACCCTAAACTCTCCTGGGTCGGTCGTTGACCTTAAATGGACGCTGACGAGCGGTAACAGTATAGTCGCCTCGGGTTCTTCCCGGAATGAAAAAGGCGGAGGGTGGGGACAATATGTCTATAGGACTATCGGTCGGTTCGATGGTTTGCCTCAGACCCCTTACGTCCTTGAGGTCAATATATTGCGTGACGGATCAGCCCTCGCACCCGCAAACCCCCGGATTGCTGTGTGGCTTGCTCATGAGGAGGTCTTAGACAAAATCACAATTCCACGGATGAGGGCTGCATGCCATACGCTGATCGCGGTGATCGGTATCTTATGCCTGTGGACGGTCATGGGTCTGCTTTTTCGAGGAAATCCTGACAAGGACGTAAAAGGCGACGCTCCGCAAGCGGAAAATTAAGTCATTGTGAGGAGGGCGAGGCCCGACAAAGCAATCTCGTTTACCCTGAGACGATTCCAGGGAGAGATTGCTTCGCTATGCTCGCAATGACGTAGTGGCACTCGTAATGGCGGGGCAGGCATTGGGTACCCTGTTGCTGTTATGACGGGCGGTGTTTAGGCGGGTTTTACGCTCTTCCCCTGACTGAATGAATAGTCAATAGGACCGAGTTCCACAAGGACAAAATCGTTGCACCAGCCAGCCAATAATCAAGGCCAATGTCCACGGAGTATACTTTTTCACAGACAAACAGCACAAAACCCAACACCATCGCCTGAATAAATGTCCTGCCAACGACGTCTGAGATGGTTTTTATTCGTCTGAACATGCCGGGTTCCTTTCAAACTAAACCGGATTGACTTCCTTCACTTTCCTTAATGAGGATTATACACACCCACCAATTGTCCAGGATAGTGTGTCATCGTGTTTTCGTCGCTCCATACACCGTCGATACTTTTCGACTTCATTTTCCTTTATTGCAGTTCTTTTGTTTTCTTCTACATCTCCTTACGGGAACATGGCCTGACGGAACAAGGGTTCGATGGTGCTGACAGGGACGGACGGGGATGCTATCGTGGCCAGCTGGTCGCGCATCATGCCGGTAAGCAGCAGGAAAACAGGATTCTTTTCTTTGCCCGCGTTCCGCATGGCCTCCAGGGTCGCCAAGCCGCCGTCCCAGTCCACACGGTCGGCGGTCATGCCGGGGACGGGATTAAAGTCTATCTTGTCGGTGAAAAAACCAGTGATAAACAAGCCGTCCACACCCTGCTCCGCCAGCGCGCGCACCTGTTCAACCAGCAGATTGCGCAGTGCCGGCGCGCCGGGATTGAGCCCTACCCGCCGGGTGCCGTCCCAGGTGAAGGGAATGCCCCAGCGGTCTGTGCAAACGCACCCGGCTGTATGGGCCTTGTGGAATTCCGTATCGGGATCGGCATACTGCAGGTTAAACGTCAGGAAAAGCCTGAGGCCCGCCTCGTGGCATGCCTCCGCCGCAGAGGCCAGGCCTTCAACTCCGCCGAGCCCATCATCGGGACGAAAATCGGCGATACCGTTGTGCTGCCCGCCCGCCTTCCAGTCCTTCAGCAGGAGCGCGTCGCATCCGCTCGTTTGTGCTTCCCGTGCCGTGGCCGAAATGTCCGCAAAGGGGGTGCGGTCCACTTCCCGAACCTTCGCGGGCACGGAAGCGGCTTCAACAGAGCCGAAGGTGTCCTTGAACCAGGCGCCGTAGAAACGCGCGGCCTCAGAGGCGTCTCCGTCATGGAACCGGAGCACCACGGGCGATGCCGTGAACCGTTCCCCCGCCGGTTGGTAGGCAAAATGTACAACGTTCAGAGACACACCCGCCGGCATGCAGCCCAGTTCTTCCGGTCGCGGCCAGTTGCCGTCAGCACGGTTGGAGGCGATGCCGGGGTACTGCAGCAGTTGCACGGCCTTCATCCTGCGCACCGGGTCATGGGCGCCCAGATACACGCCCCGGTTCAGCTGCGGGCTGTACAGATGCAGCCACGGCATGGACAGTGTGTGGGGATACACATAGACCTGTTCGGGATAAAGTTCACCGAAGGGTGTCATGTTCGCGAAGGTGTGATAGATCCGCTGTGCGTCCACGCCAGTACTCATCGGCACAGTCCGCACCGTGGCGCGCCGCTGATGGGCCTTCGCACCCAGGCCGTTGGTGCCCCCGATAATGGGATAATAGACTTCGCCGATCTCCAAGTCCGTCTCATTGTCTATAGTCATTTCAAAAACGACCTGGTCTCCCTGTAGTGTGATGGTCATTTCCACAGCGGTCTCATAGAAGATGCCGAAGACGGAAACCAGCGGTCCGTCCCAACGCAAGGTCAGGCTGTTGTTTTCAAGGGTATGACTGGTCAGGGCCTGGGATTTGCCCTGGATACGATTGGCCTCGGTATTGGTCCACGCCTCTTTGCCCACAATGGGCAGGGCAAACGTCCAGTTGTCGGCCAGACGCGGTTCCAGCACCAGGTCCAAATTACCCGTTTTGTCGTAAATGCGCGCGATAACACCATTACTCCTGCCGACTTCAATGGAATACATCTCATTTTCAAGATGAATATAATCATTCGCGTCAAAGGCCTCCGGGCCGGGCGTTTCGGGCAGGTCCACCGTTCTGACCGTATCCAGGCACAGCATGGAATAAGTGCCTTCGGGCGCGTCGTCCACCGCTTCGATATACACCGGCTGATCCCGATGGCCGGAACCGTCCAGCACCAGCGGCGTGAATGTGGTGGTATTCGGGGCGTACACCCGGTCCAGTTCCGTGCCGTCTTCCAGGTGGAGGGTGATGTAATTCCAGCGGTTCCAGGTACGGCCCTGTATATCCGCCCAGCCCGCCGCCAGCACTTCCACGCCGTCCTTGTCGAGGGGAAACGCAGGCGAGCGGAGCTTCCCCGTTGCCGCCTCGCCGCCATTGCCGCTCCACGCGTACCCGTTGCCCTGCCAACCCGCATACCAGCCGCCCGCGCTGTTATTGTCGACCGTCCAGTTGGGGTCGCCCTGCCAGTCGCCAAGACTGCCGGATTCAAAATCCCAGGCATAAGGGGTGCCACCCTGCTCCTGAATGGATAACGGCGCGGATTCGCGTTCCCCCGGGGACGGGGAAGCCACGTCAGGATCCTCAACGACCAACGCGAACTGTTCTCCGGGAATCAGGACATCCGCGGGCAATGCGGTCCGCCGCGCCTCACTGAAGGGCGTTATGATTCTCACAATGGCCGTTGTCCCGCCTTCAAACCCGGTTACGGACACGGGCAGGGCATTCCGGGCGGTATTGGTAAATACAACAGCCTGACGTCCGTCCGCCGGGTTGCGCCAGGCCTCCCAGGCGATGCTGCCGGGCAACGGCGCTTGTCCGAAAAGCACGCCTTTGCCATACAAGCGTTCCCCGAGGAAAATGGTATCGGCGTATTGATCACAGATACGTTTGGCCTCCGCCACGTAAGTGGACATGCGTTTCCAGGGTTCGTACCCCATGCCCCGGTTGAACTTGTGGGGCGACAGCATGACCGCCCAGCCTTCGCGCACGGCCGTGTTGATGCCGAAGAGGTCATAAGGCCAATAGTGTCCCACGGTCTCGGTCAGTTCCGGGAACACCTTGCGTGCGGTGGACATGTTGCCCGCCCACCAAGTCGCCGTGCCATAAGACAGAAACCGGTCCCAGTTGCACTCGAAGGAAATGGCAAAGTCCGGTTTCACCGCGCGGCATTCCCGGTCAATACGCGCGACGAGATCGAGCGCGCCCTGCCAGGGCGCGGCATCGGGACTGCGGCCCAGTTCAACCACCCCTGGATTGTATTCAAGGGCGTTGGGGAAGCACTTGTCAATATGCAGACCATCCGCGCCGAGCGCCGCCAGTTTCCGAAAATAACCCGCTGTCGGATCCGCAATGCCCGGAAAATTCACATCCACAAAAGCCATGCTCGGCACGGTGTACGCCAGCCGCGAACCCACGGTGCCCATGCCCCAGTAGCCGATCCAGTTCGTTTTTCCCTGAGCGTTCAGCGACACATACCGATGCAGTTCCTCCTTGAACCAGTCCAGGTCCTGCATGGCGCAATGGATGTTCGCGAAGAAGTAAATCCGGACCCCCAGGTCATGACAGGCGCGTATGGCCTTTTCTACATCCTCCCAGGTACCCAGCCTCGGGTCGGGCTCGTAATAAGGATACCCGTTGTCATGGCCGCCCCGCTGCCATCCGGCCAGCTGCAACGAGTCCACGCCATAGGCCAGACCCTGCCGGGCAAGGTCCGGCACATCTTCAAAACGATAGTTAATGTTACCTTCGGGAAGCATCATCATAATCATTTGGTAGAAATGCTTGTCCCGAATCCAGTCGTCTTTCCTCGGGCGTATACCGAAGGTCTTCACGAACCAGTCGCGGTACCGCTGACCGCCGTCCACCCAGCCGCCGTCATGAAACGCAAGCACCCAGGGCGCGCCCGTAAAGAGCTGTCCCGTCTGGGAATGGGGAAAATGGGTCAGGGATGCGGCGATCTCGGGGGCCCCTTCCGGACCAACTGCCTCGAAACGCCATTGTTTTAAACGGGCAACCCCGTCATGGGCTCCCATGTAAAATCCCCGTCCCAAAGCGTCATTCACCGCTGTAACAAAGCCCATGTTCAGGCCGCCGGGGTAGTTGACATGAACGGCGTTGAAGGGTACATTCAGAACCGGCGCGCTCGGGATCGGTTCCAGCCGGCCGAGGGCATCATCGCCTTCCATCCGGAATCCCGCCAGCCCCGGCACCTGGGGATATCGAACTTCGAGGATGGTGGCGCCGGAATGGTTTTCGGACTGGACCGTAACGGTAACGGCATCCTTCGCAAGTTCATAATTCGCTGTAACGGCAATGTCATGCGTTTCCCCGCCGTCATCGGACAAAGGCGGATTCCATACCATGCGGCAGCGATTTTCCTGAACTAAGATGGCAGGCTTGTTCTGTTGACTGCCATGTATTTGCCGGACCTTGTCTCCGGTTTTCACCAGCAGGCTGAATCCCTGAACACCGGACCCGCCAGACATCGTCAGCGCCCGACCGCTTTTCTTGTCCAGAAGAGAACTTATCGCCCCGGATTCATTCCAGGCGACCTTAAGAGCCTCCCCGTTCAGAACATACCCGGTCGAAGCAGCTGGTTGAGGCGTCTCTTGCGCGGGTTTCATGTTTTGGTATAAGCGCACGGCCTGAGACGTGCGCAATGGCCGGTCATACGCCCGCAGTGATTTTACGGCGGGATGGACGTGCAGGACGGGCGCGCCCGGCACGACGGTACATTCAGGGGCAAAGCGATGCCAGCCGAACTGCCCGGCATCGGCGCCGTCACACAGGCGACCGTTCACCACAAAGCTAATGATGTTGGGTCCGCCGTCCACGGTAACCACCAGATGAACCGGTCCTTTGCACGGGTCAGGCGCGCCGACAAACGGCGCTTCACAGGCATGCGTACCGTCATTCAGCAGGACGCTTCCTGTTCCGGTCAGGGCCATCCCCTGCCCGGCCTCGGTGCGTCAGTCTATGAGCAGGCCTTCTTCCATGGGGAAACGGTCCAAAACGAATTCCAGGGAAAATCCTTGGTTCTCGAGGTTGGGCGAACCCAGCATGGGTATTTCAACCGGGGCGGCGTCCGCCATGATATCAGGACTGCGATCATAGGTCGCAATGGCCTTCGGCACTTCCATGGGATAGTCGTCCGGGAGCAATTGTCTCCAAAGCCCTTCCAACAGGTCCGCATCCACCTCATGCACGGACGCGCGGGTTTTCTGGGTCGTCGTGATCCAATAGCGCCCGTCCGCTTCAATGAGGTCCGGGTAGCTGTAACGCACTTCCTTCCCGGGCGGGTCGTTGCTGTACAACACAATTTCCGGTTCCGACCAGAGGATGCGCCCGTCCCGTTCCACGCCGCCGGACAGCCACGCCGGGTTCCGGCCATTAAAGTCCTTGCCGCTGTGGTTGTGGAACCAGAACAGGTACCGACCGTTGGCGCAACGCCAGAGTCTCGGGCAGGCCCTCGGATTTTTCACCGGCCGCCCGTCGGCGTACCGCATGCGTTCCGGCAGGCTCCAACTGCGGCCACCGTCACGGCTGTAGGACTCCACCGCGTACCCCTGCGTGGCGCGATAGACGCAATAGAGGCTGCCGTCGGACAAGGGCACGAGGTTCTGTTCTTCCTGAACCGAGCCGAAGTCCGGGCGGCGTAAACCGAAATCGCCGTCAGGCAGCAATTCCCAGATAACCTTGCTGATATCCGGTTCCGTAAGCACATTATCCGACCGGTAAAACCAGCCTTCCCCGTCCTCCAGGAAATAGCGGGCCAACTTTGTAAAGGCGAACCAGGCCGTGTCCCCGTGCGTGACCGGTTTGCCGATACCCCAGAACATCTGCACCGCGCCCCCGAAATCATTGCCCCGGTCGCAGGCCGTCACGCGCATGGGCAGCCGCCCACGCTCCGACCAGGTGATGCCGTTGTCGTCCGAATACCGGTAACAGTACCAGCCGTGCGTGTCGGCGCGCATTGGCTTGCCGTTTGGCAGAGTACGGATATTGTCGCCGTTGTAGACATAGAACACATAAATGCGCCCGTACTTGGTCAGCAAGGGCATGCCCCAGGAGGCCTCCGGCCCGTCCGGCGGCTCAATGGGCACGGGCGGGCTCCACGTCTGCCCATGATCCGTGCTGCGCGTGCAGACAATATACTGCGAAGCAGCGCCCTCCTTCTCCGCGCTGGTTGTAAAGACGCACACCCAGGCCCCGTCCGGCGCCACCACCACGTAAGGCTGGTCGCAATATCCATGCTCGTAAATGGATACACCGTTAGTAACATCGCGCGGGTCGTTGACGGATATCTGACCCAGGGACAGGCCGGATGCAAGCATACACAACACCGCCAAAACAGGAACGATCTGGTTTGCGTACCGGTTCATAATCTTCTTCCCTTCTTATCAAGGTAAATGTAACGATTGAAAACCCGGCCATACCCCTATGATAGAGCAAGCAAGCGCTGGTTCACAAAGCCTGCGGGAAAAAGCGGACAAGCGTCTTTTTCTGTCCACCGGTTCCACCCATCCCATTGTGCCGTTTACGTCCTCTTGATCGCACCAATCTCTCGTGAAACAAAGATGTATAGATAAACTAACTTTTTTGACGGCATCCACAGGAGTACCTATTGTGAAGATTCGATAGACTAAAAGGATTGACTATTATATTCGCTTGTGCTAGACTGCTATTAGTATGACTCAGCATTGAGGGCAGGCCTGTTGTAACTTGGCCCATTGAGGAAGACATCATGGAAAAAGGCGAGGCGGAATTCTATTTTCACGAAGCGGACCGGCTATTTAAAGAGGGGCACTATCTGGAAGCGCTGCAGCATTTATCCGTTCTGGAAGGTGAATTCCCGGGAAACTTTAACATTCTCTTTCCTATGGCCTTGTGTTGTGAACAACTGGGACGCACCGATGAAGCCTATGAGCGGTGCGCCCGTATGTTCGAGCAATTTACCTCGGAAAAGCAACAGGAAAAACTGCGTGGACTATTCAGCCGCGTCTGCCGTCAACAACAGGCCGGCAAGGGCATCGGGGGACAAGTGCCCGCGCCTTTCCCCGCCCATGAATTCATAGAGGACACCCCGAAACATACGGAACTGAACCGGACGGGAACAATGGCGCTGGGCAGTTGGGACATTCCCTGGCCAAGTATTTTAATGGGCTTGGCCGTGTTGGCGGTATTCTTCCTTCTGCTTGCCGGCCTCACATATTTTGTCAGGCAAGGGGCGGCGGCACAAAATCCCCATGCCGTTTACTGGGGCATGGCCTTGTTGGCCCTTGCCCAGTTCATGCTGACCTGCATAATCGCCTACGCCGTGCTGTGGGTGATGAATAAGCTCCTCCATGAAGAACTCATCCGGGACGCGGTCGATGTCTGTATCGCCATGTTTATCGCCTCGCTTATCAGCGGCTTTTTACCTTTCATCGGCTTCTTTGTCGCCATCTACTATCTTGCCAAGCACTACGAAATGGGTTTTGGCGAGGCGATTATTTTTCTGTTGCTCCAGGCGGCCTTCAACATGCTCTTCCTGTACATGATGCTGCCCCTGATCTTCGGCGAAACAGCCCTGGACCTGATGCAGATGCTGTAGGCGCTCAGTAGAAATTCCGCCCCACAATCACCTCTGTATAAAGTGAACCTAAAATAACTACCCGGTGATTACCACGTACAAACCTCACGCATGATCGCATACAGTACTGGTGGCATTTTCGGGCAGCTGAAAATCAATCATCACACATCGTCCTTATGGGCACCCCCGTTTGAATCTTTGGCGGCATTGTCCCCATCCAACGGGTGGGCGCCCTGTTCTTCCTGCACGCCCGCCACCGGGGGCGGCATTTCCCACACGGCCTTGCCGTCCCGCCAGACAGCCAGGGGCGCGCCGCGCCTGCGATGGTCTTCCACGACCTTTTCCACGGCGCCTTCCAACGCGGCCAAGGCTTTTTTCGCCATTGGTGACTTGATCTCCGGCATCGGGTCCATTACTTTACCTCGTTTGTGATACGTTCATAAACTGAACGATTGTAGACAGTAACCAATCCGTCTTCTTCGAAAAATATCAATTGCGGCTTACGCCTGGCGTTATCAAAAAAATAAACGGCATCGAGCCGTTTTCTATATAAGCGAAACAGGTTGGACAGGGAACGGACATAACGCCTTCGCACATCCATCTCCGGAACATCATGTCCGCCTGCTTCAACACGATTATGTATTCTCATCAATGCCAATTCCGGGGACGGCACCCACAAATAGTACAGACACACCCGGTATCCCCGCGCGCGCAACATGTCAATCGTGCGGGCGTATAGGCGGCCGGACAGGGTAGTTTCAAAGCCAAAGGACTCTCCCCGAGTTGCCCGATCCCGGATTTCTCCGATGACCAACCGCCCCGCTTTGCTCATGGCAAGGCTCGCGTCAAAGGGGGAAAGCCCTGCGGCGATCAGGTCGGGATTGATGAAGTTCAGGCAATCCACATAGTTGGGAAGAAACTCCCTGGCAAAGGTGGTTTTACCGGCGCCGTTCGGCCCGGCGATAATATGGCACTCAGGCATGGGCATCCCGCTCCGTAACGCGTTCACCATCCCGTTTCAAATTGTCAAAAATCCGCGGCATGTCGTTCCCTTTGAGTCTCTTTGTTGCCAACCACTTCTCCCACAGACACAGCCAACATTCTAAGTTCGACTCCCTTTCCATAAACGAATATAATGCAAACGGTTCGGGAGCCGTCAAAACCGTTCCAATACCTATACGTATGGTAACATGGCAATACTTTCTTTTTGAACTGGTACTTCCGCGTAACGCCTGGCGCTTTCTCAACCACGCCCCATCCCAGTCTTTTTCAGGAATCTTGTTGCCTTTTTCAGCGTTACCATGATACTGTATTTCCCAGTGGGGGATTCTCATAATCAACATGTTACAGGAGTATCACCGTGAAATATATCGTGTTATTGGGCGACGGCATGGCGGACCACCCGCTGGACGCGTGCGGCGGACGCACCGCCATTGAAGCGGCGCGCACCCCCAATATGGACCGCATCGCGGCGCTGGGCTGTTCCGGCCTGTTCTGCCCGGTGCCAGAAGGCATGCCCCCCGGCAGCGATGTGGGCAACCTGTCCGTGTTCGGCTATGATCCCCGCAAGGTGTTCTCAGGCCGCGCGGCCATCGAAGCGGCCAACCAGGGCATCGCCCTGGCCGAAGATGAGGTCGCTTTCCGCTGCAACCTGGTGTCCCTCGACCATGGAACCATGAAAGACTTCACTTCGGGTCATATCACGACGGAGGAAGCGCGGCTTCTTGTAGAAAGCTTGAATGAAGCGCTTGCCGACCGCTTTCCCATACGGTTATATACCGGCGTCAGTTACCGGCACACGGGTGTGATCAAGGCAACGGCCGCCGCGTCCGTGGACCAGATGGTTGCCACGGAGTGTGAGCCACCCCACAACATCACAGGACAGGCCTGTGCCCCTTACCTGCCGAAAGGCCCGGCAGCCGGGTTGCTGCGCGACCTGATGGACGCATCCGTGCCGGTACTGCGCGATCACCCGGTCAACCTGAAGCGCATCGAGGCGGGCAAGTTGCCAGCCACATCCCTGTGGCCCTGGGGCCAAGGCCGCGCACTCACGCTGGAATCCTACCGGGACCGCTTCGGCCTTTCCGGCGCGGTCATCTCGGCGGTGGACCTGGTCAAGGGCATCGGTGTCTGCGCGGGCCTGGAAGTGATCAATGTTCCGGGCGCCACCGGCTGGATTGACACGGACTACGAAGGAAAGGTGGCGGCCGGCCTGGACGCCCTTGCGCGTCATGATTTTCTTTACCTGCATGTGGAAGCGCCGGACGAAGCGGCCCACCAGGGCAGCGTTGAGTTGAAGGTGCAGGCCATAGAACAATTTGACGCGCGCATTGTGGGCCCCTTCCTGGAGTATCTGAACACCCACCCGGATACGCGGCTGCTCGCCACGCCCGACCACTTCACGCTGATCAGCACCAAAACCCACGCGGGCGGACCGGTACCCTTTGCCATGTGCGGCGCGGGCGTCGAACAGGACAGCAGCACCCGGTACGGCGAACGTGATGCCAGGGCAAGCGACATCCTGATTACCGACGGTTATTTATTGACCCACCGTTTCATTAAGGACAACCCGCTGCCGCTCGCGGCCTTGCGGGGGGAATAGGCGAAAACCCCGTTTTTTGCTATACTAGGCATGGTCAGGACGGTGCGCCGCCCTGACGCCGCAACCCTCTCGAATCAACTTCTCCAGCATCGGGGCAGGTTCCACAGGAGTTTTTAACGCATGAAGAAAAAAATTTACATGTACGATACCACGCTGCGCGACGGCGCGCAGGGCCCGGGCGTCAAGTTTTCCACGATCGACCAGGTACAGGTGGTCAAAGCGCTGGACACACTGGGCATTGCCTATATCGAGGGCGGACAACCGGGCGCCAACCCCAAGGCGGCGGAGCTGTTCAAGCGGGTGCGCGACATTGACCTGAAAAATAGCACCATGGTCGCCTTCGGCAGCACCCGCCATATCAAGCATGCCTGTGACAATGATCCAAACCTCAACGCCCTGGTCGATGCACAGACACCCGTGGTCACTATCTTCGCCAAAAGCGCCGTCTCCCACGTGCGCGATGTACTGGGCATTTCCCTGGAAGAAAACCTGGCCCTGGTGCGCGAATCCGTGGTGTGGCTCAAAGGCCACGACCGCCGGGTGTTTCTGGATGCGGAACATTTCTTCGACGCCTTTTACGAAGATGAAGCCTACGCGCTCGAAGTAATCACCTGCGCAACCGATGCCGGCGCGGAAGTGATCGTGCTTTGCGACACCAACGGGGGCCGGCTGCCTGAGGAAATCGCGGACATCACCAAGGCCGCCCGAAAGAAGATCAAGAACACGGCGCTGGGCATTCACACCCACAACGACAGCGGGTGCGGCGTGGCCAATGTGTTTGCGGCGGTCAGGCAGGGCGCCATTCAGGTCCAGGGAACCATGAACGGGTACGGGGAGCGCTGCGGCAACGCGGACCTCTGCGCCATCATCCCCGCCCTCCAGCTGAAAATGGGGTATGACGTGCTTACCGATGACCAGCTGGCGCGCCTGACACGCAAGTCCCATCTCATCGCCGAACTGGCGAACATGTCGCCCCGCGACAACGCCCCCTACGTGGGCCGGTACGCCTTCACCCACAAGGCGGGCATGCACGCGGACGCGGTGGGCAAACGCAAAAGCAGTTACGAGCACATCACCCCCGAGCAAGTGGGCAACACCACGCGCATCGCGGTAAGCGAAATGGCGGGACGGTCCAGCCTGATCCAGAAAGCCGCCGAACTGGGCATCCAACTGGAGAAAGACGGGCCCGAAACCCGGATGATCCTGAACCGGGTCAAGGAACTTGAAAACGAAGGCTATGAATTTGAAGGCGCCGACGCCTCCCTGGAACTCATCATACGGAAAGTGACCAACCGCTCCCGCTGCTTCTTCCAGACCCTGGGCTTCCACGCGCGGGTAAACCGGCCCCGGGTCGAAGAACCCATCATGTCAGAGGTGACCGTCAAAGTGGAACTGCCCAACGGCACAGTGGAACACACGGTGGCCGAAGGCCACGGCCCCGTGGACGCCATGAACAACGCCCTGCGCAAAGCCCTGCGCACTTCTTATCCGTGCATAGAAGACATGCACCTGGAAGACTACAAGGTCCGCATACTGGACGGGAAACTGGCCACCAAGGCGAAAACGCGGGTGCTTATAGAAACGTCCGACAAAGAGGACTCCTGGTACACGGTGGGCGTTTCGGAAAACATCATTGCGGCGTCCTTCGTCGCACTTCTCGACAGCATCGAGTACTTCCTGCTCAGGCGCTACGGCATGGCGGGCGACAAAAAAACGGCAACAAACGACGCTTAAAAATACCGTTTGAAAGCGCAACACACACAGGGCGGTCACATAGCAGCCGTTTCCTCCAGAATGCGTGCGTAGAGATCCTGCAAAGCGGCATTCTCCCCTTCGGGAGCGCCAAGTAGAAAATACCGCTCCAAGTAGGAGACCGCTTTTTCGCGTTCCCCCTTTTCCGCCAGAAGTTCCCCCAGCCTGCCTGCGCTCAATGCAACCGCGTACCGTTCGACGCAGCGTTCGTAAATTTCCATGGCGCCGTTCACATCGCCCCGGGACTCCGCCAATCGGGCCTCAGCATGGCACGCCTTGCCCTCTTCTTCGACTGTCGTTGCCGCCTCAAGCCACCGGCCAATGAAATTTTCGGCCTCGTCCAGGCGGTTGAGGTGCAACAGCGAATCCACAAGCCCCTCATAAGGCGCGACAGTCGCACCCGGCCCCTCGAGCGCGCGGGTAAGATGGTCCACCCCTTCCTCGAAGCGTCCCTCCTTCCACAAAAGCAGCCCGGCCCGTTCCAGGGTATAGGTACGGTTTTCGGGGCCGTTAAACCGCGCCTTCAGGGCGCGTTCATAGGTCGCCAGCGCCAGGGCGTACTCATAGGAAGCCTCCTGGCGCTTCCCTTCGCGCATCAGCATGTCGCCCACCGAATCATCCCGCCGCCGTATAAAATCCTCGCCGTAACGGGCGAATCCCAGGAACATGAGAACAAGCACGCCGGTCACCAGCACGGCAAGCGCCATGACCAGCACCCATTGCCGCGAAGCGTCGTTCGCAGGATTTTCCGGCCCGTTCGCCGGTTGTTCATTGACAGCATTCATTTCATAATTCCAGTTTCGTCGCGGAAAGATTCTGCCTGGCACGCATCGACTCCAATTCGCGCTGGGCCTGCGCCTTGAGCGGTGTCTTGTCGGGAAGTGAATTAATCGCCGCGGTATAAGCAAAGACCGCCTCGTCGAAGCGTTCCCCGCCGCGGAGCAGACGCGCGTAAGTCAGTTGAACTATCGGATCATTCGGCGCCAAGCGTACCGCTTCACTTACGAGACTCATGGCCTCTTCGGATCGTCCCAATCCCTCAACCGCACGGGCGCGGGCGGACAGGAGGCGTCCCCTGTCCTTCTGAGGCAGGTTATCAATGGCAAAGGCGAAATCCCGGTCCGCCTCGGCATACCGTTCCGCCTCAAGATAGGCGGTCGCCAGATTGGCCCGGATTCCGGCTTCGTGCGACGGCGGCAGCGTCATTCCGGCCATACGCATGGTCAAAAAGTCCGCGGCGCCGCCGAAGTCTTTGGCCGCCGGCTGCCCCTGTGACTGCATCGCCAGGCGCGCAAGTTCCCGGGAGGATTCCCCGATTTGCGGACTTTCGCCCTGTTCGGGGCATAAGCCCTTCACAAATACGGGTACTTTCCCGGATGACGCATGGCGCCGGGCCTCACCGCAAAGTATTGCGGGGTCCTTCCTGTCCGCGGCGATTTCCGCCAGCAGCGCCCATGTTTCGGGCGGGCCGGGCGCTTTGCCCAGGCCGTGACTGACAACACGAGCGGCGGCGGACGAAGCCCGGTTCAAGCCTTTCCACCCATGGGCCAGGCGGCGTACCGTGGCTATAAACGCATTCTCTGTTTCGGGAAGCTTCTCCGCGAGAAGGGCATAATTTTTGTAGGACAGGTTCAGCAGCGTTCCCGTGTTGCCGGATTCGTGCGCGGCCGTTTCCATCATGGACCACGTCATCTCATCCTCCGTTTTCAATTCAAGTGCACGGGAAAAAGCCTCCATCGCCCGGCCCGGCTGGTTAAGTTTGACATAGGCCGAACCCAGGGCGCGGTACGTGCCTGCAATATCGGTGGCCCCGCAGGCCAGCGCTTCCTGTATCTGCTGCGAAACTTTCTGCCAATAGGGTATCGCGTCCTGTTGCTGCTCCTCGGCCAAAACAGCCTCGGCGCGGGTTACCCGCCAGCGGACATCCTGCACATACGGCGAAATACCGCAATACACTTCCGCCTGTTCGGCGAGCCGCCGCGCTTCATCGAGCAGATGGCCCACCTGGACATAATCCGGAGAAGTATTGTCCCGCGCGAAACGAAGCGCGTGACTAAGATAGGCCCTGGCGAGATTCGCCGCCTTGTGCGGATGGTGCGGGTCGGACGCGAGCGCCCGGGTATAATAGCCGACGGCCTCCTCCGTCTTTCCTCCCAGCATCGCGATGTGGCCGAGCAGATCGGAATACCGTTCATCCCAGGATACCAGCCGCCGGCCGATCAGGAGGTTTTCTTCGCCCTGTTTCAATGCCTGCCCCAGGTGGGGGGAACTCGGATTTTCCTCGATGAACAGCCTGGCTGCCGTACCCCGCTGGTAGTACATTTCCCCGACAAGAACGACGGCGGACACAACCAAGCAGAATAGGGCCGCACCGCAAAGCATAAGGCTGGACAACACCCGCGGCTGGGTTTCCGGATCAGGAGGGGGTTCTACGGGAGTTATCCTCTTCTTTTTCTTTTTATCCGGTTGCGCCACCGGCTCCGAAAAGATGACAGGCGCTGAAATGCCTTCGAGCACGCCGGCCATCAAAAAGAACAAGCCTCCTGAGACGGGCACACGCAAATTAAAGCCGAACAAACCATCCACGGTAAATGCCAAAAAAAAGACGGCCAGTGCATATCCGATACGGCGCCTGTCCGGGTCGCCCCCGGCGAAGGCCAGAGAGAGGCTCCGGACCAGCAAGGCCATCAGCAGCGCCACATGAAGGGCAAGTCCCGGCACCCCGCTTTCCGTGGCGGTTTCAAGCAAATCACAATGGGTGCGCATATTCCGTTTCTGCTGATCGGCAAACCATCGTTTTTCGTAAAGCGTCCAGTGGGCGATTGCTTCGCGGCCGTAATTGCCCGGGCCCACCCCCAGGACAGGATCGTCCGCCACCATTTTGGCCGCCCCGTAATACCCGTTATAACGCAAAATCAACGACCCGTCCGTGGGCACATAAAAACCGGTAAGTATTTTTGACACCGGCAGAAGCGCCAGGATGGCAATGATGCCGATTACCGCCGTGGCGCCCAGCGCGGCCGCTGTCTTGAGTTCTTTGTTCACCCGTAAATACCTGGAAACAACGATCGCGCAAAACAGCAGCACGCAGCCTGCGGCCAGCGCCAGCGGCGCTCCGCGCATGTGCGTCAGGTATAAATGAGCGGCGACAGGCACGAGCAAAACAACAACCCATCGAAACGAACGCGTCATCACAAGACTTCCGCCAACAACCAGTGTGAGCATCAGCGTGTGACCGGCGAAATTCGGATTGGCGTAAGTGGACGGTAACCCCCGGTATTCTTCAATGTTCCGCGTGGACCACGGAAATATATCCAAGCCCATATACTGCATAAATCCGTAAACACTGGACAAAAAGACGGCGCCGCAAACCGCCAGGAAGAGGGAGTTGACATGACGGGGCTCGCGAAACACACGCGCGGCGAACAGGGCAATCAGGAACCAGGTGATGTACACGCGAAGTTCATCCACGCCCGCCATTTTAAACTCCGAGAACAGGGCGCACAACAGTCCCCACAACAGCCAGGCTCCCGCCAAGAACAAGGCCGGCATCCGGCGCCAGTCGTAGGGCTCCCCGGGCCTCACTGGCTGCGCAAGCATCGTGACCGCCAGTAAAAGAACCGCTATGGATGAGACCAGTTCCTTGATATGTTTGACCGGGTTGGCGTTCAACGGGAACAGCGCGAGAACAAGAGCAAACACCCATACATAAATGATCAGGCGATGAACAAAGGCTAGTTGTGCTTGTTTTTTCATTATGATTCTGCGTCTGGGTTGCTTAGCTAAGCGTCCGGGGCAAGCCGACAACCCGGCCCGGACTCCGTAAGGCCATTGCAAGGATGGCAAGGAAAGTATACAGAAATATATCGGCGGTTTAAAGGAAGCCTGCCGCGGCACTCCTTAGCGGCCGGACCAGAATTTAGGGATTCTCATTGGTCTGCAATGCTCTCAACAGCAACAGCCGGGTTTCTCCCGTTCTCAGGGGCAGAAGGATGTTATCCTTCTGATACCAGCCGATGTTGGAGTCTATCTGGTCTTCAATATCACAAAAATACCCCAGGCCCAGGGACCGTTTCCCGCTGCGGCTGGCATGGAGCGTGATAAACGGCGGCCGGGCGAAAACGACGTCGTAATAGGCACGTTCCAGCGTGTTCGGATACATGGGCTGTTCAAGGATTTTCAACAGGGCACTAACCAATGCCGGTGTCACTTCCGGTTCGGCAATATACAAAGACGTCCAGCCTTCCGGAAGCGTCAGCATGGCGATGCTACCCCTCTTTTCACTACCGGTGTAATCGGCAAGCAGGTCCACTTCTTCACTGGGCTCCACGTAAAAAAGCGGGTCCCAGAGTTCCTGCGTGCCAATATTTTCATCGGCCTGGAGATACTGCCCGCCGGCCAGGATATACCTGGAGCCGGACTGGGTGGGATTTTCAAAGGCCTTCACCTTCATTCCGGTTACGGCGCTGATATTTTCCACGGCAGGCCCGGAGCCGAAATAACCGGGGGCATAAACCCAGATGGCGCAGGACTGTTCCTGTGTAAAGCGCGCGTGAAGCCGGCCGCGCTCATCATTGGTCAGGGAAAAGGCATTTAAAAAGAGGTAGACCGGCGTGGGCGGCGCGATACCATCCACCACATCGCTCAACAGATGGAATCGTGTGCTCGCACCCGAACGCAAAACGGCATCCCGGCCCCGCTGCAGCAGCACCGAGTTCATATGTTCGGCGCATTGCAGATAAAAATTCACCGACTCGTCAACCACCACGGTAATGGTCGCCTCGTTCTCCTGGTCATTGCCCTGTCCCGTATCGCCGAGGCGCTTTGCGTAAATATCCTTCAGCCGCCCCAATTGGACCCACTGCTCCTGGTCATTCAACCATCCCTCCCCCTGGGGATCGGACCAGATGAGGCCAAGCCCGTAGGTGATGGCCATGGCAAAATTGCGGCGCTGCACTTCATACACGTCCTCGGCGCGCACCCCCTTAATCCGTCCGAATTCACCCGTCTCTTCCGACCGTTCCACACCGGTCCTGGTATCGTCAATGATATACCACTTTTTCCCCCGGAGATTCAGGCTGTCTATGGCGCCCATCATGCCGCCGACGCCGCCCAGTCCGCGGTCAAAATAGGAGACCGGAGAAACGAATCCTGTAATCTCACTATCAAGCAGCAATTCCAAGGCGAAATGGCCGGAAGCACTAGACTGCGCTTCAAAGGAATAGCCATAGGGCGCCAGTATCATTGGCTCAATGGCGGAAACCCGGGCGGTCAACGAGGCCATACCGGCAAGAACATCAGCAACCCGTTCTGAACAGAAACGATAAAAGTCCACGAGCGGCTGTTGTTCAGGCAGAACGACCAGGGCATTACATCCATCCTCCGTTTCCGGACGTGCCGGTATCACGGCCGTGTCGAAGGCGGCGTCCGGACTGCCCCAGGCGCTGCGGAACGCGTCCTCATTAACGTACGTCTGCCGCAGCCAAGTTCTAAACCCGGCTTCGTTGGCAGCCGAACGGTCAAATTCGTTGGTCAGCATCCAGCGCTGGTCTGTCAGCGCGGTCAACATGTATCCCTGCAGATGTTCCTTATACGGACCGGACTCCACTTCGTGAATCATTTGTTCAAGCAGTCGTTGCGCCGTCTCAATCCACAAGGGGGAACTGATAGAAGGGTAGGCCTGTAATGACTCGTTGATCATGATGGCCGCTTCCGGATGGCGCTCCAGCCAGTGAACCGGCGGGTTAAGGTCCACGCTGAGCAGCAACCCTGCCTTTTCATTCACTTGGAGATATTTTTCGAGCACGGCATTGTAGCCGCCGGCCGCGGCACCGGATTCCTCCGCCTCGGACCAGTCCAAAGCGAGGGGAACAACGAAACGATTAAGCCCGGCACTTGATGCCAGCGCCAATTGCGCCCCGGTAACTTCCCAATTCTCCTGTACCTTGCCGCCCACATATAGAAAAATGGGGGCATGGTCACCGGATTCCTCCCCCTGCGCGTCATCCGCCTGGCCGGAATTCGAACTCAACGCCGCTGTCGGCGCATCGGATGGTTCCCGGGTAATCGCCGGGGACACGGCAGGCACTGATTTTTTTCCGAGATACAATCCCGCCAGAATGGCCAATACCACAAGAACGAGAAAAATAACCGTTCGCGGTAGCAATCCTTTTTGAAATAATCTAAGAAATGACCTCATCAGACAGCCCTCGTAAACCTTTCTAGGTATCAGCCGCCTCATGCGGATACGTGATATCCAAGACTGATAAGGTTGCATTCTATCCTTGTTCAAAGCGGAAGGTCAATGTTGGCCCCCCGCCTGACACGCGTTTTGGGCGGTTAACCGGCTTTTAAGACATTCACTCCCGCTCATGTATAATATAGGAATCGTTTCCATCACGGGCGTTGCACGCAACCGGGAAACCATTTCAAAAGTATGCTATGTAGCCCTCGGTGGCCTGTGACGCATGGCCCTTTGGGAACAGGATAAAACGTAAGCATCCTGCAAATCTTCTTGTTTCAATCGCGGCAGATTCAAAAACAGGGTGCGGACGATAACTGACGATTGAATCTCATATCCGCTCAAACCAGTACATCTTAACTTATAAACGGAGCCTTTCCATGACCTGTCAAAGGATGTTCAACAAGCCCGCCTTTGTTATCGTCGTATCGGCGCTTCTTTCACTAACGTACGGCGCTTTTTGCGACATGATAGCCGACGATGATGTGCATATACAGGGCAACTTTCTCGAGTGGTATTTTGCACAGGATGACGGCGGGATACTGAGCGCGCTCCGTATCCTGGGTGTGGACGCCAATCTTGCCGGGGAAGAAGGTCTCGCGCAGGAAGGTTTCGGTGTGGGCAGCCATTACGTGCCCAACCGCAGGCTGAATGAGCGGTTGGAAATGGTTGAACAGACCTCCTCCCGGCCGATGCTCCGTTACCAGTATGAGTGTGACGGGCCCAACATAAAGGGGCTGCACATCTCCCGCATCATGGAACCCCTTCCGGAGGAATCCTCCATGCGGGTCACATGGACAGTGGAAAACAAGGGCGATGAAAACCAGTGGATCGCGCCCTGGATAAGAAACGATATGCGGGTTGACAGTGCGGCGCGCCTGGACCTGCCCGCGTTAAGCGGCATCATCGTGCCTGATAAGGAAGGTTACTATCCCGCGGCGCGCAATTGGGCCGCCCTGACCAATTCAAAAGACCGCAGCTCTATATATATCGTAACGCATGCCGACCATACGCACGCGTTTCTTGCCCTGAATAACGGAAAGGAGACTCCGGGAGCCGTGCAGGTCAATTACGTTCCACGATTTCTCAAACCGGGGGAGGCATGGACAACCCTGTACCGGCTGAATGTGGCCCGGGGCCTGGAACATGTGGATTTTGCCTGCGACGAATTCGCCGTGCAACTGGATTATAAGGAAGGCCGGATTTCAGCGCTGTTTGCCCCGGCAAAACCCATGGAAAATGTGCATATTGAGGCCCGGGTTCTGGCGAGTAACAAACGGGTCTGGCGCCTTCCGCGCAAGCGTTTCAACGCGTCCCCCGCGCAATTGGCACGCTGCACCTACGACTGGGAGCCGCCCGGAGACGGGGTCTATGAGTTCATGGCGCAACTCATTATAAACGACACTCCCATGGCCTTGGGAAGCGATACCGGTTCGCCGCACGGGGGCATCGACACCCAATTCGTGGTGGGAACTCCGCGCACGGCGGCCATGCAGGCATGGACAGACGCGCCCCATCTGCTCGACCGGGGGCCGCGTGTATTAAAACGCGGCCTTGCCGTTGACGGAGAAACCAAAATCTGGTTCGCGTCTTCCTTGGAAAAGATTTTTCAGGAAGATACTGTCGCAGCCGAAGGTCCCGCGAACCCGATACTGAAACTGGCCCTGGCCCGTAATGAATCCGAATCATTTCAACTCTGCCTGCGCCCCCCGACCGACATGATGCTGGCCAACGTCAAGGTTGAGGCCGCCGATCTTGCCAATGAGAAGGGCACCGGGCGTATTTCTGAAAACGACATAAGCATTTATAATGTGCATTATCATCACGTCCCCATCCCCAGCCATTACGAAGGGCCTACGGGATGGTGGCCCGATGCCCTCCCCGCCCATGTACCCTTTAACGCGGAAGCGGGCAGAACCACGCCGGTCTGGATAACGGTTTATGCCCCTTCGAATCTGCCTGCCGGAATTTACCGGGGCTCCCTGACACTGTCCGCCTCCAACGGGGGGCCTTGGGAACTGGGTTTGGAAGTCACGGTTTACGACTTCGGTCTGCCTGAGAAACCCGCTCTGAAAACGGATTTCGGCTTCTCCATGGATGCCTTGTCTCGCTATGCCGATTCGGTGAACGTGAGTCCGGACAAACTCGCCCGGGGGTACTTGGAAAACGCCCTGACGCACCGGGTCACCCTGCGTGAACTCTGCCAGATGCCACGAGAAAGTGCCGATTATCAAAAGAGTCTGGCCCGCTACAAAGAACAACTGGGCGTCCTCCTGAAATCCGGTGTTTCAACGCTTTATGTGCCTGCATCTCTGCTGGATGTGCCGGCCCAGCTCCAGGAAGTCAACGCATTTGTAAAAGAAAATGGTCTTGCAAACATGGCTTTCACCCAGTTGGCTTACGAACCCGAAGAACCGGCCTGGAACCGGGTTCTTGAAAAAATGCAACTATGGAAAAACACCGCGCCCGACATTCCCATCACCGTCAGCACCATGGGCCTTCGCCCATTCATCCCAGCCGCCTTGGATATATGGTCACTCCATGCGCAGGTGCTCGACACCACCCACAACGCGGCGGTGCTGCAGCGCGCCTCCGGGGGAGGAGAGGTCTGGTGGTACGTTAATCATACACCGCCGCGCCCCTATGGCAACTTCTTTTTGGACTTTGCCGCCATAGAACACCGCATCCTTTTCTGGCAAGCCTGGGCGTTGGGAATGCGCGGCATGCAATACTGGAATATCAACTACTGGCCCACGGAAGGAAATCCTTATGACAGCCTGCTGGATATCACGCCGGTGAACGGCGACGGCGTCCTGGTTTACCCGGATCCCCGGGGTCCGGTCAATTCCATCCGCTGGGAAGTCATCCGGGACGGCATCGAGGATTACGACTACATGGCCCTCTTCATGGAGCGCGTTCGCGCCCTGCGAAACAAGACCGGCAGCGATGCCCTCCTGAAGCGCGCCGCCGATGTGTACAATTTACAGGACATTGTGCCCAGCCTGGTCACATTCACACGCGAACCGGAGACCTTGTTGAAAAAACGCGATGAAATCGCCTCGGTGATTCAGGAAATAGACAAGATGCTGAACCCGTCGCGCTGACCGGTCGCGCGACAGGCGCCGCACGTGGGAGGTGTGTGTCATGGGCATCGCACTTAACAAGACACGACTGCAGCTCGTTATCGTCGTCATCCCTTTGGTATTGATACTTGCCGGGGGAAGCTATTACTACTTTTTCATCCGGCCGCGACAGGGTGTGTCCCATGAAAGGTTCCTGGTTCCCGACACCGCTGTGCGCGCGGTGGTCAAGCCTGTGCTGGTGCAACACTATGTTTCCTCCCTCGCGCCCGCCGGCACCCGCTTTATCAAAGGCGTGCCAAAGGTAACTTCAATGCAACAGTTTTCCTTTCGCACGGAATGGATACATAAGATGCCCTTTGAATTCACGTTTCTTCTGGATCAGCGCTCTCCTGACTTTCAGGGCGTCACCTTGTTTATTCAAGAACACCCTTCCGCCGAGTCCTTCGAGGAATTGGTTAACGACGATATGTTCTTCCGCACGCTCCATCCCGTCCAATGGAAATCGGGAACGATGATGCGCCAAGGCCGCAATGACCTCATCGCATTGGGTACGTTGCCTGTTCCCGTGTGGACACGGGATGCCGTTTCCGACACGTTCCCCAATTATGTTCCCCTGGATCCGCCTTCGGTGTCAGGCAAACACTTCGTCGAAATCGCGGTCAACAACCGGAACGGCGCGCTTATGGAGTTACAGGGCGCCCTGCCGGGGCTGGTAGGCGTGTTGGATGACCCGGGGCTCGAAGAAAGAATGCGGCACGCCTGGGGATCGGTGGGATCCGCCCGATTCACGGCCGACCTCGGCGCGGAGGACCGGCTCGACATGCATATCGAGATCCTGTGCGGAAACACGGAACAGGCTTTTGAAGCCGCAACCATCCTCCAGGAGGCGGCCCAACGTATCCAAACCTACCTGAACGGGCGCTTCGGCTTCACCCTGGAAGGCACCGCACACCCGCTGGAAGACGGTACTGCGCATGGTGACTATATCCTGACCGGTTTTGAAAACCGACTGCGGCGGGCGGTGGGCGGATAAGCAGCCCCAATAGGGCTTCACGATATCACCAGCATCCGTTATTTGCCTTCCGCGCCCAAATCCACAACCCAAATGTTGCGGTACTGCACATAATGATTGCGATGTGACTGTAATTTGATGGCGCCGGGTTCCACTGGTGGCGGTTGGAGGCGTTCATTTTCTTTCCACGCCGTAATCTGCGGAATTTCCTGATCCTGCTGAATAACAAACCCGTTGTGCAGCACCGTCATGCGCGGATAAGACTTGACGGAGCCGTCCTCGTTAAAACGGGCGGCATGGTAGGTGATGTCGTATGCTTGCCATTCCGTCGGCGGCAGACAGGCATTGACCCGAGGGGGTGACACCTTGTAAAGGGCGCCACATTCATCATAATAACCTTCAAGTCCAAAACTGTCCAAGACCTGCACTTCATATACATCCTGGACAAAGACCCCGCTGTTTCCCCTGGACTGGCCGCGTTCATTGGGCATGAACGGCGTCCGAAATTCCACATGCAACTGCACATCCTTGTACTTTGCCTTGGAAACCAGGTCACCGGCATCAGGTGTCACCATCATGGCATTACCTTCCGCGGGCACCCAACCTTTCGCATCCTCCCAGGCATCAAAACCAGTGCCGTCGAACAAGATCTGTGCGTTTGCCGGCGGCGCGGCGCCCAGCGTGGGGGGCGCATAGGCTATCCGTTGCATTTCAAATGTCTTCTGTCCGGAGCGGCGTCCACCCACGAAATGCCCGTCGCGCACTTCGCCCTTAAAATCTTCAGCATCAAAGACAAGACCATCTTTTTGTGCTTTGACTTCAATGGAAGCGACCACCGGGCTGCGCATAAAAAGCCTGGAAGCCAACCGGATGCGATATAAGCCGCGGCCAAGGGGAATTATTTGGGCGCTGATGTCCGGGTCCACATCCTCATCCCCGGACCAACGTCCCTGCCAGTTCCCCATAAAGGGATCCCCTTCCGCCGGGTAATATTTTCCGGCATCCACTTGCGCCCAGGCGCAATTGGTAAACAGGGCAATTATGCCCGAACAAACAAAAATGGACAGCAAAGCCACTGCCAGCATGCTGAACCTGCCAAAATATTTTCCCATGATATTTTTCCCTTCATACGAGTTTACATAACACAAGCGAACAATGTATCAACCGGAAAGGGTGCCATACAAGTTGTCGTTTTCATCCTTTCCGCAAACGACTACTGCGGAGGCTCAAGGCGATCCAGGCGCAAGGGAGCGTCCGGCAACAGGTCGCGCCGCACGTTCAGACCTCGAATGCCGTGGCCCATGTCTCCGGCAACGCACCTATAGGCGCCGGAGCCTGACTCCCCTTCAAGAACGGCCAGACTGCTTATCGCGCCCATGCCGCCGTGATCTTCCCACATAAGCGCGCCGGAGGCGTTTAGTGCATAAATGGCCCCGCCTGCCGATCCAATGGCAACCCCTTCACCGGCGGGAAGGGCTGACAAGGCCGTAGGTTGGGATACCGCGATACGCCAGGGTTCGGAAACTTTTCCCTGAAAGGAATCACCGGCGACGGGTTGGGCGTACAGGTGTTCACCACTGATGAAAAACACCCACGAACAAGCATCGCCACCGGCCCCGGCGCCCGCCAGATGCCTCACGCTGCCGTCATTCGCCTTCCACTCGCCAACAACGGCGCCATCACGCGCGTCCAAACAGATAATGCGGCCGTCGACATCACCCAGACAAAGAAGGATGCGGCCGCCATCCGGTTCCTCAATAAAGGACGGGGGACAGGAAAGGCTTCGCGTAAGTTCCTTCTCCCAAAGAATTCTGCCTTCAATGTCAACGGCCTCCACCCGGCATGCCTGTTCCGCCGTGGATGAAACAGGCTTATCCTTATCATGCTTGGGGACACCATCGGATGAAAGATTCAGGGCGACAAAAAACGTGTTCGGACACATTCGAGTTGTAAGCAGACAGGTCATGGATGTCGACAACGCAATGCGCCGAACCAGTTGACCGCGCGTGTCGTATATGGAAACGCGGTTGCCTTCATCACCGGTAAGCAGCATGCTTCCCAAATGGGGCGGGCCGGCGGGCAAGGCCGCCACAATATGAATGCGTCGTTCTTCACTCCACAAAGCCAGTTTCTCTTTCCCCTGCAGGTCGTATAAACGCAGACGCCCTTGGTCGCTTACCACGCCGATGCTGACATTCCCCTTATCGTCTTCCACGAGCACGGGAGCTTGTGAATAACTGCCGGCAAGCCGCCTGTGCCAAAGGCTTTTCCCGGAACGGACGTCGAAACAGGTCAGTCTGCCGCGGGAATCACACCAGAACAGCAGATGGGAATCATTGGTTTCCTTTTGCCGCAAGAACACCGGGGAGACAGGCATCGGGCCATCCAGCCAGTCGCTGAAATACGTTTCAGGCGTAGTCGTAACGGCATAGTTGCGTGTAATGACCGGGTCGGCGGCTATGGCGAGATTAATCTGAAATTGGGGGCGCGCCCCGTAACTGGAAATTCCCCGAAGTGTGCGACTATAGAAAGCTTCTTCCCCGGGCGCCAGATTCAGGGAGAATGTAGTTTCACCAAGCGCATAATGGGCATCCGTAACCAAAGCAATTGATCCTCGCAGCGGGGCCGCGAGCGGATTCCTTATCCCAAAGCTGAGTTCAGCAAGGCTGACTCCGCCCAGGAGAGGGCTTTGAAGGCCCAGACGCATGGCCGCGGGCAGGGCATAGGCGTTCAGCGGCATACCATCTATCAGGACCGGGCCAGACAGGACAGGTATGCGGATTGTACCGTCCCGGGGTAAAAAATGTTCCGTTTCCCCGGTAACCAAATGCGTTGCCGATATCATGTTTGTGCGCCCCGCCAGGGACATTTCCTTCGAGGTGCCCTCCCAGACCAGGAGCGCCGCCCCCCCCTCCCCTTTCAGTACCTCGGCATCCCGGCCGTCTATCGTCAGCGAGCCGATGTTTACCGCGTCCGCGTAAAGCAGCCTCGGCGAATAGGCATCCAGCGTACGGGGCACGGGTGGGGCGAATTGGACACGGGCGCGCCCCCCCTGCTTCAAGTGCTGAAATTGTTCCACGATGTCAGGTGGGATTTGCCACCATCCTCCTTGAGGCGCACGTATCAGCACATAGTCGCCGGCATAAAGGGCGGATGCATACAGCGCAACGCGGTACGCTTCAAGAAGATATCGGGCTGTCGGTATGTCCCCTTCATAATAAACCGGTTCTAAAGAAAATAAAACGTCGCGCGCGGTTATGGCATTCTCTTTAGTTCCTCTGGAGGATCGTTTGGACAGCAACCGCGCGAGAATGGAGGGATACTGGCGATAATGCGTCCGGGACCGGATATCGGGTGAATCGAACAGCGCCAGGCTGACTTGAATACCGCTCGCCGCTCCCGGCGCGTCCAGCGCTCCTTCAATCATATCAAACCAAAGCGGCCTGGAAAGGGAGACATCCCCCGTTATCAATATGATTTCTCCCGCAGGAAAGTGCCGAATGAAGGCGCGCAGCACACGAAGCCCGAAAGTATAGGCGCCTTCCGCCAGCGATTCGGGAGAAGTTTCCGGTGAATACCCGTCCCAGAGATAATCATAAATAAGACTGCTGTTTTGGGTATCGATCGCAATACCCCGCAGATTCGCCTCGCTGCAAAACTGGCCGGCAAGCCGAAAACGCTGTTCCGCAACCGCCATCAACGCGGCATCAGTGAACCAGGCATCTTCCGGGGCAAGGGCTATGCGCAAAAAATTGCGGTCCACACCGGCAGCCCTAAGCCGATTACACGCACCGTTGATTTCTCTGCCAAGTTCGTTCCAATGGACCGGCACCAGCATCTCATTCCCGGTGAAACCTTCAGCAGCGTAGTCACGCTCCGAGCGGAGGGGCGCAGTGTTGTCTTCCATGCCGCCGGTAAGGCTTTCCCGGCGCATCTTTTCAAGTTCACTGGGAAACAGGCGAAGGTCATCCAGAATACCTTCAAACAGAAATCCCCGGAATCCCCTTTCCCGCCATTCTTCAGCGTGATTTGCCGCCCAGGTCGCATTGATCGGCGCGGCCAGCAAAGGCATGGCCGGGCGCGGTTCCTCCCCTTGAGCCACAACGGACAATAGCGCCATTAAAATAAATACATTCAACATATTCAAGTAACGAAAACTTAGCATGAATTACCTGCTTCGGAATGTGCGTCTCACATGATAACGCCGGGGCAACCTGTTAAGTATACCTTCATCCACGCTTGTATTTACAGGGATGAAATGTGATCCATGGCGGGAATAGGGAAAAAGCGCCCTCTTGCTCTGTCACGTGAAAAAAAGTCCGCACCTGCAGTTCCCCCTCCCAATCAGAAAAACCCGCCCGGCTTGCAACCTCGCCACGAACGTAAAACGCTGCACACAGCATTCCCCTACCATTTCGAAGAGGTAAAAAAAACGCTGTCCTCTATGCGGAAACGCGATTTACATTTACGGCACTTGCGCCCTTCTCGCTGACTATCAGCTCATAGGTAACCTCCTCACCTTCCCGCAGGGTCCGAAAACCCTCCATATTGATTACGGAATGGTGAACAAAAACGTCAGCTTCGTTCTCCCGCGCGATAAATCCGAAACCTTTTTGATCATTAAACCATTTGACTTTGCCCCGTACCACGGGTTCGCTCACATCCGTCATGACCCCCGACTCCTGTCATGTTACGGCACGCCGATGGCACATAGTGTATCGGCAACACCATTCTTCTTTACACAATTTCAATGACTCCTACGTGCCAATATATAGGATATACTAAAAAGTGGTGTTTGTCAATGTGATTTTTACCAAAAAAGAGTTTTTAATTTATTTATCGGACGATCAAAAAAATGAAACAGTTGCCTGTCCCTGGAGACAGACAACTGTTATAATAAAATTTATTGAAAAATTAACGCTTTCTGCGAGCCACCCAAGCGCCACCAGCGCTCAAGGTCAGGATAAGCATGGAGAGCGTGGCAAGGCCACCCACCGGCATGGGCCCTACCTCGCGAACCGATACCTTTATGGGGCCATAGGTCTTTTCAGGATATATGCCGCCGACCTTTGTCGGCCCCAAATACACACAGGAGTAGTCTCCGGCGTCGCCCAGTTCGGCGGCCGCGATGTCCAGCGTGCGGGAGTCAGCGCCCGTAATATGCCCATCCTTGTCGTTCGCCAGGGGAACCCCATTACGATACCATTGGTAGGTGGATTTATAATAGGGGCGCTCCATAAGGGCAATACGCACGAAATCACCCGTCACGTAATTTCCTTCTCCCGTCTTGGGGGTCAAATTAGGATCAAGCGTCGCGTTAACATAGGCCGCCATCCCATCCCGGGCAAAGTAGGCGTATTCCTGGAAATTTCTCCACGTATCACCATCGGCATCGCCGAAAAAGGCAAGGAATCGGCTCAAAAACTGTTCCGTATTCGAAATATCAAAGGGCGTCAATGCGGAGGGGTCCGTATTGGTCGGGAATTCTTCAATAGTATCCAAGAGCATTACCAGGGTGGACACCAGGAATGTCGAGTAATTATCCCCGACGGTATAGAATCCGGCCAAGACAGTATCTATACCCGGCAGAATAATGTCCGCCAGTCCGCCCACGCCGCCGAGGGCCGTCTGGACACTGGCGATATTGAGATCCCAAGCGGTACGCACGTCCTGGTAGGTCAGACCGCCCGTAGCGCTCAAATCAAGGTCAGGCCGTTTTAAAACAGCATCAATCACCATGAACTCGTACAAATCCAACAACCCGTTTCCGGGAATAACAAAGGGATCTTCGAGGCTTCCATCCTGTGTAAAATTGCCGTTGACATCGAAATGGTCCGGATTAAAACTGAAGCCATACTCACTGAGAAGATGCTCATAGGCCTGCGACGCCATGTACAGGAATTGCATAGAACCCGCGAAATCTTCATCCGTGGCTGCCGGGATGTCTTGAAACTCATAGGTGCCGTTGTACACGAAAAGGCCGTTGCCCGCGCCCGGGCCGCCAAGAGCGACACCAGTGTCCGCGCGGAGGATGGAGTCATCATCGAGCACCTTGATCTGGGCCGCTTCCATGGAACTGCCCATGTCCACAGTGACCATATACACGTCCGCGGGGCCGGACGCCGGCTCCACGCTGACCACGTCCATGGCCTTCATGCCCGCCTTGGTATTGATATAGACCTCAAAATCGCTCACGTCTACCCCCGTAACCGGGTGCGTAAAGGTTACCTGGAATTGATAGGTGGCCTTATTGCTCAGCGGAAGAATCTCCAGCGCCTTGGGATAATTTAGCCATTCCTCAATATGCAGGCCAATGGCACGTCGCGCCACATGGGCATACCCTTCGGCCGTCAAATGAATATCCTGGTCAATGTAGGAAGCCATCGGCGACAGATATTGGGGATAGCCTCCCGGCCAGAAGGTGCACTCCGGATCCGCAGGATCGTTGCAGGGATAGGGTGCCACGCCCGGGGCAATATCTTCAGGAGGATAGCCATCTTCGGGATAATCTCCCGTCGGAATCCCGAACGTGTGCTGCATCAGGCCGAAGTTCATGACAAACTCGACCCGGTCACGTTCGAGGGCAAGCTCACGCATGCGCTCCTGTACGGCCACAAAAGACAAATGCATATCCTCAACCGTGTAGGACCCTTCAGGTTCGCGGGCGCCGTAATCGTAACTGAGAATCACTACGCGGATATCCGGTCGAACACTAAGGATGTGATCAACAAGGATTCCCACCTTTTCCTTGACGCTAAGGGCCAGCCAATCCATACATTCAGTCGGAGTTGTCCAAGGGGGACCGTTGGGGTATCGGTAACAGTCTTCAAACTCCACCTCCCGATAATAATCCGTAGGGTCAACACCAACGGTGCCGCGTAATATGTCGTTGCCGCCCAAGGTCATGACCACTACGTCTATGTTGGGGTACTTGGTCAGTTCCTCTGTTAGTACTTGTTGATAATTACGTTCGATCATCTCATAGACGCGCGCGCCCATCTCCGCCGTCCGATTGCCCACTTCGATCCAGCGCTCAAGGCCCGGATACTCCGGCAACACATTCTTGAACGTCCTGAAAGCCAGAAGGAAACCCGTCCAACTATCACCAGCCAGCATAATCCGGGGGACAGGTTCCGCTGACGCGGGACTGGCACCCCCGCACAAAACTGCGGCAATAACCACCACCATCATTCTCATCATCCAAAGATACATAGAATTTCGTTTTTTTGACATTAGTTATCACTCCTTTTAAAAGACATATTATTTATTGTGCACATAACCCATCAAATGTCTTATAGAGAAATCCCTCTATTCAAGATACTTTGTGTCGGAGATATCCCCACGTTTCGATAAGCATAACGCACCTGCATGCAGTGTTTCAGAAAAAAGTTGGCTCGATTTAACATACTCTTATCCAAATGATAACACAACATACATCAAAATGAAAGCTTTTCGGCGATGTTTTCTTCCGATCATTTCCTTTGAAGCTACTGCAGTCCGGAAGCAACATTTTCAGGAACAAGTCTGTTTAGGAATGCTTTGTGCTTTTCTTTTTCAAACCACCGCACTCGGGCCCTGATCGGGTAGGAACATTTGTGATACAATAAAGACACGGAATTTAGGAACATCTTGGTCGTGTTCTTATAGTAGAGCCGTTGCGCGAATTTATAAGGATTTTCCGTATAGTCATGAGTACACAGGTGAAACATAAACATTACAGCATCTTGGAGGAAATCCTTAACAGTGTTACCCATGGTATTGGCGCGGGCTTGAGTATAGCAGGTCTGGTATGGCTGATAGTGCGGGCTGTGCGTGTCGGTGACACGACAAGTATAGTGGCCGTTATTGTTTTCGGCAGCTCGCTATTTCTGCTCTATCTTGCCTCCACCCTGTACCATGCCATCCCTTTTATCAATGTTAAACGGGTTTTAAGGGTTTTCGACCACTGCGCCATTTATCTTTTGATTGCGGGAACCTATACGCCTTTCCTCCTTATATCGATGCGCGGCACGCTGGGCTGGACCTTGTTCGGAATCCTCTGGGGCATCGCTTGTGTCGGCTGCGCTTTCAAGGCTTTTTTTACGGGGCGTTTCGACCGTGTTTCCACGGCGATGTATGTGGCTATGGGATGGTTCGTGCTGGTGGCGATTAAGCCTGCAATCACCTATGTGCCCGTTGGCGCGCTGGTGATGATGGCCATCGGCGGACTGGCCTACACCTCCGGCGTATTTTTTTATATCTATAACCGGATTCCCTACAATCACGCCATATGGCATTGTTTCGTCATGGCTGGGAGTGCCATTCATTTCTTCGCCGTTATCATTTATGTGCTTGACAAGCCGATGGTCTAATCCAAAGTGTATGCGGGGCGCGAGGCAGTGTACTTCGGTTATTTGTGGCGAGAAATAATTTTGTAGACCGGGCGAAGCGTGAACAGCATACCACTTTACAAAAACACGAAAACGCTGTCAGACAGGTACAAAAAGAAAAATAGGGCATGTGAATGAAAAACGGCTGGGCATGGCTTCATGCGGCGCTGGTGGTGATGTTGCTGTTACTTGCGGCGGGAGTCCGCCTGTATCGCCTGGATGAAGAGTCCCTGTGGCTGGACGAAAATATCACGTGGGACAAGATTGAATCCCCCGGGTTACAGGACTATATTTCCCAGTTGCGCACCCGCGACACAACCTTTGTACCCGCCTATTACGCCATTCTGTATTACTTTGGGAAAGTCTCGAACCATAATGTGACGGCGGCGCGGGCACTTTCCGTGGGCTTCGGCATGCTTACGGTTCTTCTTGTATACCTGATCGCCAGGCGCGCTTTCGGCCCGTCCGCAGGTATTGCGGCGTTACTGATGGCGGCTTTTTCCAACACTCACGTGTATTATGCCCAGGAGATACGTGTCTATGCCTTGTATTCCACGGCGGCGTTGTTGTCTATCTGGACGCTGGAAAACGCACTGCGTCAGCCTCATTTCCTGAAGTGGGCTGCGCACCTGTGCGCTAACGCTTTACTGGTGTTCTCCCATTATTTCGGCGCCCTGTTCCTGATAACAGAAGGCTGTTATCTGCTACTGTTCCATCGCGCCTCGAAGAAGCGCCTGGCGGGGTGGTTTTTCGCCCAGGCGATCCTGGCGCTGTTGCTGGGCTTGTGGATGCTGGGCATCCGCAGGGACGTGCTGGAGGTCACCACCGGTTTTTTGCAGGTTCCAAAGGCGGAAACGATTGAGTACGCCCTTACCTGGACGGCCTTGTACTGGCCGCGTTTCTTATATCCCCTCTCCTTCTTGTCGCGTATCCTTCTGGATATGATATTACTGCTGGGCTTCTATTGTTATTGGACCCGGCAAAATTCCGGTCCAAACAATAGACGATGGCAACAGATGGTGGTATATGTTTTGCTCATGGTCGCACCGGTAGTAGCAGCCCTTGCCGCCTGCTATCTGGTACGCCCTGTCCTTACCCTTAGGTATGTCATTCCCGCTTCACTCCTGTTCTTCATTCTTGTCGGCGGCGCGGTAGGCTCCCTGCCCTCCCGCCCGTTGCGTTGGGGGGCGGTGGTATTGCTGGCTTGCCTGATGGGGGCGCATCATCTTGAGGCCGCCCGTCCCTATCGCCCGAACCTGAAAACTGCGGGCGCAATCCTGAACCAGTCGCAAAGCCCGAATGACGGGCTGGTTCTTGAAAGCGTTGTGGATGCCTTCGCGCGGCGCAGGTACATCCAGTTTCCTGAAGAACGCACGATCGTCTGCGCCTCCAAAGAAGACTTGCTGGGATCGGTCGCTTCCCTGCTTACCCGCCACGCTGTGGTGTGGGTGCTGTGCGAGTTTGGCTATTCGCGCAATTATGCCTCCCTGGAGGAGCTGGAGGCCGTCCTCAAGCAAGGAGACACTACCGTGGAGCGCATGGAACTGTCCTCGGGACATTACACGTTTATGACGAACTCGAACTGGCCGGATTTAAGCGATATCGGGCAAAGCATCGTGCTCTACCGGGTATCTGGCGCCCGTCTCGAAGAACGAAACCAAGAGCGCAACATCCTGCCCGCGGCCATTTCCATCTTCAGTTCGTAACGGCCGCGCAGGATATTTACAGCGGAACGCAGACAGCCGAAAAACTGGTACCGTAGTTTTGTCATGGCCCAAGCACAATACAGCCGGTTTCGAAACCCCATTAGTACCCGGTAGTTGCCGCGCCAGCGGGGGGTCCAATTCAACTCCTCATAACGCTTCCAGCCGGTTTCACTTTCAAAAGCGTCCGAGCCGGGCAGGGGCGACCAGATGAACAGGCTGATTTCATCCACACCCAGACGGGTGAGTTCCAGCGCGAGGTTGCGGGTCAGCCTGCGGTCTTCATCGTTCTCGTCCTCGAAACCCAGGACAAACACGCAGTTAAGGCGAATGCCCAGTTTTTGGGAAAACATGACCAGGCGGCGCAATTTGTCGAAGTCCATGGGTTTGTTCATGTTTTTCAATACACGTGGGGAACCGCTTTCCGGTGCGAAGACGAGATACCGCAATCCCACACGATGGAGCAGCGCTATCGTTTCTTCATCCATGGTTTCCACTTTGACACCTGACGGGGTGGACAAGCGCACCTGGATGTCGCGCCTCAGCAATTCCTCCGCGAACGCGGCCGCCTGCTCCCGACGGCAGCCAAACAGTTCATCCTGGATGATAACGTCCGTGATGCCGTGACATTCTTGGGCGTGCTCAATTTCGTCGGCCACGTGCGCGGCGGACCGGGTGCGCCATTGTCGCCCCCACACCTTGGGCGTGGTGCAGAAGCGGCAGTTATAGATACAGCCTCGCGAGGTGGTCAACACCATGAACCGTCCCTGCACGGGCGCGTGTTGCATGCCCAAGCCCCAGTAGTTCTCCAGGGGAAGCAGATGCAGGGCCGCAAAGCCGAAACGGTCCAGATCTTCCTCAAAGGGCGCGGGCGGCGCGGCAAAATCCGGTCCGGCCAGTCCCGGAATGGCACGCGGATCCCCTGTGCCGTCACGAAGACAACGCGCAAGCGCCTCCAGGGGGTATTCCCCTTCGCCTATGCATACATAATCGAAACCGCCCTCGATGAACCGTTGCGGCACCACACTTACATGATTCCCCCCGGCAATCAAAATGGTGTCGGGATAGTTATCCTTGATGGCGCGGGCTAGCCGCAATACATACTCATGGGACATACCGGAATGCACGCCGATACCGATGAGGGGCGCATCGTCCAGCCGTTCCACAATCTCCGTTTCCGTGAGGCCGAAGCCGCTGAGCTGGTCATCTATCCGGAACAGGCGCCGCGGCGCAAGGCCGAACCCATCCAAAATGGAAACGGGAATCTCCTTTTTTTCAAGGTATCCCGCAAGGTACAGCAGACCTGTGGGCATAAAGGGAATGCTGCTATACGGGTCACCGGTCAAATGGACCAGGGCGGGATTGATCAATGTCACCTTGAAGGCCATATCAGTTCCGTTCGGCCTTAACGCCCAGCCATACCTGCCGGGGATAACATCCTTCGCACTTGGTCCACCGCCACAGGGCAAGATAAGTGTCGAGCAGGCGGCGACGCAGGCCCGTAGTCTCCGTAATTAACGCGCATATCCCCTGCCAGCGCAGCGTATGGAAACGATTCTCGAGTAGGGCGCGCAGCGTGTCCGGTCGGTTTCTGCGCAGCGCAAGGCGTTCTTCCCGGGGAAACGCGTGGGCGCACCACACCAGTGGATTCAGGATATTCGGCTCAAACACAAAAAACGTTCCGCCGGGTTTCAACACCCGGTAAACTTCGTCAAGCACCTGGTCGGCCGACGGTACATGGTGCAGCACGTCCATGGCAATCACGGTGTCGAAGGTATCAGCCGGATAAGGAAGGCGCTCCGCGCTGCCCGCGACGGCCAGGAAATGGTCCAGTCGTCGCTCGCGGCAAAAGGCGCGCGCCACCGCAATCATTTCCGGCGAGCTGTCCACCCCATGCACAGAGCCCGCGCGCGGGGCCAGGGCTTCAAAGTAAATGCCCGAACCGCAACCGATATCAAGCAGCATCCCGCACGGACTTTCGCCAAGAAATTCCACGAACATGTTTTCATACAACCGGCGCAGCCGGGGAATCCCGCTCAACCAGAACGGGTCGAACCGGTCATTAAAGCCGCACCGCGCGAAACGCGTCCCTTTGCCCGCCGCCACGGTTCTTGAATAATGGTCGTCACTGCCGGTCATGGGGATGCGCCCTCAAGATATCGATCTTCCGCCTCATAGTCGCGCCCGTGTCGAAGGCGCCCGCCGGCCTTGTCAGCAAGAAAATGATCCGCCACCGTCAGCGAGGCTTCAATGGAATGGTCCATGTTGTTATACCAGAAACGGCCGCAGCGGCCGAGGAGGCTCAGATTGTCCCAACTGTCATGGGCCCAGGCGAACATACCCCGCAGTTTGCGCGGATAATTGAGCACGTACAGGGGGTAGGTGTCGTGGATATGTTCCACATGATAGTCCTCAATGTCTTCCAGGCTGCGCAACATCTTCGCGTGCAGCAGAAACGTCTCCACGACACAGTCGAGCCTGGCAGGGTCCCGCCAGGCCGCGGCGTCTTCCGAACAGGAAATTTCCACGCAGATGCCCTCCTTGCCTTCAGGTACAAGGGCGGAATTAAAACATCGGGGTAGACAGGCCCGGGACGCCTCCATGGCCTTGTCACCGAAATAACACCATTGAAACTCCGGCTCAACCCGTTTCCGGGTAACGTAATTGAAAAGGACGGTGGACATGTAATGCAGCCTGGGCACCGATTCCGGCGCGCAGCCGATGGTCCGCAGTGTATCGAGCGAACCCGACCAGAACACATGCGATGCGGGCACTGTTTCTCCCGTTTCTGTGCGCACCGCCGTAATCCGCCCCGCTTCGGAAAGAAGTGCCGCCACGGGCGCGGAAGTCAGAATCCGGCCGCCCAGCCGCGTGATGCGTTCGGCCAGCCTTTCCGAAAACACGCCGATCCCCCCGGACCGGGGATATATAAATTGCGTGTCCGGCGCGTTGGATCGGAGCACGGACTTGGCAACCCCCCACAGTGACCCGGTATCCACGCGCTTGTCGATGGTGGCCCGGTCAATACCCGTTACCGCCCAGTCCCGGTGCAGGTTGGAACAGGTGTAGTCCAGAAATTTTTCCGTATAAGGCTGAAAAAACGTTCGGTATAAAACACGGCCATACCGTTCGATAATATAGTCCTCGAAAGAATCCGTGCGCGCTTTGCGCCTGCGAAACAAATCGAGGCCCGCCTGAACGAGCAGCGGCAAGGGCAGAGAAACAACGTTCGCAAGCGTCATGGGCCAGGGAAGATACTTGCCAAAAAGAAACAGGGTGGAATTGCGGCGTATCCAGTGATAATCCTCGCCAAGAATTTCAAACACGAAGCGGTTCACCCGGTCACTGTCTGAATGGAAACGGTGCGGACCGATATCAAAGGTGGCGCCGTTCGCGTATGAAAAACTTCTTGCCAGGCCGCCGACCGTCTTTTCTCTTTCAAGAATTACTACAGGCACGCCGGCCTCCGCCAATTTCAATCCCAACGTGAGACCGGCAACACCCGCGCCGACAATGACGACCGGAAGGTCCTGATGATTTTCCATGGATACTCCTGCTGGTTGGCGCAGTCCCGATTCAGGAACTCGGCACACGCTTGTACGCCCTGGAATATGGCGGTAACGGGCCAGGCTGTCCCAAACGCTTCCGGAAAGACAACGGCCTTGGATCCCATTGCCAAACCACTTTACAACAACGCATGCCTCTCTCACAAGCGCAGACGACGGGCTGGCGGATACAAAAAAGTAGACAGTAAACGGGGCCGCAACCAGGTGCGGCCCCGCGATAATACAGGCAGTTCTAAATGGCTCAACGGTTGCCGAGTTTACTAACAACCGTCAAGGATGCAAGGCAAAGCCCAATGAGCAGCCAGTCACCCAGAAGACGCTTAACCGCAGCCGGCGACATCTCCTTCGAACCACATCCGGAGAAGCAACCACAACTGTCTTCACCTTCACCTTCAGACGGCGTCTCCCCTTCGCCTTCGCCCGGTGTTTCCCCTTCGCCTTCTACAGGCGTTTCACCTTCGCCTTCGGCGGGCACTTCTGCTTCACCTTCTGCAGGTGTTTCTCCTTCACCTTCAATCAGCGTTTCACCCTCGCCTTCGGCAGGCACTTCGCCTTCGGCAGGCACTTCGCCTTCGCCTTCGGCAGGCACTTCGCCTTCACCTTCGGCAGGTACTTCGCCTTCACCTTCGGCAGGCACTTCGCCTTCACCTTCGGCAGGGACTTCACCCTCGCCTTCAACCGGCATTTCACCTTCACCCTCAACCGGTGTTTCACCTTCACCCTCAACCGGTGTTTCACCCTCGCCTTCGCTGGGCACTTCGCCTTCACCTTCTAAGGGGGCTTCACCCTCACCTTCAAGAGGCACTTCACCCTCACCTTCAAGAGGCACTTCACCCTCACCTTCAAGAGGCACTTCACCCTCACCTTC